>CAZZZU010000152.1:0-8003 GCA_964658805.1 uncultured Steroidobacteraceae bacterium
GGCTAGGGTTTCCCCTCAAGTCGTGGCGCGCGGTGCCGTTACAGCGCTCATGCAGGTCACGGGGCTGGAATCGGTTCGCGGGCGCGTGCGGCAATATCTGGAATGTGACGAGCTCGTCATTCCGTTACTGCCTGACGTGGCCGTGCGCGTGGTGGCGGGTACGCGCAGTTCGGCGGATGCGCACCAGCTCGCCGACATCATTGCGTCCGATGCCGTGCTATCCATGTACATCTTGCGTATCGCGGCATCTGCAGCCAAACGGTCTGCCTCGCCGATTGTCTCGCTACAACATGCGATTGCCTGGCTCGGCTTTGATGAGGTGGCGAACATTGCCTTTACCCTCGCGTTACAAGGCAAGTTGTTGGACGTCAAGGGTCAGCAGCGTCGCGCACGGCGTCTGTGGCGGCACTCGCTGGCAAGCGCGCTGTGGTCGCGGCAGCTTGCGCACATGCTCGCGCGCGAAACACATGTCTGCTACCTCTGCGGTCTGTTGCACAACATGGGTAAGGTGATAACGCTCGGAGCGGTGCATGATGTGGCGCGTCGTGCCGGGCTGGAGCTCGACGACGATGACTATGATGTCCTGATCGAGTCCTTCCAGCGCGACGTTGGCCAGCGTGTAATCGAAGCCTGGCGACTGCCGCAGCCGGTACCGCGGGTTGCGGCCCACTGGGAGGAGTACGCCAGTGCGGGCAGCGGGCAATGGGAGAGCAACGTGGTACACCTCGCGCACAAGCTGGCGGACTTCACGCTACACGAATCGAACACGCTGACGCGACCTGAACTGCTGGCGCAGCAGGGCTTCCGCGACCTCGGCTTCAGCCTGGCCGATGGCGACGCGCTGTTCGCATCGAGCGCGCCCATCACGGCGGAGTTGGATCGCTACCTGGCGCCGTAAACGCGCAGCAGCGTGACGGCGGCGATGAAGGCCAGGTACAGTGCACCCACCGGCACCAACTGCAGGCCGCTCACATCGCGCCGTCGAAACATGCTCCACAGGGCGACGACCGCGATGATGGTGACGACGCCCGCGACGATGAGCGGTGCATCGAAGCGCCAGGACGTGAATAGCACGCCAAGCCCGGCCGGAATGGTTGCCTGGATCATCATGGCGCCGGAAATGTTTGCCAGAGCCAGGCGTTCGCGACCCTGACGCACCCATATGACGGCGTTCAGCGTTTCGGGCAGTTCGGTGGCGACCGGACTCAGTAACAACGCAACAAGCTGGGTGGAAAAACCCAGGCCCGTGCCGATCGTCTCGAGTTGGCCGACGAACAGTCGCGATGCGACCGCGATCAAGGCCAGCGCGGCACCCGACTGTAGCAACGCCCAGCCAAGCCCCGGCTGAATATCGCGCGGGCGGAATTTGAGCGGTTCCAGATCTGCATGTTCGACAGCGCCGGCATCGTCGCGCATCTCTCTCCACACGTACAAGGCATAGGCGGCCATCAGCGCGATCCCAAAAAGTTTTTTGTAAGGAAACTGCACCAACCCCAGCACGATGATGAGCACAAAGATCAGCGCGAACCAGGCCTGGTCGCGACTCAAACGTGAGCCATCGATTTGCAGCGACATGTTTGGGCGCCGGAGCCGCCGACTCGACAAGAACAGCACGATGCCCACTACCGCGTAAGAAATGGTGGCGAGTACCAGAGGGCCGCCCACTGCGGCGCCAACGCCTATCTCTCTCTGGGCCTCGGTGTGACCAAATGTTACAGCCGCGAAAGTGACGGCGGATTCCGGCAGCGCGGTGCCGAATGCCGCGAGAAGGGTGCCGACGGTGGCATCGCCCAGTTTCAGGCGGCGACCCACCCATTCGATGCCGTTGACGAAATATTCGCAGGCCCAGTAGATAGCGACTGCGCACAGGAGGAAAATAACGACGCTGGTGACCACGGTTTTTCCGGTGCCGGGCGAGGACGTATGGCGCTTGCGGCACGCTCGCCCGGCGGGGTGGATGCCGAAGGCCAAAGGTCTCGCCAGGCGCTCGCAGCCCATACGCTCCGAGCACTATTCACGCCACGACGCATGCGCGCCAAGTCTGTTGACGTGAACTCTTCGGGGAAGAAGATAGCTACTCCCCAATGACTATTCGCCGAGTAGCTTAATTACTCCACGAGTGCAACGCAATCCCGGCGCCGGTGTATCGTCATGCCATGAAAGACGTGACCCGCGTAAATCATCCGCCCCAGGTGACCCTGGCCGCCGACAATCACCCAGTGGTAGCCCCGATCTACCAATCCGTTAAATTTGCGTTCGATGACACGGCGCAGACGCTGAAGTATTTCCGCGGCGAACGCGAGGGTCACTTTTACTCGCGCGCGACCAATCCAACGCTCGCGCAACTGGAACAGTTGCTGGCGCAGCTGCAGGGGCGCGAAGCATGCCTGCTGACAGGGTCAGGCGTAAGCACGCTATCGGCTGCGCTGCTCGGCTTGTGCAAAGCCGGCGATCACGTGCTCGGCTTCATCGAAGCCTATGGGCCGACGCGTTATCTCGTTCAGCGTCTGCTCGCCAAGTTCGGCATCACGCATACCCTGCTGTCCATCGAGGACCTCGCCGGCATCGAACGCACGCTCGCCGCACGGCCGGTGCGGCTGGTCATCTTCGAAAGCCCCACCAATCCCATCTGTAAGATTGCGGACATCGAACACATCACGCGCCACGCGCGCCGCTGCGGCGCCTTGACGCTGCTCGACAATACCTTTGCCGGCTTTCACAATCACGGTGATTACGACGTCGATCTGTTCCTGCACAGCCTCACGAAATTCGCTTCAGGACACGGCGACGTGATGGGCGGCGCCATCATCGGCAATCGCGATATCCTCGATCTCATGCGCCGCGATGTCGCGGCGCTGGGACCTCATCTGGACCCGCATGCAGCCTTCATGATCCAGCGCGGCATGCGCACGTATTTTTTGCGCTACGAGCGTCAAAGCGCGAACGCCATGACGGTGGCGCGCTTTCTCGAGAGGCATCCGCGCGTCAAGCGCGTGCACTACCCGGGTTTGGAGAGTCATCCGCAACATGCATTGGCGCGCAAGCAGATGCGCGACTTCGGCTCGGTGTTGAGCCTGGATCTGGACGGGGGCCTCACGGAGGGCGCGGCCTTCGCCGACGCGTTGCAGCTGTTCGCCATCACCGCGAGTATTGGCGCCACCGAGTCGTTGGTGATGCCCTCGCAACTGCTCGGCGGCCACGACTACACCGCGGAGCAACGGGCTGTGTCCTTGCTTGGACCCGGGACGGTACGCTTGTCCATCGGCGCAGAGGACGCCGGCGATCTCATCGAAGACCTGGGGCAGGCCCTCAGCCGCTGGTAAACCAACAGTTGGTTGCGACGGTGATGCGCCGGTCGCGACCGTAAAAAGGCGCGACTTCATGAAAAACATAGGATGGAAACATCAGCAGCTGGCCGGCGGCGAGCTGCACTTCCAGCGGGCGCAGTGCAAACGGTCGATGCAACGGCTCGTTGGCGGGGTCCAGAAATGACCCGGCCCCCTGACGCGTATCCATGAAGCGGAGCATGCCGCTGCGCGGCTGTGTGGGCACGACTTCACCGGGGCGCACGCAATAGACGGCTGACCAGGATGCCAGCGGATGATTGTGCGCGATGAATGACCCTGCATAGCGCGAGATGTGAAACCAGGTGTGATTCTGCAGCTTGAGGCGCGACAGCTCCGGCGCCTTGAGCGGCGTCGTCTCCATCACCATTCGCGCGATGGCATCGAGCATGAACTGGCGCAGCTCCTGCACACAGGTTTCCGGCCAGCGAAACAGGTTGAAGCGACTCTCGAACGTTTCAGCCTGCGGTATGTGGCTTGGCGATGGGTTCTGATGTGCATCGTTCTCGCGCGCGATGAACAAGGTCTCCAACTCCTGGTTGAGCCGCTCACACGGCGACAGACGCGTCTCGCCGAACGGAACGGCGAACAACGGCAACACCTTGATGGGCGCTACCATCGCTCGAACCCTTCCTGGCCGGGGCTGATGAAACGCAGCCGCAGCGTCACGAGGACCAGCGGCTCGCTGGCGCGCAATAAAGCGATCTCATGCATGAGCGCAGCAGGAAAAATCGCCATGTCGCCCGCGACCGGGCGCCACGCATAGTGGGAAGTTCGAAACGGCACCCGCATCACCGCGCTGGTGGCGTCCTGGAACATGGTGCCAAGTCGCGATTCGTACAGGCGCAACATGCCGCTGTCCGCGCGTGTCGTCGAGGCTGCCGGCGCGCTCACGCAGTAGATGGCGCACCACGAGGTCATGGGATAATTAGTCGCGGGCATACACCCGTCCGGATCGACGATGGTTGCGTGGGCGCGCGCCTGAAGCGTGAAGCCGCGCAACGCGGTGGTGCTGATTTCATTGACGTGATGCACCACGGTGTACACGCCACGTAACCACTCTTCTGACAGGTGACGCACCGCCTCGTCCGGCCACTCGAGCACATCATCGCTGCTGCTGCGCAGGCCCGGCCCGGCAGCCTGAGGCATGCGCGCGGCGAGCAAGGCCAGCAGCGCCGCATTCCAGCGCTCCGCCTCGGGCACTTTCACGATGCCAAATGGGGTCGCAAAGATAGGCAGCACGATCGGCAGTGCCGCGCTCACACGGCACCGTCCAGGTACTGCTGCAAGGCACGCAGCTCGCCGGCATAGTGCCGCGCCCGACCGGACGAGGTCCGATACAGAGGCTGGCGCACTTGCCAGACGCTGGCGGTCTTGATGGCGCCGCTGCGCAAGGCGACTGCAGGCATTTCGCCCGACCATTCGAGGCCAAGGAAATCGCATAGCCCACGCATCGCCTGCTGCGGTTCGCGTACCAGCGCGTCGTAGTCGAAATCAAAGATGTCGTCGGGGAACTGCTTTTTCCAATGCGTCATCAGACGCCGGGATTCGGTGAAGAAGTGGCCCGTGTCCAGCAGATCGAGCGCATAGCTCATCTGTTGCTCGAGGTGCAGGAAATAAATCGACAGGCAGTTATCCAATGGATCGCGCACGGTATGGATGATCTTGGCAGCCGGAAACAGCTGCTTGATGAGACCGATATACAAAAAGTTATCCGGGCGCTTGTCGGTGACATAGCGGGCCGTGGCGGATATCTGTTTCAGCTCGGCGCGATAGCGGGCGGCGACGGCATCGAGGCGCTGCGGCGAGAGCGCCTGCAGGGATTCGTAAAACGGTGTGAGCTCCGTGTTGATGAACTGGGGCAGAAACGGCAGCTCGCCGCCGGCCGCGACGCCAGGCAGGCTGGCCAGCAGTTGCTCGGTCAGCGTGGAGCCGGAGCGAAACATGCCGAGGATGAAGATCGGCTGTGGGCTATCCGCGCTTTCGGTGGCGCGCGCCGCTGGGGCAGCCATTTCTATCATGCGGTCGACGAAGTTTTGCTGCCGCGCATTGTCATAAGCGACAAAATTCGGTCCGGCACTGGCGCGGCTGGCGTGATTGGCTGCGGCGTAGGCGACGAATGCTTCAGGGTAACGGCCCGCACCATCCAGCAAGCGACCGAGCGCAAACCCGAGACTGGCGCGGTGATGGGCAGCCGGTGCGAGGGCAATGGCCCGCTGCAGCCGCTCGATCAGCGCCGCATCAACCGTGTCAAGGTTCTGTACATTGGCGAAGCGTGCCAGGGCCTCGTGGTTCTGCGGTTCCACTTCCAGGATCCGTGCATAAAAGGCGCTGGCCTCTTGCCGTTTGCCGATGTCTTCGTACAGGTTCGCAAGGTTAAGCAGCGCCGGCGCGTAGCCCGGGTTGACGCTCAGCGCCTGCTCCAGCTCGCGCGCCGCTGTCACGGGGTCATTCAGCATGTCGCTGAAGATGACGGCGCGATTCAGATGCACTTCTTCAGGCCGGCTGATCCCCAGATCAAGCGCCTCGCGGTAGGAGTCGAGCGCGTCGTTGTACAAAAATATCTGACGTTGCAAGACCGCCAGGTTGTACCAGGCATCTGCGTAGCGCGGCCAGCGCGTCACAATGGAGCGATAGGCTGACATGGCCTCGGGCACGCTGTTCTGGCGATGCAGGCGCATGGCCTCGCGCATGAGCGCTTCGGGAGTGTCTGTCATTATTCCCCTATGATGCAGCATGGCCCGCGATCTTCAAGCCGATATGGATATATTGCGAACGGTGCTGAACCTGGCACAAAACCGCGAGATCGAACGCGCCGCCGTGCTGGCCGAAAAAACCTTGGCCAGCGGTTTCGAACATCCGCTGCTGCTCAACGTGCTCGCCACGCGCTTCGAGCAGACGGGCGACTTCGCCGAGTCATTGCGGCTGTTGCAGCGGGCGGTGTCGATCGCGCCTGCGGACGTCGCAGCCCGGCATGCGCTCGCGCTGTGCCTGCTGCGTCTGGACCGACCTGACGAAGCCCTGCAGCACCTGAACAGCCTGCTGGGGCGGCACGCGGATCTGCCATTCGCCCATGCCGCCAAGGGCAATGCACTGATCGCACTCGGGTCCTTACAGAGCGCCAGGGCGAGCCATCTGCGCGCGCTCGAACTCGAACCGGGCAACGTCGGCGCGCTGGTGGCGCTCGCGAGCATCGCTACCCAGAGGGGCGAGCACGCAGAAGCGCGCGCTTACGCCGACAAGGCGCTGCAACTAGCACCCGGTTTTCCGGATGCTGTCATGAGCCTGGCGGCCGCAGATCTCGCGGCAGGGCAGTACCGCCCCGCGGAAGCAGCGCTGCAGCGCTTGATCATCGACGGTCGCGCCAGCGAGCTCGACCGCGCCCGCGCAATGGGCCTGCTCGCGGATTTGGACGATGCAAGGGGAAGCTACGACGCAGCGTTTGCTGCCTACGAGACTTGCAACCGGTCGCTGCAGAAGGTCCATAGGGCATTCGCCGTACCGAGCGCACTCGATTACGTGCGCAGTTGTTTGGTCGCGTTCGAGCAGCGGTCTGCCAGTTGGGCCCCTGCCGCGCGGTCGGCCGCGGTACCCACGCCGGCAGCCGAGCATGTGTTTTTGCTGGGTTTCCCGCGTTCCGGTACGACGCTGCTCGAAGTCGTGCTCGATGGTCATCCCAGTGTAGTGAGCCTGGAAGAGCGTGAATTGCTCGCCACAGGCGTGCTGAGCTTGATGCGTGAGCCCGGCTTCGAGGCGCTCGAAGCGGCCGGGCCAGCCGAACTGGATACCGTTCGGGCGGCATATTGGGAGGCGGTGCATGGCCAAGGGCTCGAGGTGAGCGGCAAGGTGTTCATTGATAAACATCCCCTCAATACCGTAAAGCTGCCGCTGATCGCCAAGCTCTTCCCGGACGCTAAGATCCTGTTCGCGATTCGTGACCCGCGCGACGTGGTCTTAAGCTGCTTTCGCCGCCGCTTCAAGATGAACGCGTCCATGTACCAGATGCTAGATCTGTCGAGCGCGGCCGAGTTCTACGCTGCGGTCATGGCTCTCGCGCACGTGGTGCGCCCGGTCTGCGAGCTGGCCTGGCACACGGTGTGCTACGAAACGCTGGTGGCCAATTTCGAGGCCGAGATCGGCTCGATCTGCGCATTCCTCGGGATTGAGCCAACGGCTGACCTGCGCAACTTTGGCAATAAAGTCGGCGCTCGTGAGCATGCCACGCCAAGTACCGCGCAATTGTCGCGAGGGCTGGTTACATCGGGCGTGGGACAGTGGCGTCACTACGCCCAGTCCTTGCTGCCTCTCATGCCGGTGCTCGAGCCTTGGGTGCGCAGATTCGGCTACCCAATCGATTGATTCACTGCACCCTGCGCACGTGATACGAGTGATTCGATTGATTCCATAGCAGGAACGAGCCCAGCGCCGCTCGTTTGATGGTGACGCGCTCATTTCTCGATAGCTGGCCGTCGTCATCCGAGATTGCCCAAGTCTGTCCGCTGTCGAGCACGATGTTTGCGTTACCGCGCTGATCACTCGAGATCGCGACTATACGGGCGCTGACCGATTTGGGTCCCACAGCCGTCCATTGCCGTTGCGGCGACAAGCCAAAGTTTTTGGGATCCGCCGGATCGAAGTCGGGCTCCATACCGCCGGGCG
>CAZZZU010000153.1:0-8001 GCA_964658805.1 uncultured Steroidobacteraceae bacterium
GTGAGCAGACGCGCGTAAGCAGACGCGCGCAGCGACGCTACTAGTCGGCAGCCGCGGGTTGCGGGGCCGTGGCAATCAGGGCCTCCGCCTTGACCGCAAAGCCGTTGAGGAACAGCTCATTGGGTACGCAGGTGGTTTTGTAGCTCAGCTCGCGCAAGCTGAAGTTCTTGGCAATCATGCCCTTCATCTGTTCGACCAATTCACAGTCACCTTCGCCCATGAACCTGGGCCGATTCGGCGACATCTCCCTCTTCGTCCAAAGCGCCGGTACCGTCTCGCCTGTCGCCGCTTCAACCGCCGTCAGACTCTCGAAGTCCGCGTCGACCCAGGCACTGCGGCTCGGGACGTCCGGCCCGTATGGACAGCCCGTCGCCGATACTTTGACCCCGGGACGTGCGCCGAAGTGCAGCAGGATACTCTTCACGTGGTCTTCCAACCCACTGCAGGTATACAACGAGGTGATGCCGAAGTAACTGAACCGCGCATGATGATGTTCCCAGGCGCTGACGACGTCAGCGGCGTTCTCGACGGGTGCAGCAACAGCAACCGTCGCCAGCGACCCCGCTACTCCGATGAGGGCGGCCGCCATAAACCGGGTCCGAAAATTTGCAAGAAGCATGACCCGGTACTTTACACTGCTCCCACCATTCGAGCGGAGTGTAGATCTATGTTGACCAAAATTTCAGTGCTGTGTGTGTTGCTGGCAACCGCGGTCCCCGTGCTTGCCGATGACAGCATGTCGCGGGCGGCGCCGACGGACCACGAGATGATGCAGGATTGCCTGCGCAAGCAAAAAGCGGCCGACGTGCACATGTCGAAGTCGCAGATGAAGCGGCTGTGCAAGGATGAGCTCAAGCGCAACAAAGCGACGGGCGCCATGCCGACTCCGCCCACTGACGCGCCGCACGAACCGACCCCGCCGCCCACGCCTTAGAATGTAGCCGCTGCCGGCTCAGGCGCGAACCCGGTTCGCCTCGACCACGGTGACCGCCGTCATGTTGACGATGCGTCGCACCGTGGCGGCGGGCGTGAGTATGTGCACCGGGGCCGCGCATCCCAGCAGCAGCGGTCCAATGGCAACGCCGTGACCCGCGGCTGATTTGAGCAGATTGTACGCAATACTGGCGCTGTCGAGGTTGGGGCAGACCAACAGATTGGCGCTCCCTTTCAGGGTCGTATTCTCCAGAATCGCGAGTCGCGACGGCTCGTCGAGCGCACAGTCTCCATGCATCTCGCCGTCGATCTCGAGCTCGGGATCAAGCACGCGCAGCAGCGCCAGCGTCTCGCGCATCTTGAGTGCCGAGGGCGCATCGCTCGAGCCGAAATTCGAGTGCGACAGCAGTGCTACCTTGGGTTTCAAGCCAAATGCCCGCAACTGGTCCGCGGCCAATTGGGTAATTTCAGCCAACTGCCCTGCGGACGGATCCAGATTTACATGGGTATCGACGATGAAGAGCTGTCTCCCCGGCAGCACTAACCCTGACATAGCCCCGTACACATTCGCGCCCGCACTCAAGCCAATCACCTGATCGACATACCGCAGGTGACGCCGCGTCGTGCTTACCGTGCCGCAGATCATCCCATCGGCCTCGCCTTTCTTGAGCAACATGGAAGCGATGAGCGTGGTGCGGCGACGCATTTCGAGCCGCGCGTATTGTGCAGTCACGCCGCGCCGCTCGGTCAGCGCATGGTAGGCCTGCCAGTATTCGCGAAAGCGGTCGTCCTGTTCCGGATTGACCACGGTGATATTTTCGCCGATCCGGATTCGTAAGCCATGCCGTGCGATGGCGGTTTCGATAACGGCCGGCCGACCGACCAAAACGGGCGTCGCGATGCGCTCGTCCACGATCATCTGCACGGCGCGCAACACGCGCTCGTTTTCGCCTTCGGCATAAACGATGCGGCTGCTGCCCAACTCGACCTTGCGGGCCGCGGCAAAGATGGGCTGCATCAATGTGCCGCTGTGATAAACGAACTGCTGCAAGCGCTGTTCGTACGCCTCGAGGTCCGGCAGGGGCCGAGTCGCCACGCCAGACTCCATGGCTGCCTTGGCCACGGCAGGCGCTATCTTGACGATCAACCGTGGGTCGAATGGCTTCGGGATCAGATACTCGGGTCCAAACTGCAAATCCTCGATGCCGCCATAGGCAGCCGCCACGATGTCGCTTTGCTCCTGCTGCGCCAGGTCCGCGATGGCATGCACCGTGGCGATTTCCATCTTGCGCGTGATGGTGGTTGCGCCGACGTCGAGCGCGCCACGAAAGATGAACGGGAAACACAGCACGTTATTGACCTGGTTCGGATAATCACTGCGCCCTGTCGCAATGACCGCATCGCTGCGAACCGCGCGCACCTGTTCCGGCAGAATTTCGGGCGTGGGATTGGCGAGCGCAAGAATCAGCGGTTTCGCCGCCATCATCGTCACCATTGCCGGAGTGAGTACCCCGCCCGCGCTCAAGCCGAGAAACACGTCCGCATCGGCGATGATATCGATCAACTTGCGCGCCGAGGTCGGTTGCGCGAAGCGCGCTTTCTCCGGATCCATCAGCTCCATGCGGCCCTCGTACACGACCCCCGCCAGATCGAAGAGCCAGACGTTCTCCTTCGTCAATCCCAGGTCGAGCAGCAGATCGACGCACGCCAGGGCCGCTGCGCCGGCGCCGCTCACCACCAGCTTGATCCGGCCGATGTCCTTGCCGACGACACGCAGCCCGTTGATGAATGCTGCGGTAACGATGATGGCGGTACCATGCTGATCATCGTGGAACACCGGGATCTTCATTCGGCGACGCAACTCGCGCTCGACGATGAAGCATTCGGGTGCCTTGATGTCCTCCAGATTGATGGCGCCGAAAGTAGGTTCCAGTGCCGCGATCACCTCCACCAGCTTGTATGGGTCGCGTTGCTCGATCTCGATGTCGAAAACATCGATGCCGGCAAATTTCTTGAATAGGACCGCCTTGCCCTCCATCACCGGCTTCGCGGCCAGCGGGCCGATGGCGCCGAGGCCGAGCACTGCAGTGCCGTTGCTGATCACGCCAACGAGGTTGCCCCGCGCCGTGTAACGAAACACGTTGAGGGGATCTTCGACGATGGCCTCGCAAGCCGCTGCTACACCGGGCGAGTAGGCCAGCGCCAAATCGCTCTGGTTCAGCAACTGCTTGGTCGCCGTCACCGACAATTTCCCGGGCGTCGGAAACTCGTGGTAATCGAGTGCAGCTTTGCGCCGTGCTGCGTTTATATCATCGCTATTCATGGGCTACATGCTAGCGCATCCTTCAGCCCCGCGGCGCAGCCCGGTCAGTCTGCCGGCGAAGGCACCGCCTGGCCCCGGGCCGCTAGGCCCGGACCGGTCTTGGGCGTTGCATCCGGCAAGGCCTGATTCGCGCGCGTTCCATGCGTATAGGTATAAACATGCGTGAATTCCGCCCCTAAGAGAAATATCTGCGCCGAGTAATAAATCCATAACAACAGGATCATGACCGATCCGGCGGCCCCATAGGCGGAGCTCAAAGAACTGCGGCCAAGATATAAGCCGATCAAATATTTGCCGATCGCAAACAGGCAGGCAGTGACAGCCCCCCCGATCCAAACATCGCTCCAGGCCACTTCCTCGCGCGGTACATATTTGAAAATCATCGCAAACAAAATCGTGGATATACCGATGCTCAAACCGATATCGAGGACAGGCAATACGACGCTTAACGCAGGCATGACCGCGCCGAGCCATGTGTCGACGGCGGCCAGCGCTGCGCTCGCAATCAAGGACACCAGTAGCAAAAAGCCGACGCCGAGAATCAAGCCGAATGACAAGAGGCGCGAGTGCAGTACTCGCCACCAAGCCTTGGTCTGTTTTTGCGGCGTCGATTGCCAGATATGATCGAGGGTGTTCTGCAATTCCCCGAAGACGCTGCTGGCGCCGACGAGCAGGGTGACGACGCCGATGACCGCCGCTATCCCTTTCTTGTCACTTTGATGCGCGCTGAGTAACAGGTTTTGCAAGGCGGCAGCGCCCGCGTCGCCGATCAGTCCACGCATCTCGACCAAAACCTGCGATTCCGCCGACGTTGCGCCAAACACGTACCCGGCGATCGCCACGGCGATGATGAGGATCGGCGCGATGGAAAAAATGGTGTAGTACGCCAGCGCAGCCCCCAAACTGGACGCATTATGCGAAACCCAGGCGAGAACTGAGTCGCGTGCCAGGTAGGCAAAAGACCGCAACGAAGGAACGGAAACCATAAGGCACACTGAGTCTCGTAAGCGTCGCCCTGCAGCGGACACTTGCGATCAATGCTGTCGGGATTTACCTACAGGTCTACCGCGACGCTTCGCCTGCGCGCGACCGATGACTGCGCCGCACGCCAGTCCCAGCACAGCTCCAACCCCTGCTGACAAGTAGGGCACTGATTTCACAACATCGTCCGCCACCCGTTTTGCCAGCAAGGCCGCCATGAATGCGTTCGCACCGCCCTTCAAAACCTGTGCGACGCTGAGCGACATCAGGCGCATCCCCCACCCGGATGCAACGGGACCACCTTGGCACCCAAGCCACTGGATAGCGGTCCGGGGACGTCGCCCCTGCCCCGCTCGTTGGCTGCCTGGTGCGTGTCATGCACTCGCAGGTACTGCTGCAACTGACGATGCGAGGTCACAAACAAAAAGACAGTGGAGCGCGACAGCAAGCGGCGAAACATATTGCATATCCTTTGCCGTGCCACCCCTCAAGTCTGTCATCTGCCGGCCGGATAAAGTGTAGGACGGAAGCAGCTATCATGCAGGGCATGCGCATCCTGGTGGTGGAAGACGATGTCATGATTGCGCGCGGTCTGCGAACGGCGTTGCAACAGGGGCAGCACACCGTAGATTGGTTGGCGAATGGCCAGCACGCCCTGGCGGCGCTCGAGGGCACGACTTTCGATCTGGTGTTGCTCGATCTCGGCCTGCCGGGCCGGGATGGACTCGAGGTGCTGCGCGCGGTGCGCCGCGCCAAGAATCCCACACCGGTGATCATTTTGACCGCTCGAGACGCCGTTGAGCAGCGGATTGCCGGTCTCGATGCGGGCGCCGACGACTACCTGGTCAAGCCCTTCGATCTGGATGAGTTGATGGCCCGTATCCGCTCGGTGCAACGCCGCAATGCAGGGCGCGCCGATTCGATCATCGTGCACGGGGATCTGCGTCTGAATGAGGCGACCCGCGCAGTCGAATTGCGGGGCGAAGCCATTGCCCTGTCCGCGCATGAGTACGCGGTGTTGGCAGCGTTACTGCTGCGTCCAGGCACCGTGCTTTCGCGCAGCCAGCTCGAAGAGCGCCTCTACGGCTACGACCAAAGCGTCGCCAGCAATGCGGTGGAGGTCTACATCCACGGGCTGCGTCGTAAACTCGGCGTCGACAGCATCCGCACCCGGCGCGGCGTGGGTTACTTCGTGCCAAAGCCATGAGTTCCATTCGCGCGCGTCTGGTATTCGCGCTGCTGGTGTTGCTGGCCACGTTGTCTCTCGCCTTTGCCGCGCTCACTTATCAACGGGTCTTGAGCGAAACGTCGACGTTGTTCGACTACCAGCTGCGGCAGATGGCGCTCTCGCTGCGCGGCCAGATTTCTGTAGCGCCCAGACTCGAGATACCACCCGACCAGGCCGGGCTCGACTACGTGGTCCAGATCTGGGATGTCTTCGGCGCACGTATTTATTTGTCGCGCCCCGGGCTGCCGTTCGTCGCTCAAACCGTGTCCGGCTACGCGGACCTGCGTCTTCGCGGCGAGGACTGGCGTGCATTTGGTCTGCAAACCGACCAAGGGGTCATCCAAATTGCGCAGCCCTTGAAAGTGCGTCAGGAGCTCGCTAGAACCGCGGCCTTGCGTGTGATCGTGCCGCTGCTCCTGCTGCTGCCTTGCATGGGATTATGTGTGGCCTGGATCGTGCGCAAAGGTTTGGCACCTTTGCAGACCATCGCGGCTGAAGTGGAGCGTCGTGACGTCGACGCGCTGCGCGCCGTTGAAACGCGAGGTTTGCCGGATGAGATACAGCCCGTGGTATCCGAACTCAACCGCTTGCTGCTGCGTTTGCACGATGCTTTCGATGCACAACGCGCCTTCGTCGCCGACGCGGCGCATGAACTGCGCTCGCCCTTGACGGCGCTACGGCTGCATCTGCAGTTACTCGACCGGGCGCCGGACGAGTCGGCACGCCGCGATGCGCGCGAGGTGCTCGGCGCCGCGGTCGAACGCGCCATTCATCTGGTCGAGCAATTACTGACACTGGCGCGCCTCGAGCCCAGCGGACCACCCGCGCCGCTGGCAGATTGCGACCTGTCTGCGGCGGTCGCCGCCGCCGCGGCCGAGTGTCACGCGCTGGCCGAAGCGCGCGACATTGCCCTGAGCGTCGAGGGCACGTCAGTAACCGTGCACGGCGACGGCCCGGCGTTGCGAATCCTGGCGCGCAATTTGCTCGACAATGCGGTGCGCTATACCCCCGCGCAGGGACGCGTCATGGTCCGTACCAGCGTGGTCGCGAATCAGGCGCTGCTCGAGGTGCACGACTCCGGCCCAGGCATCGCGCCTGCCGACAGGGCCCGATTGTTTGATCGCTTCTACCGCCTCGCCGGGTCGGAATCGAGCGGCAGCGGACTTGGCCTGGCGATCGTCAAGAAAATCGCAGAGCGCCATGCCGCCGATGTGCAAGTCGAGACCTCGACGCTCGGCGGCCTGCAGATGAATGTGCGTTTTCCGCGCGCTTAAGCTGGCCTTAAGGTTTCGGCGCCAGGCTGTGCTCCTGCAGCTTTGCGTCCAATCACGTCAGGAGTTCAAATGGAAATACGTAATCGCACCATCGGCTGGTCTACCGTCGGCTTGTTAACGCTCGGTGCCGCCACCGGTTTCACGGCGCCAGGCCTGTACCACACCCAGGTCGGCGCGCCTGTGCAGCAAGCGGACGACGCGACAGTCGCGCTCGTCACCGCGCCAAATTACCGGGCCATCGTGGCGCGTAACCAGGCAGCGGTGGTCGGCATCACCACGGCCGGCGACATCCCGGTGGCGGGTGAACACGGTCTCTCCCATGCCCAAGGTTCAGGATTCTTGATTGCCGCCGACGGTCTCATCATGACCAACGCACACGTGGTCGAGGGTGCGAAAACCGTCACCGTCAAACTTTCCGATCACCGCGAATTCAAGGCTAAGGTGTTGGGCAAGGACAAGATCAGCGACATCGCCATACTCAAAATCGATGCGCACGACCTCGCCACGGTGCGCCTCGGCAATTCTGATCAGATTCATGTTGGGGACTACGTGCTTGCGATCGGTGAACCTTTCGGGCTGGAAGAAACCGCCACCGCCGGTATCGTCAGTGCCAAGGGTCGGTCGCTCCCGGGCGACGGCTATGTACCGTTCATCCAAACCGATGCCGCCGTGAATCCCGGCAACTCGGGCGGTCCGCTCTTCAGCTCGGACGGGTCGGTGGTCGGTATCAACTCCCAGATTTACAGCAACTCAGGATCCTTTCAGGGCGTGTCTTTCGCCATTCCGATCAATGTCGCCGTGCAGATCAAGGATCAAATCGTCAAGACGGGCAAAGTTTCACACGCGCGTTTGGGAATACAGGTGCAGACGCTCGATCAGTCCTTAGCCGATTCGTTCAAGATGCCGGCACCCAACGGCGCGTTGGTCGCCAAGGTTGAGCCGGACAGTGCCGCTGCACGGGCCGGCGTCCAGGTCGGCGACATCATCACCCGCATTGCTGGTGAAGGCGTTACGGACGCCGGACAGCTGTCGGCGCGGGTCGGCGCAACGGCACCGGGCGACCGGGTAGCCCTCGAGCTGTGGCGAGCTGGCAAAACCGTGCAACTCGACGCGACCGTCGGCGCGGCCGAAGCGGCTGGCATGACCGCCGCTGCCAACACAGGGGCAGCGGGCGTCCAGCTGGGACTCGCGCTGCGGCCTTTGAACAGCGAAGAGCGTCAACAAGCAGGCGTGTCCGGCGGACTGCTCGTGGAGGAGTCGCA
>CAZZZU010000154.1:0-7895 GCA_964658805.1 uncultured Steroidobacteraceae bacterium
CCAGCACATCGCAGCGACCGATCAGATCCTTCACGGCATCCTGACGATTCTGCGTCGCGTAACAGATGTCTTCTTTCACGGGCGCCTTAAGTCCCGGAAAACGGGCGCGCAGTGCCGCGACGATGCTCGCCGTGTCATCCACTGACAACGTCGTCTGCGTGACGAACGCGACGTGCTGCGGGTCGCGCACCTGCAACTGCGCGACGTCGTCGACCGTCTGCACCAGATAAATCGCCCCACCGAGTGCCGCGTCAAATTGCCCGATGGTGCCCTCTACTTCAGGATGGCCCGCATGGCCGATCAGGAATACTTCGCGCGCCTCTCGCGCATAACGCGTAATTTCCATGTGCACCTTGGTCACCAGCGGGCAGGTGGCATCAAACACATTCAGTTGCCGCTGCTTCGCTTCCGCCTGGACGACCCGCGACACGCCGTGTGCACTGAAAATCACCGTCGCGCCATCCGGCACTTCAACGAGCTCTTCGACGAACACCGCACCGATGGTGCGCAGCCGGTCCACCACATACTTGTTGTGGACGACCTCATGACGCACATAGATGGGCGCACCGAACAAGGCCACTGCTCGCTCGACGATGTCGATGGCGCGATCGACGCCAGCGCAAAAACCGCGCGGATTAGCCAACAGGATTTGCATGGATATTTCGCTTTCCTTCAAACAGTGCATCCAAAAGCAGACATGCGGCGCCGACGGTTATCGCAGAATCCGCCACGTTGAATGCGGGAAAATAGGCCCGATCCCAATGAAAATGAATGAAATCGATCACATACCCCAGACGGATCCGGTCTACCACATTGCCGAGGGCGCCGCCCAACACGAGCGCCAGCCCACCGCTCAGCAGGATACTCGTGCCACGCGGTAGGCGAAACAACCACACCACGATTCCGATACTCACCACCAGCGCCAGACAGATGAACACCCACCGCTGCCAGCCCGAGGCCGACGCCAGGAAACTGAAGGCGGCGCCAACGTTGTGCATCCGTGTGATGTTGAGGACCGGCAAGACGGTCTTGAATTCGAACTCGCCGAAATGCTGCACGATAATCGCCTTGGTGGCCTGGTCGACCGCGACCACAATCGCCGCCAACAGCAGGCAGACGAGAGGACGGGCATTAAAGGCTCGTACGTTCATGCGAAGCGCCGCTCCTCGCCGGGGCCTTCCACATTGAGCACACAGCGCGCGCACAGTTCCGGGTGACGGGCGTCGCTGCCCACGTCGGCACGCAGATTCCAGCAGCGCACGCATTTCGGTAGCACGAGCGGCTTGACCGCGATGAACACGCCTTCTTGACTGGTCGCCACCGCGTCTGCAGGCGGTGATTCGGTGATCACTGTCGCCTCGCTTGTGATCAACAAAAAGCGCGTCTCATCTTCCAGCGCCCGAAACCGCGCTGCAATTTCCGCTGTCACGTATACCGTCACGCCCGCTTCGAGCGGTGCACCGATCCGGCCGCCGGAACGCAGCCGCTCGAGTTCGCGCGACACATCGGCCTTGAGCGTAATGAACGCCGGCCAATCGATGAGCGAAGGATGTTCGGCGCCGCTCGGAAATCGATGCCACAAATTGAGGAACACCGAGTCATTCGGCACGTCCGGCAGGAACGCCCAAGCCTCTTCGGCGGTAAAACTCAGGATGGGCGCAATCCAGCGCACCATCGCCTCGGCGACCTGATGCACGGCCGTCTGTGCTGAACGGCGCGACGCATTGTCAGTCCCGACCGTGTACAGCCGGTCCTTGATGATATCCAGATAGAACCCGCCCAACTCGATCACGCAGAAGTTGTGCACTTTCTGATAAATGACGTGAAATTCGTAGTTGCGATAGGCCGTCAGCACCTCGTTTTGAAGAGAAAAAGCCTTCGCGATCATCCATTGATCGATGGCGACCAGATCATCGAACTCGATGGCGTGCTGCTTCGGCTCGTAGCCATGCAGGTTTCCGAGCAGAAAACGCAGCGTATTGCGGATGCGCCGGTAGGAATCGGCCATGCGCTTGAAAATTTCCTCCGAAACGCTCATTTCATTGGCGTAGTCCGTGGCTGCCACCCATAAGCGCAGGACGTCCGCACCGAGCGTACTGGTGATCTTCTGCGGCGCAAGGATGTTGCCCAGTGACTTCGACATTTTTCGGCCGGCCTCATCGACGGTAAAGCCGTGGGTGAGCACGCCGCGGTACGGCGCGCGACCGAACATGGCCACTGACGTCAGCAGCGATGAGTGGAACCAACCACGATGCTGATCCGAACCTTCCAGGTACAGATCGCCAGGAGACGTTACCTGCGGAAATATTCGCGACACGCAATAATGCACGCAGCCTGAGTCGAACCACACGTCCATGACGTCGCTGGCTTTGTCGTAGCGTTCGGCTTCAGCACCCAGCAAGGTGCTGACATCCAGGTCGAACCATGCGTCGATGCCGTCGCGCTCCACCAGCTTCGCCACGGCCTCGATCAATTCCTGTGTCCGCGGGTGCAATTCCCCCGAATGCTTGTCCACGAACAACGGAATGGGTACGCCCCAGGTGCGTTGCCGTGAGACACACCAGTCGGGACGACCCGCGATCATGCCGGTGATCCGTTGCTCGCCCCACTCGGGCATCCAGTCGACGTGGCGGATGGCTTCGAGCGCGGCCTTTCGCAGCCCTGCTTGTTCCATGCTGATGAACCACTGCGGCGTCGCACGAAAAATCACTGGCGTCTTGTGACGCCAGCAGTGCGGATAAGAATGGTGGTAAGGCTCTTCCTTGAGCAGGGTGCCATGTTCAAGCAAGACCTTGGTCACATGCACGTTGGATTCGAACACCTGCTCGCCCGCGAACAGCGGCGTACCTTCCAGGAAACGTCCATCGCCGCCCACCGGGTTGTCGATTTCCAGGTGATAACGCAACCCCGCGACGTAATCTTCAAGACCGTGTCCCGGCGCGGTGTGCACGGCGCCGGTCCCCGCATCCAGCGTCACGTGCTCGCCCATGATGACCGGTACGGTGCGATCGTAGAACGGATGCTTCAATTTCAAGAGGTCGAAAGCCTCGCCCTTCGCCCGGGCGACAATGAGCCACTCGCTGACGCCGAGCTTCTGCATCACGGTCTCGATCAGCTCCGTGGCCAGAATGAGCCGCTCGAGGCCGCGACCCAAATCGAATTCGACCACCGAGTAATCAAGCTGTGGATGTAACGCTACGCCGCGGCTCGCCGGCAGGGTCCAAGGAGTGGTGGTCCAGATGGCGACTGCGGTCGGCGTCTCGGTCTTGACGTCGATGCGTTGTTCCAGATCGGCAGGTACGGCCACCGCGTAGCGCACGTACACGCTCGGTGAAGTCTTGTCCTCGTACTCAACCTCCGCCTCGGCTAGCGCCGAGCGGCAGCTCAAGCACCAATGCACCGGCTTGAAACCTTTGTAAAGGTGGCCGTTCTTGATGATGAGTGCAAACGCCCGCAGTTGCTCGGCTTCGAAGCGCGGCATCATCGTCAGATAAGGATTATCCCAATCGCCGAGCACACCCAGTCGCTTGAAATCGATTCGCTGCGCGTCAATCTGCTTCGCTGCGTACTCGCGGCATGCCTGGCGAAACGATTTAGCATCGATCTTCGCACCCACGCGGCCGTGCGACTTTTCCACCTGCATTTCGATGGGCAACCCGTGGCAATCCCAGCCGGGCACATACGGTGCATCGTAGCCGTCCAGCGTGCGCGACTTGACGATGATGTCCTTGAGCACCTTGTTGACGGCGTGGCCGAGATGAATTTGCCCATTCGCATACGGCGGACCATCGGTGAGCACGAAAGTCGGCCGACCTTTCGCCACGTCACGAATCTTGTCGTAGAGCCGAACGCTTTCCCAGCTCGCCAGCATGGCCGGCTCGCGCTTGGCGAGATCGGCCTTCATCGGGAAGCCGGTGTTCGGAAGATTTATCGTACTTTTGTAATCAGCCACATTTCACCCGGGACAATATCGCGCGTGCCTCGTGGGCATCGATGTTCATCTGCACAATCATCGCATCCAACGATGCGAACTTAACCTCATCACGCAGTTTGGCGACGAATTCCACTTCTATATCGCGACCATACAAGTCACCCGAGTAATCGAAGATATGCACTTCGAGCAGGTACTCCTTGCCTTCAACCGTGGGCCGGGTACCGAGGCTTGCGACCGCCGCCATCGGGGCGGCATCGATACCGCGCACGCGCACCGCAAGCACGCCCGTGAGCGGCGGCTTGTTGCGTTTCAGGCGCAAATTCGCCGTCGGAAAGCCCAAGGTGCGGCCAAGCTGATTCCCGTGCACCACCCGTCCCAGCATCCGATAGGGTCTGCCCAACAGGCGTGCCGCGCCTTCGAAATCGCCGCTCGCCAGCCGCTGCCGCACTCCTGTGCTGCTGATGCGCACGCCGTCCAATTCGAAGGGCGCGAGTTGCTCGACATCGAAGCCGGCAGCCGCACCAGCAACGCGCAGCGTGTCGATATTCCCAGCCGCCTGCTTGCCGTAGCGAAAGTCGTGGCCGATAACGACATGCTTGGCACCGAGGCGCTTGATGATGAGTTCGTCCACGAAAGCCTGCGGTGACATCGAACGCGTCTTCTCATTGAATTGGAGTGTCACCAACCGAT
Organism: uncultured Steroidobacteraceae bacterium; assembly: GCA_964658805.1. Classification (GTDB taxonomy): domain Bacteria; phylum Pseudomonadota; class Gammaproteobacteria; order Steroidobacterales; family Steroidobacteraceae; genus Bog-1198. The sequence goes on from CAZZZU010000154.1 coordinate 4,625, forward strand.
CCACATGAAGTGCCGCCAAGGCCAGGTATTTTTCGCGCCAGCGTGACAGCCGCGGCGGCGCCCCCACGGGATCGATGAACTCGCGGGCGGTCGGCTCGAACACCAGAACAGTCGAAGGCACACCCAGCCTGATCGCGCGCGCACGCACCGCAGCGATGATCCGCTGATGTCCCAAATGCACACCGTCGTAATTGCCCACGGTCAGTACGCAGCCCCGATGCTGAGGCAACAAATTTTGAAGGCCGCGGACGAGTTGCATGGCGAAAGGAGGTGATTGTACTCGTTTTTCGCCCTCCACCGACACTCTCAACGCGTGTGCAGATTGACATTCAGGCACTTCGTCGCCATGCTACGCGGCTCTTTTTGGGCGCCTTGGCTCATATGATTTCTAAGGAGTTCTTGCTTGGCGAATACTAAATCTGCGGAAAAAGCGGCCCGTCAATCCACGGTGCATCGCGCACGCAATGACGCGCTTACCTCGCGACTGCGCAGTGCCATTCGCAAAGCAACGGCCGCCGTGAAGTCGGGTAAGCAGGACGAAGCCACCGCGGCGCTCGCGCATGCGACCCCGGTGATCGACAGCATGGTCAATAAAGGCATCATTCATCGCAACAAGGCTGCGCGGCACAAGAGCCGGCTGACCAAGCAGATCAAGGCACTGGCAAAGTAAGCACGCGACCACGAAGAAAGCCGGCAATGCCGGCTTTTTTTTGGCCTTATTTTTTCGCGTTGGTCGCTAGGCGAGCTCGGCGGCCTCGACCGCTGCAGCAGACGTCGCGGCTCGCGGATGTGCCTCCAAGTACTGCATTACAGCCTGTTTGAGGTCCTCGGTGCCTGCACCAGTCACCCCGGATATATGGAATACCGGACCTTTCCAGCGCAGTCGCCGCACGATGTCCCTGGCGCGCCGGAGCGCCTCAACGGGCTCCAGCAGATCGATCTTGTTGATGACCAACCAGCGCTCTTTGGATCCCAGATCCGCCGCAAACTTCTTGAGTTCCGCGACGATGGTGCGCGCATCCTTGACCGGATCGGCGGCAGGATCGAGCGGCGCGATGTCGACCAGATGCAACAAAACGCGGGTGCGCTGCAAATGCTTCAGAAAGCGGATGCCCAGGCCGGCGCCGTCCGCCGCACCCTCGATCAGCCCCGGTATATCCGCCATCACGAAGCTGCGGCCGGGACCTACCGACACCACGCCCAGGTTGGGGTGCAGAGTTGTGAAAGGATAGTCCGCCACCTTGGGACGCGCCGCGGAGACGCTGCGAATCAGAGTCGACTTGCCCGCGTTCGGCAGGCCCAGCAAGCCCACGTCGGCAATCAACTTGAGTTCCAGCCTAAGATCCCGCTTCTCACCGGCCAGGCCCTGTCCCGCCTTGCGCGGCGTCCGATTGGTGCTGGATTTGAAGCGCGTGTTACCCCAGCCGCCCTTGCCACCCTTCGCCACCAGCAACGTCTGGCCCTCGACCGTCAGATCGCCGAGCGTCTCCCCGGTATTGACGTCGGTGACCACAGTACCAATGGGGATATCAACGTAGTTATCCGCGCCGCCGTGGCCGCTGCAGTCGTTGCCGCTACCGCCCTCGCCGTTGCCACCCCGGTGGGTACGCGAAATACGGAAATCCGCGAGCGTATTCATGCCCTCGACAGCCTTCACGTAGACACTCCCGCCCAGACCCCCGTCACCCCCGTCCGGACCCCCGAACGGCACAAACTTCTCACGCCGAAAACTCACGCAGCCGCGACCGCCGTTACCGGCCTGTACCTTCATCTTGGCTTCATCAACGAATTTCATGGGTTGCTACCAGCCAAATAAAAAGGGGGCGGTCGCCCGGCCCCCTCATGATCAAGCGACGAACGCACGACGCCACTGCGTCACAGCGCACGACTTCGGTGGACTAACTCGCCATCACGTGTACGAACATACGCTGCTCGGCACCCTTGACCTGAAATTCCACCTTGCCGGTTACCTTGGCGAACAACGTATGGTCTGTTCCCATGCCGACGCCGACGCCGGGACGGTACTGGGTGCCGCGCTGACGGATCAGGATGTTGCCGGCGAGAACCTGCTCGCCGCCGAACTTCTTTACGCCCAAACGCTTGGAGTGGGAGTCACGGCCGTTACGAGTACTGCCGCCTGCCTTTTTATGTGCCATTTCTATATTTCCTTAACTTCAGGCGACGATGGACGTGATCTTCACGTCGGTATAGGGCTGCCGATGGTTGCCTTCCCGCTTGTAATGCTTGCGGCGGCGGAATTTGACGATGCGCACCTTGTCGCCTTTGCCATGTTTTTCCACGGTGGCTACAACTTTAGCCGACCCGACGTAGGGCGCGCCAATCTGAACGTCAGCGCCCGCGCCTACCAGCAATACTTCATTGAATTCGACATTGGAGCCTTGTTCGGCATCGAGTTTTTCGATGCGGACTACAGCGCCCTCTTGCACGCGGTATTGCTTACCGCCCGTAGCGATTACGGCATACATGTGATACTCCACAACAGCCGTGAGGCCGTAAAATAGCCGCGAAGTGTAAGACGGCGAGCGCGCCAGGTCAAATTACCCCGATTCGTCATAACTTTACGCGTCCGCCCTGCGGCGGTTGACGAAGTAGAAGATGGGCCTGTCCTACTGCGGCGCGCCGGCCCGACCGATCTTAGGTACCATGGCGCATTCTTTCGAGCCCTTCATGACGTTACAAGAAATTCGTGGGTTGGTCACCGCCGACTTCGACGCCGTCGATCGCGTGATCAAGCAGCGACTACATAGCCAGGTCGCGCTCGTCGATCAGGTCGCTACCTACATCATCTATGCCGGTGGAAAGCGGCTGCGCCCCCTTTTGGTGCTGCTGGCCGCGCGCGCCTGCGGACACACGGCCGAGCGGCACATTGATGCCGCTGCCATCATCGAATTCATTCACACCGCGACCCTCCTACATGACGACGTGGTAGACGGTTCCTCGTTGCGGCGCGGCCGCGAAACCGCAAATGAGGTGTTTGGCAATCCCACCAGTGTGTTGGTCGGTGATTTTTTATATTCGCGCGCCTTCCAGATGATGGTCGCCCTCGACCGGATGCGCGTCATGGGGATATTGGCGGATGCCACGAACGCCATTGCCGAGGGGGAGGTGCTGCAGTTGATGAATGCCCATGACCCCAATACCACGGAACAGCGCTACATCGCGGTGATCCGGCGGAAGACCGCCCGATTGTTCGAGGCTGGCGCCCAGATCGCCGCCGTATTGAGCGATGCCACACCCGAGACGGAGGACT
>CAZZZU010000155.1:0-7825 GCA_964658805.1 uncultured Steroidobacteraceae bacterium
CAACACGCTCGCCGGCACAATGGGAATCGCGGGGGAGTCTGCGCGCAGGCGCAGGCCGACACCCCGCTGCGACAGCACGGCGGTCACGCCGTCAGCGGCCGCGAGGCCAAAGACCGAGCCGCCGGACAGCACGATGGCATGGGCTCGTCCGACCAGATTTTCAGGCGCCAGTGCTTCGGATTCGCGGCTGCCCGGCGCGCCGCCGCGGACATCCACCGCTGCGCGCGCATCACCTGTGCAGGTCACGACTGTTACGCCGCTGCGGGCGGCCTCGTCGGTGGCGTGGCCGACCGCGATACCCTCGACGTCGGTGATCAGATTCTTCGCGCCCGGGTGCACGCGCCTTACTCTATTGCGGTTGCGCAGCGATTTCTGCCAGCCCCTGCAGAACCAGGTCCGGCACGATTTCCCCGCGGCTGCGCATGATGCCGGTGATGAGTCCCGCATCGCCGCCGGTAATGAGCAGCTTCGGGGTCGCACCGGTGCTTTGTTCGACGTGCTCCACGGCCCGGTCAGCCATGCCTGCCAGCGCGAAGACGGCGCCGCGCGAGACGGCACCGATGGTGTTGTTGGCCAGCACGCCGGCGAGCGAGGGCGTGCTGTGGGCCGCCGCGTCCGCGATGTCACTGGTCTTGGCCATCAACGCCTCGCGCATCATGTGGATGCCCGGCGCAATCAGGCCGCCCAGGTGCATGCCGTGGGCATCGACGCTATCCACCTTCACGGCGGTACCGGCATCCACCACCACGAGCGGCGCGCGCACCCGGGTCCAGGCGCCGATGAGGCCGAGCCAGCGATCGGCGCCGAGCAGGCTGGGATCCAGATACCCGTTCGACAATCCATGAAATTCTGGTATTGCCTTGACGAACTCCACCTCGACATTGAACTCGCGCTTGGCGAGCTTTATCAGCGTCTTTGCCATCTCCTGTCCCGCCACGTTGCTGACCAAAACGCGCGTCGGTTTCTGTCCGGACTCGAACAGCGCGGTGGTCCAGATACCTTGTTCCGCATCTCGATGCACGACGGCCTGCTGATCGGACAAGCCGGTGTTCGACAACCACGCCCACTTGAGGCGCGTGTTGCCGACGTCGATGACCAAAATCATGAATGCTGCGCCTGCGGGTCCGGCGGGCGCGCGAGGTCCATGACGACGTCCGATAACTCGCGCGAAACGCGCTCGTCGATCTCAGCGGCATGCTGCAGGTTGACGGGGTAGCGCACTTTGGCTTCAACCCCGGCGGCGGAGAACGCCAGTTGCACGCGCGGCGCCGCTTCTTCGGCCGCAGTCGACGCGGTGGTGCGCTGAATCTCACGGCTTTGGCGCACGATCTCCTCGCGCGAATCCTGCAGGGCGTGATCGAGTGCGGCGTTGAGCCGCTCCTTGCTGACGCCGTAGTCGATGCCGGCGGGCAGACTGATGGAAAATTCATGCCAGGTGAAGTTGACGCCCGGAATCTGCTTGAACAAGCCGGTTGATACTTGAAAGACCACTGAGTTGGCGAACGCCACCACGCGTCCGGTGGGGACTTGTTGCCCGCCCTTGCTGAACTCGGCCAGATGCATGCGCACTAACCCAAGTTCGATCACTTCCCCGGTGACATCGCCGATCTGGATGCGATCGCCGACGCGGATGCCGTACTTCCCGATGAGGAAGAAGTAGCCCACGATGGAGACGAGCACGCTTTGCATGGCCACTGCGATGCCGGCCGTGATGAGTCCGGCAAACGTGACGATCGAGGACAGTTCACTTGCAAACGTGAGCCCGACGATGATGACCACCAAGGTCCAGAGGGCGATCTTGCGCAGCAGGAGCAACTGATAACGCCGGCGCGCGTCATGAATGTAGCTCATCACGCCACGCCGCCACATTTCCGCGGCGAAGAAGACGATCAGCAGCATCCCGCCGAGAATGGCGACTCGGATGCCGAGGCTGGCCAGCGCGGCGTGGTACTGCTCGGTGATGATGTCGCGCCAATTGGCGAGGTTGCGCCGGTACTGTCGCAGCAAGGTGCCTTCACGACTCAATGGCAGGAGCGGTGCTGCCGTGGACTTGAAGTCATCGGCGAGGTCATTCATCTGATCGCGTACCTGGATGAGCGTCGCCGCGTCCGCGTTGTCGGCCTGCGTCGCGAGCGCATCGCCATGTGCAGACATGGCTTTGAGACGATCGATGAGCGGCGCGCGCATCTGCGCGAACATGTCCTGCAACGCTGCCGTGCGGCGGTCGAGGCTGGTGATGGTGGCGCGCTTCTCAGCGAGTCGAAACACATTGCCGGCCAGGTCCCAGATGCCGAAGCGGCTCGACACGGTCGGGCTGGCGCCAGTCGGCAGCAGGGGCGCCGCTGGTGAAGCTGCGGCGGGTGCGGCGGTCGTGGCCGGTGCTGCCGCAGTGCCGGCGCTGGAACCTGCGCCGGTGGTCCCGGCCGCTGCTGCCGCGCCGCCGGATGTATTGCTGCCGGCGGTCGGCATCGCAATCGCCATGGCATCTATCTGCGCCTTGAGTGCGCCCGCGCTCACGCCGTTGGCGTCGCCCTCATTGGAAAAACTCGCCAGCGCGTCGAGCAGCTTGCGCCGCGCGGTGACCAGATCGAGTTCACTCTGCAGTTCGGCGATCTTCGCCTTGATGTTGGGCGCGGCTTTTGCGTTTGCCTTGGCGAGCAATGCCTGCTGCCCGTCGATTTCGGTCTTGACGGTCGCGGCCTGCGCGGTGAATCGAGTCTGCAGGGCGCTCAAAGCCTGTGCCGAGGCGATGCTCTTGTCGGCGTCTTCGCCACCGTCCGACGCCACCGCCACCTGCGGTTGCTTGGCCAGAATGTCCGCGTTGCTGCGCGCGATCTCGAAGGCCACGGCGACGACGCGATTCGCAGTCTGACGATTGTCGAACAGAATCAGCTGATCGCTGGGTTCGCTCGCCGCCTGTTGCTGAATGCCGAGGGTTCGATACCAGTCGATGGTGCGATCGAGCAGCTGGATGATCTGCGGGCCGGTCATCGGCCCGGGCTCCGCCGCGCCGGGCGAGTCCGTGCCGGGCGCGGAGGCGGGCGGTTGCGCCGGCTTCTGGTCTGCGTGCAAGGGGCCAAAGACGAAAAGGCCGACCGCAATGGCGCGTAAACGAGTGATTCGGCATGACATGCGCAATATTATCGCAAGTCGGTAAGATTGGCCGACGTGACCCGATATGCTGAATTGAAACAAGCCGTGCGCGATGTTGCAGACTTCCCGCAGCCCGGCATCCTGTTTCGCGACATCGCACCCCTGCTGCGCGAACACTTCGACGCCACCATCGAGGGGCTGGACTCGCTCTTGACGCCGGCGGAGTGGCTGCAGATCGACGCGGTCGCCGGCATCGAATCGCGCGGCTTCATTCTCGGATCGGCGCTCGCGCTGCGCCGGGGCAAAGGCTTCGTCCTGGTGCGCAAGCAGGGCAAGCTGCCGCCGCCGGTGGTAGACGTGTCTTATGACCTCGAATACGGCACGGGCGTGCTGGAGATGCAATCGGGCACCGGGCGACTGCTGCTGGTGGACGACGTGCTCGCCACCGGCGGCACGCTCACCGGCGCTGCTGATCTGTGCGCGCGCGCGGGCTATGAACTCAAAGCCCTGGCGGTACTCATCGACCTTCACCTACTGGCGAAATACGACTGGCGTGGTCTGCCGGCGCGTGCGCTGATCGAGTACTGATATGCGACTACTGCCTTGCTGCTTGCTGGCCTTGGGACTCGCTGCCAAAGTCGCTAGCGCCGCGCCCGAGAACGCCCTGCTTCTGTTGATTTCGGTGGACGGACTCAAGCCTGAGGCGGTGCTCGATGCGGAACGGCATGGCCTCACGCTGCCGGCATTGCGCGCCTTCATCACCGACGGCGCTTACGCGACGTCCGTGCGCGGCGTCCTGCCGACCCTGACCTATCCCAGTCACACCACGCTGTTGACCGGCGCGTCGCCGGCGCATCACGGGATCTATGCCAACACCACGTTCGATCCGCTAGATCGAAACCAGCGTGGCTGGTACTGGTATGCAGAAGACATTAAGGTGCCGACCCTATGGGATGCCGCCGCCACGAAACATCTGTCGACTGCGAACATCTACTGGCCCGTCAGCGTCGCGGCTCACATCACCTACAATTTGCCGCAGATCTGGCGCGCCACCACGGACGACGATTTAAAGTTGCAACGCGCCCTGGGCACCCCAGGCCTCGAGCACGATCTCGGTACCGGCTTGGGGCGTTATCCCGGGGGCGGGGAGGAGACGGTGGCCGACGACGAAGTCCGCGCGCGATATGCGATCCGTTTGCTCGAAACCAAACACCCGGCCTTCATGACCATGTACATGACGGGACTCGATACCGAACAGCATGCGTCCGGGCCATTCAGTGAAAAATCCAATGCCACGCTGCAGCGCCTCGATCTGGTCGTGGCGGCGCTGCGTGCCGCCGCCGAGCGCACGGCGCCGGGCCATGCCACCGTATGTCTGGTGTCAGACCATGGCTTTGCTGCGATCGAGCACGACGTCAAACTTTATGGCGCGTTCCTGAAAGCCGGTCTGCTGACGCTCGACGAGAAGCAACACATCAAGGACTGGCAAGCGATGCCGTGGCCGGCCGGCGGCAGCGCCGCCATCATGTTGGCGGACCCGCACGATGCCGCGGTGCGCCAGCGCGTCGAGACCTTGCTGAATGACCTGACACAGGACCCGGCCAGCGGGGTCGAGCGCATCCTGAGTTCCGAGCAACTGCACGAATCCGGCGCATTCCCCGGTGCGGCGTATCTGGTTTCCTTCCGTATCGGCTACGAGCTTGGCTTTGGGTTCGATCCGACGCTGATCGCCGCGCCCAGCAACCTGGGGATGCATGGCTACACGCCCGATCACGCCGAGATGCGTTCCTCGTTCTTCATCGCAGGTCCGCATATCGCGCGCGGCAAGGCACTGGGTGAGATCGACATGCGTCGCATCGCGCCCACGATTGCGCAAATCCTCAAGGTGAAACTGAGCGGCGCGGAGCTCGGGCCGCTGCAGTTGAACTAAGCGCGATTACTGCGCAAGCGCGCCGTTCAGCAAACTGGCGATACGCACGCCGGCCTTCGCGAGTTGCGTGGCCGCGTCGTCGGCGGCTCTGGTCTCGTAGGCCGCGGTGAGGGCCACGGTGCCGGGGGCGTCGCAGGTGGGTAACGAGGCCAGGTCGTAGACCTCGACCTTGCCCAGCTCGAATGACTCCATGGCCCAGGTACGCGGCGTGCCTTCGCTCCAGAATTTTAATTCCGCGTCGGTCACGGTCTCATCGAGTGTGCGGGCGATCTCCAGCGCGTTTCGGCCCATTGCGACGACGGCACCAACATCCCAGTACGCATGCAGGTTCTTGTCGCGGCGGTCAGGCATCGGCGACAGGCCGATGCAGTTGCCACCACGGTCGTGGTGATCGGCGGCGTGCAGCGGTTGGTGCAGGTCACCCATGAAATGCAACAGGAACTTCAAGGCGACGATGCGCTCCGCCTGCGGCGTGGCCGGGTCCTTGAGCTCGGTGTAAAACTGCTCGATCTTGTTGACGACGCAATCGGCAGCTGTGCCCTGGCTCGCGGCGACACCGGTCGGTAGCGCAGGGAAGTCGTAGCAGGCGCTGCGCATGTCCGGCGCATCGATCTCGATATCGATGAAATGCCAGTTGGCAGTCTCGCGGTGCGTCGTACGGTATTTGTCGGCCCACGTGGCGCGGGCAGCAAAGCTCCGCGGAGTCAGCGTATCAGTATCGGCGTCGAGGAGCGCATTGAGATTTCTCTTGGCGATTGGTGTGAGGTGCCGGTACGCGATCAGCGCGGTGACCTCGTGCCCGAGGTCGCCCCAGGCCTGCGCTGCGCCTGCCGAGAGGAACGCGCCGAGGGCGAGCAGTGCGACGCGTGTCTGTTTGAGCCCACTCATCCGGCTTATAATACGGTGGTATGCCGCCGAAGTATTCGCTCACCGAGGGTTCGATTCCCCGCGCCCTGTTGGCCTTCTCTATACCCATCCTGCTCGGCAACGTGTTGCAGTCATTGAACGGCTCGATCAATGCGATCTGGGTGGGCAAGTACCTGGGCGAGGCGGCGCTTGCGGCAGTGGGCAATTCCAACGTCGTGATGTTTCTGCTCTTCGCCGTGATGTTCGGCTTCTCCATGGCATCGACCGTGCTGGTGGCACAGCGGATGGGTGCAAAAAACGTGACCGAGGCGAAACGGGTCGTGGGCACGAGCGCGGTCTTTTTTCTCGCGCTCTCACTGCTGCTGAGCGTCTTCGGGTTGACCTGCGCCGGGGGTCTCCTCAAATGGATGCATACGCCACCGGACGTGATGCCGCTTGCGCTGGCGTATATGCGCATCATCTTCGCGGCGCTGCCTTTCATGAACGGCATGTTCTTCCTGATGGCGGCGTTGCGCGGCGCGGGTGATTCACGCACGCCGTTCATCTATCTGGCGCTCGCGGTGGCGCTCGACGTGCTGCTGAACCCGCTGCTGATATTCGGCATCGGGCCGTTCCCGCGGCTCGGCATTGCAGGCTCCGCGACGGCAACCCTGATCGCGCAGGCGGTCAGTCTGTGCGCGCTGATCTTTCACCTTTACCGCACGCAACATTTCCTGCGCATCCGCCGTAACGAACTTGGCTTTTTTCGCCCGGACTGGGGTCTGGTGCGGCTGCTGGTCACCAAGGGCGTGCCGATGGGCATGCAGATGTTCGTGGTGTCCTCAAGCATGCTCATGCTGATCTCACTCGTGAACCGCTTTGGTTCGCAAGAGACGGCGGCATTCAATGCTGCGATCCAGCTATGGAACTACGTGCAGATGCCCGCGCTCGCCATCGGCGCGGCGGTCTCGTCGATGGCGGCGCAGAACGTGGGCGCCGGCAATTGGGAACGCGTCGGCCGGGTAGCGCAAACCGGGGTGGCGTTCAATTGGATGCTGGGCGGGCTTCTGATCGCCGTGATCTATCTGTTCAATGAACCGGCCCTGGGGTTGTTTCTGCCCAAGGATGGCGTTGCGCTGCGCATCGCGACTCACCTGAACGTCATCGTGCTGTGGTCGTTCTTCCTGTTCGGCACCTCTATCGTGTTGTTCGGTGTGGTGCGCGCCACCGGCTCCGTGATGGCGCCTTTGCTGATGCTCATGCTGGCGCTGTGGGGCGTGCGCGTGCCGTTTGCTTATCTGATGGTGGAGCGGTGGCATGCCGATGCGATCTGGTGGGCGTTTCCCGTGTCCTCGATCGTGTCGTGCTCGCTCGCGAGTCTGTACTACCGCTTCGGCAATTGGCGCAACATGCGCATGGGGATGCCGCTGTCGCGCGCGTCTGCCGGCGCGAGTGCGGCTCTCGGCACCGCCAGCACACCGTCGACCGTAACCACCTCGTCGACCTGATGAATGTTGCCGGTCTGAACGCAAGACCGCTCGTCGTCCGATGCGGCGCGCTCGGTGACATGGTGCTGCTCACCGCTTTGATTCGTGTGCTTTCCGCGCGCTATCAGCAGCCGGTGGATCTGGTGACATCGGGACCTTGGAGCGTGCCGCTGCTGTTCGGCCAACCGGGCATCGGCGATATTTTTAGCTTGCGTAGTCGCAAGACGCCTTACTTTCTGAGCATCGATCAGCATCGGGTAGTACACGCCTTGCAACAACGCGGCCTGGGGCCAACTTGGTTCTGCGACGGTAATGACGCCGCACGGCCGCTGTTGCGGCGCGCCGGCATCCCCGACGACTACGTGGTCTTCGCCAAAGATCATGACTTGCGACCCGGCGAACATGCTACGGAGCAGTGGCGCCGGCTCGCGCAACTGTCACCGCCCCGGGCTGGCGAGCCCCGGGCTGG
>CAZZZU010000156.1:0-7378 GCA_964658805.1 uncultured Steroidobacteraceae bacterium
CCACCGCATAAATAGCTCAGCAGCAGCCCGAGGCTGCGCGACGGCAGGGGCGCGTATTGATGTACGGCAAGATCCACCAGCGCATCCATGCGCGCCGCGGGGGTGAGCTGGGGGGCCGCCACGGCGGGCAACTCGCGGGCTGCGTACAGCCGCGTGCCGCCCACCCGTCGCGCGACGCGAAGCAGGCCCCGATACTGCATGGCATCGAGCAAATGCGTGCTCGCGTTCGTGGCGCCGCCAAACCAGTTGCGCACCTTGCCATGCGCGAAGTGCGCGTCCACCTCGCGCGGATGCACGATCCCTTGCTTGCGGATGAAGGCCAGCAGCGCCGCCGCACGTTCGGCGTCGCGCCGGCTCCAGGCGTCGCGCGGCGTGCGCGGATGCATGAGTGCATGGTGCTGGCGCCCGAGGAAGCCGTAGTTGACGAAGTAGTCCTCTTCCAGCCCGAGCCGCGGGTAGCGGCGCTCGAGATCGCCCGCGTGATAACGCAGCACCCGATGCCGCAGCGTCAGGTCCTGCGCCCGCGCCGGCGCGCGAATCGGATCGGCCTGAACGAAGCCGAGTTTTTTTATTGCCCGCTGCAAGGTCGTGGGCTTGAACAGCGACCGCGCGATGGCGTAGCGCCGTAGGTGATCGAGCGTGATGGGCATGACGCGGTGTAGAGTAACGTGATGCTCGAATGCATCGAAATAGAAACCGGCGCGGCGCCCACGGCAACGGTGATCTGGCTGCACGGTCTCGGCGCAGACGGTCGTGACTTTGAGCCCATCGTGCCCGAGCTGGCAGGCGGTGGCGGGCGCCGGTGGCGATTTGTCTTTCCCCATGCGCCCGTGCGGGCCGTCACGGTGAACGGCGGTGCGCGCATGCGAGCTTGGTACGACATCAAGAGTTTCGATCGGAAGACCAGCGAGGACGAGGCCGGCTTCCTGGCGACGAATGCGCAGGTGCGTGAGCTGATCGATCGGGAAGGGCAGCGCGGTATCGCCGCGAGCCGCATCGTGCTGGCCGGCTTTTCCCAGGGCGGCGCCGTTTCGCTGTACGTGATGCCACGATTGCCCGAGGCGCTTGCGGGTGTGGTCGCGCTCTCGTGCTATCTGCCACTGTCTCCACAGCTCGATGCCGAGCAGGTTGCAGCCAATGTTGGGACGCCTATCTTCATGGCGCATGGCCGGGAAGACAGCGTCATCACCTTGCCGCACGGTGTGGAGTCGCGCGATTTTCTGCAGGCCCGAGGGTATAAGGTGGATTGGCGCGACTACCCCATGACACACACGGTATGCCCGCAGGAAATAGCGGACATTCGAGAGTTCCTGTTCAAAGTTTTGCCGGGATGAGCATGGTCACGAACACGACTGGACCCAACGAGACGAAGGCCGCGGCGCAAAAACTGGCGGCGCAAGCGGACAAGGCCAAGGCGGCTGCGGTGCTCGCCAAACAGCAGGTGCGTGAGGCCAAAGCCACGCTGAAGCGCGCCCGCAAGGCTGCCAAGGCGGCCAAAAAGACTGCCAAGGACGCCGCGCGAAAGGCCGCAGAGGCCCTGTCATTGCTGGCGCGATCCGTACCCATCGCGCCGAAGAAAGCGCCCGCCGCGCCTGACAGACCGCCGGTCGCCCGGAAGAAGGCTGCTGCCGCGCGGCTGCCCATGAAGCCGGTCGACGCCGCGCGCGTCGTCAAGGCGCCGAAGAAAAAATCAAAGGGGCTGCCCGCGCGCAGCGCAGCCGAGGTGGCGCGATCCGTGATCGAGCGGCTGCAGGCGCCGCCGCCGACCTTGCCACCTGAGCCGAATGTACCGGTAGTGGATCGCGACGAACTCGCCGCACCCGCACCCGCGGCCGCCGACAAGACTTAGCCGCTACGAGGCAGGCACGCCGCCGGTGAATAAAACGCTCGCCGCGACGGCAAGGAAGAAGGCGCCCACCGCAACGATGAGTTGACCGGCGACCCAGGTGCCAAATGCCCTGCTGGTCGCGACCCCTTGAATTTCACTGAAGCCCATCACCTGCAACACCACGCTCCACAACACCAGAAAGGTGTAGCCACAAGACTGCACCGTCAGCACGACCGATTCGAAGTCATCGGGGTGCGCATCGCGCGCCGTGCCGATGGCGGCATCGCCGATGAATGCGGCAGCCACCGCCCAGAGCGCCAGGGTCGCGATGACCGGAATGCCACCATACGTCAGGACATGGAACACTCCATTACGCGTCACTGCGCGGCCGTTCAGCGCGCTGAGTTTCGTGTAGACCGCGGTGAACAGCGCCACGCTCAGGATGCCGGCGAGCGGACCGAACAGCAGGGCGGTACGCAGAATCTCGGCGGCACTCGTCTGCGTCCCGAAGACTGGCGAACGATACACGGCGATCGACGCTGCAATGCCTTGCGCCGCTGCGAGCACGTAATCGGATGCGCCGATGGGATGTGAGAGGAGTTCGCGAAATACCCGCCGCGGCCGCAACCAGACATCCTTGAGCGGTCGAATGGATTCGTTCGTCGTCACGCGAGGAGCGTACAGCATGCGCAGATGACAGCGGACTTTTTCAAGGCTACTCTCACAACGATCGCAACTGTCTCGGAGGAGAGAGATACATCATGGCAAAGAAGAGCAAAGGGAAGAAGCGCAAGACGGCGAAAGCGAAGGGCGTAGTCGCGAAGAAGAGCGTCGCCAAGAAGAAGACCAAAGCGAAGGCTGGCAAGAAGGTCGCGAAAAAAGTCAGCAAAAAGACGGCGAAGAAATCCGTCAAGAAGTCGGTCAAGAAGTCTGCGCCAAAGAAGAAGGTCGCGAAGCGCAAGGCTGCGCCCAAGAAGCGCGTTCCTCAGCACTCGGCAGCGGAAGCGCCTATGACCTCCGAATCGGAGGAGAGCACTTCGCCGCCGGCGAACGAGCCAGACGGGTTAGGCTCGGAAGAGTCTTCCAACACCGAAACGTCGGCGAGTTAAAGGAAGGGATTCGGCGGGGCAACACGGGAACCGTGCCCGTGCCCCGCTCAAGCTCGAACCAGGTCTCGCAAGGGTGGGGCGCCGCCACTGTCGGGAAACACCTGGGTATCGAGGGATTTGCGATCGAGGCCCAGGTGCTCGCTCAACACGCCTTTGTATACGCTGCGCAGATCGAGCGTGGGCGTGAGGTCGCGCGCGTCGAGCAAGGCAGAGTGCGCTAGGCCCGGCCAGTCGGCATGCACGCGTCCGCCGCGCACGGATCCCCCGAGCAGGAAGGCGCATGCACCCGTGCCGTGGTCGGTTCCACGCGTGCCGTTGATGGCGGCGGTGCGACCAAACTCCGTCACGATCAACACGTTGGTCTGCGACCAAAGCGGACCGAGATTTTCTCGTAGCGCACGCATGGCGCGATCGAGGCCGGCCAGTCGTGCAGCCAACGTGCCCTTGGCCGCGCCTTGATTGGCATGCGTGTCCCAGCCGGTCGATTCGAGGACCGCTACGTCAGGACCGCTCTCGCTGCGCATGATCCGGGCCGCCATGCGCGCGACCGCAGTTACCCGATCGGGTGGCGCGACTCTGATTGCGCCGACCGTGTCACCCTTGGCCATGTCACCAGCAGCCATGTCGTCGGTCTGTACCGCTTCGCTCAAGCGCGCCGCCATCCAGGCGTCATTCGAATACAGATCTGCCAAACGTACCAGCAGATCCTCGTCCACCTCGGGTGTGCTGTGCGCGGATTTCGACAACACCGGCACGCGGCCGCGCAGAATGAGCGGGATGTTCTGGCTGATGGCGACGCCGCGCTCTGCCTGGCCGCGACGGACGGGCAGCGCGCCAAGCGCGCGGTTGAGCCAGCCATCCGCGCTGCCGACCGGTTGGGTCAGTCCGTTCTCAAGCACGTTCTGGCCGTCGAAATGAGAGCGCTCCCGATAAGGTGATGCCACGGCCTGGAACACCAGCAGCTCCTGTGCAAGGTAGCGTTCGTGCATGAATGCGAGCGCAGGGTGCAGGCCGAACAGCCCGTCAAGCCGCAGTGCGCCGTCCGCCTCGGCCGGCGCGGCGATGGCGATCTCGCGGCGCAATCCCGCGTAAGAGGGGTCGGCATAGGGCGGTACCGCCGACAGCCCATCCATGGCGCCACGCAGCACCACGACGATGAACCGTGCGGGCGAGGCGGTGACAGTGCGCGCGAATAGCAGTTCCGGGAACGCCGCGGCGGCGCCGAGCACGCTGGCGTGTTGTAGAAATCGACGCCGACTCCATCGCGACATGCCTATCTCCGCTGAAATTCGGGGCTCAGGAGAAACAAGGTGAGCGCCTGCGTCGCTGAGGCGGCGCGCCGTATGGCGCTCAACGTGTTGGCACCCGCGAGGCTCCCGAGCGTCGCCGCCGCGAGCGCGTCGGGTGCGGCACCCTGCTCGAAGCGAGCGCTCACGCGCGATGCCCACAGCACGCGACGCATGAGGGCATCAGCGCCGTCCCAGTTCGCAGCGGTGTCCGGCCACCCGGCGGGTGATCCAGGCGCGTACTGGCGCTGGCCGAGAAGTTCGAACGTCTGCATCACTTCTTCGGAATGCTCGGGGAGGACCTCGAGGCTGCGCAGTGTCGAATAAACGAAATCCTGGGGCGTCTTGTACTTTTGCAGCGTCGCGTTCCACGCCTCCGGTGAGTCGATGAGAGCGCCGTAGACCTGAGGCAGATCGCCGTCGCTGCGCAGGTAGACTTTCGCCAGGCGCGCCACCACGGCGGGTGGCGGCGCGTCCGCAATGAAATGTCGCGCGAGCTTCGTCGCCAAAAAGCGGGCCGTCGACGGATGACGGGCCAGATCCGCAAGCACCGCATCACCTTGTGTAGCACCATCTTCGCGATAGACTTTGCCGAGCACCGTTTTCGCGCCCGGCTCATGCAAGCGCTCACGAAAATAAAATGCGCCCGGGGTACCGCCCGCCAGCTGCCCGGTTCCGCCGCCGATCGACCAGCCGGTCAGTACCTGTGCGAAGCTCGTCACGTCGGCCTGCCGATAGCCGCCGCTGACGCCCAGGGTGTGCAGCTCGAGAATCTCACGCGCGAGATTCTCGTTGATGCCAAGGCGCCGCGCACTGGCACCCGGCCGCAGCGCGCGTCGCTGCGCAAATTCGGAATCGGCGCCGACCGAATATTGATTGTCCAAAAACGCCAACATGGCAGGATGCCGTTCGACCGCCGTCAACATATCGACGAACCGACCGTTGACGTGCGGCCGAATGGCCTCGTTCTCCAGGCTTCCAGCCAACCCGTACACGACGCCTTTATCCGCCGATACGGCGAAGTGATTGCTCCAGAAATGCACCAGCCGCTCCGCAAACGGCTGCGGGGTCGACACCGCACTCTGCGCCCGCGCAAGCACCTGTTCGCGATAACAGGGCCTGTAGATCTCTCGCGCCGTCGTGCCGGCCTCCTGGTCAGCGCCGTCGTGGCGCCGTCGCCGCGCTTCGAGTACGGCGGCAAGAATCTGCTGCGACGGCAGGGGCGATACGTTGGCCGCACTCATCACCGGTCCGTGCAGCTGGGCGCGCAACCAGGCCGATGGCTCAGCCGCTGCCGCCAGTTCGCCCGGGCGCGCGCCCAACCCAAATCGCACCACTGCTATTTCCGGCTGCATGCCGTCCTAACGGCAGCGCCGCGGGGCGGTTGACCCACGCTGTCAAGTCGGCGGTGGCTGCCGCGGGAATTGAGTCAGGGCGGAGTCGATACGCGCCCATGGCGGTGCTTGAGATACCCAGATGGCAGCGGTAGGCCGGATCAGGCTCGGGTCATCCAGAGTGCCGCCGCGTACGGCAAGGAGGTGCGGTCGCGCCTCGGCCGACGTGAAAATCTGGGTGCCGCAGGCGCCGCAGAAACGTCGGTGCATGACGTTGCCGCTATCCGCGATGGCACGAAAATCGACCGTCGCGCCCGTCTCCCGAAGCGCGCTGCTTGGGAAGAACACATTGACCGTGGCGTTCCCCGCTGCCAGGTACTGACACAATCGACACCAGCAAATACGGGCATTAAGGGGCGCTGCGCTGATTTCGTAGCGCACGGCTCGGCAAAGGCAACTTCCGGTCACCGGAAGCATCGAATCACTGGACATGTAATGGACTCCTTTTTACGATCACGTACCCGCTGTCCACCACATTCCGCCTTGCGCGTTGACATTTGCAGGACCGGCTGCAATACCGGGAGGCGACATAATGTGGTCAGTAGAATCCCACATCTATACTCGGCGTCTACTGATCGTCAGGACTAAGTTAAGTCATGAAAATCGCTAGCGAACTAAGCTTTCCTCGGAATATTGAACATGTCATATGGTCGTTACAAGCATTTGGTGAGCACGCCGGTGTCTGAGCCTTCGCATCTGCGCCATTTGTTGGCCGATACGGAAGAGTCTCGTGAGGTTTTGGCGGATCGTCGCCAGCTCGAGCTGGAGCGACTCCGCTCCATCAATACGCACCTCTTACGGGAGATCGAGGCGCTGCGTGCGCGCGAAGCAGAGGCGCAGAGCCTTGCCGATAGAGATGGGCTGACCGGTTTATACAACCGTCGACGCATGCAAGAAGTTTTGGACCAGGTGATTGCCGACGCCAAGGCGTCTAATTCATTCGTTGGCTTGCTATTCATCGATCTCAATGGCTTCAAGGGCGTCAACGACGAATACGGGCATGTCGCCGGCGATAAGGTGTTGACCATCGCTGCAACCCGCATCTCCGCGCGGGTCCGCGTCGGTGATTACGTCTGCCGCTATGGCGGCGATGAATTCGTGGTGATCCTGCCGAACGTGCCGGACCCCGGTGCGGTGGCGCGGGTGGCAGATTCGATTCGTGAACGGGTGTCGCTGCCTTACTGGATCAACGATCACGAACAGCATTTGACCGCCGCCATCGGCGAGTCGATGTTTCCTTTCCACGGCGATTCGGCTGATGCCTTGATACAGCGGGCGGATCAGGCCATGTACCGCGTCAAGACGCGGCAGTCTCGCGCTGCGGTGAGTCTCGGTCGCGCTCCGGAATCCCGTCCTTCGCGTCGCAGCGGCGACAAAGCCAAAACGCGCACGGGTGGTGCTCTCTAACGGAGAGCACTATCCTGGGTGGATCTCGTGCGGGTAAGGTCACGATGCATCCAAAGATTCGTGCCGGGGCGATAGTCGCCGCTTGCATATTCGGCAGCCTCCTGCAGTGGAGCTGCGTCGTCGTCCCCGATCAGCGCCATTACCCCGGCGGCATCGTGATGGTCGCGCCGCCGCCCGCCCGCGTCGAAGTGATCGGCCCGCCGCCGTACCCGGATTACGTTTGGCAGGGCGGCTACTGGAATTGGGTCGGTGGTCGGCACGAGTGGATTGCCGGCCGTTGGATCCCGGGACGACCGGGCCGTCATTGGGTCAGCCATCAATGGGTACGTCAGGGTGACGGCTGGCGCATGCGCC
>CAZZZU010000157.1:0-7366 GCA_964658805.1 uncultured Steroidobacteraceae bacterium
AGCGTGTCCAGGGACTCGCGCTGGAGTAGCTGCCGCGCGGCCCCGACGGGAATGTACACGGCATCGAACTCGTGGTCGCCGGGTGCGGGAGGGACGATCCAACTGGCGCTCGCGATCACGCCGATGACGCGGTAGGGCCTGCCGTGGAGGGAGAGTTCGCGGCCGACCGGGTCGGTATCGGCGAACAGCTGCCGCGCGGCAACCGAACCCAGCACGGCTACGTTGTCGCTGCTTGAATCTTCGGCAAGCGTGAAAAAGCGGCCGTGCTGCATGACCCAGACTCGGCGGATGGCGGGGAGTGAGGCTTGTTCGCCACGCAGCTGGGTGGTCCAGGTCGCGCCGTCGACGAGTAGCGAGATGTTGTCGTGGACGCCGCCCGAGACCGACTGGATGCCGTCGAGGGCCGCGATAGCGGCGGCATCGTCGAGAGTGAGGGTGTGGGCCGCACCGCGGCCGCCGAGGCTTTCGGGGCCGGCGGCGAGCTGCCGGTCGGGGTTGTCGAGTGCGGCAGATCGAGGCGCAGCGTCAACGGTGGCAGCGAGCTCAGATTCTCCCGCCACCATGCTCATCCATTGCTGGGCGACGCGGTAGTTGCCGCTGGTGACCACGATGATGTTCATGCCCGCGGCCCGAACCTGGCTGGTGATCGAACGCTGCGCGCCGCTGCCGACTGCGATCATGGTCATCACGGTGCTGACCCCGATCGTCATCCCCAGGATGGTAAGCGCGGTCTGCAGGCGGTTGCGCCGCAGGGAGCGCGCCGCGAGGATGATGGATTTCGGCATGCGTATGTCGTGCCCGAGCAGTCCCAAGCTTGCCGGGTTACTCGAAGCGCAGGGCGTCGATGGGGTCGAGGCGCGCGGCGCGGCGGGCGGGATAAAAACCGAAGAAAATGCCGGTGGCGGCGGCTACGCCGAAGGAGAGGGCGACCGCACCGAGGGAGATCTTGGCCGACCATTGCAACAGTATGGAGATGGCGAGCGAGACCAAGAAACCGAGGACGATGCCGAAGACTCCCCCTAATGCGCCCAAGGTGACGGCCTCGACCAGAAATTGCATGAGGACGTCACGGGCGCGCGCGCCTACAGCGCGGCGAATGCCGATCTCGCGGGTGCGCTCGGTGACGGACATGAGCATGATATTCATGATGCCGATGCCGCCCACGATGAGGGACATGGTGGCGATGGCGGCGAGCAGCGCGTTCATGGTGCGACTGGAGCGGGTGAGGGTGCCGGACATCTCTTGCAGGTTGACCTGGTCTATCTGCGGCATGTTCGCGAGGATGAAGGCGGCCACCGACGTGTTGAGGCCCTTGGTGAGCGCCTCGGAGGCCTGGGTTTTCACCGTGAAATCGTCGGCGGTGAATCCGGCAGCGCCGGTGCCTTGCAGGCCGCCGAGACCGGAACCCGCGGGGGCCGTAAAACTTCGCTGGTCAAGCTTGTGACGCTGGCGGAGTAGCGGGACGATATCGTGAGCGATCTGTGAGGCCTGGCCGGCTTCCAGAGCGGAGACGGTGATCTGGTTGAGGTGGGTGATGCCCGTGAGTGCCTGGAGCGAGGTGTAGGGCACGACGGCCAGCGCGGCCTGGTCTTCGTCGCTGGACGTAAACCAACCTTTGACGGTGAAGGCGGTGCCATGGATATGGACCTGCTTACCGACGGGGTTCTCGTCAGGGAAGAGCAGGTCGCGGAGGATTGAGCCAATGACGACTACGTTCTCGGCGTTGGCGACGGACGAGGGGCTGAAAAACGTTCCCTTCTCCAACGTCCAATCGAACATCTTGGCGTAATCGGCGTCGACCCCATAGACCTGGCCGAACTGACGGTTGGCTTCGTGCTCGACCCAGGTACGGGAGCGGACGAGGCTGGAGGCGTGTGCGACGCCAGGCATCGCCTTGATGGCGTCGGCATCCGCGGGCGTAAGGGTATTGGCCGATCCCATGCCGTCGGCAATCTTCGACTCGGCGCCTCCCTTGGTGTAGTTGCCGGCGCGAACGAAGAGCAACGTGGTGCCGGCGGAGCGAACTTCGCTCGAGACATTGTCCTCGGCGCCGGTGCCGAGCGCGAACATCGTGAGTACGGCGGCTACGCCGATGGCCATGCCGAGCAGCGCAAGCCCGGTGCGCATCTTGTTCTTCTTGAGTGCCGCAGCAGCGATTTTGACGCTCGTGCCCAGCATGCGTCGAGTCTCCTTCATTCGAAGCGCAGGGCAGCCAGCGGCGCAACGCGAGACGCTTCGCGGGCGGGATAGTAGCCGAAGAATATGCCGACGGCGGCAGAGATGCCGAAGGCGAGGGCGATAGCATAAAGCGGGATCGTGGCAGACCAGTGGGCAGCGCGTGCGATCGCCAAGGCCGCAACGACGCCGATGAGAACGCCGGTGATGCCGGCAACGAGCGCGAGCGTGATCGATTCGACGAGGAACTGCGCCAGCACTTCTTGCTGCCGGGCACCGACCGCGCGGCGGATGCCGATCTCGCGGGTACGCTCAGTCACCGACAGCAGCATGATGTTCATGATGCCGATGCCGCCGACGATCAGCGAGACCGTGGCGATGCAGACGAGCAGCGTGGTCATGGTACGGCTGGAGCGGTCCAGCGACTTGCCAAGCTGTTCGAGCGTGACTTTCTCGAGGCTGGATATGTTGCCGACGACGGCATGGGCGATCTCTGGACGCAAGCTGCCTTTGGTCAGGGCCTTGCTCGCCTGGGTGACGACGGTGAAGTCGTCCGGCGTGTTGGCGGCGATGGCGTGGCGTTGACGGAGCACGGCGGTGACGAGCTTGGCGACGCGGGTGACATCGCCCGTGGAAACGGTGGTGATCGTGATGTCGTTGAGTTTTGAAAGGTTGAGCAGGTGCTGCATCGTTGTAACGGGAATGTAGATCGCGTCGAACTGGTCATCGCCGGCCTCGGGGGTGGAGAGCCAACTCGAGCTACCGACGACGCCCACAACCTTGAAAGGCTGTTTCCAAAGGGTGACCGTGTTGCCGACGGGGTTGGCCTCGGCGCTGAGTTGTTGGGCGACGACCGCGCCGAGCACCACGACATGCTCGTTGCGCCGCTCTTCGCTGGGCGAGAAGAAGCGGCCGTGAGGGAAGGTCCAGGCGCGGCGGATGTCCGGGAGGGCGACGTCGTCGCCGTGGACGCGCGTGAACCAGCGGGTGTTCTTCGCATTGACAACGTGGACATTTTCGTGGATTCCCTCGGAAACGTATTGGACACCCGGGATGCGGCGGATTTCATCGGCATCGGCGATGGTGAGCGTGGCGGCCGCGCCGAGACCGGCTTCGGAGTCGCCCAAGCGCTGGCGAGCAGTCGGGTGATCGTGGACAGCGAAGGGATCGTCTTCTGGATGAAAGAAAACGTTGCGGAAGGAGGCGCGGTTCGGCAGTCGGCTCATTTCGATGGCGTCGGGGGGAGGGTCTTCGCGGCGGGCCTGGAAGTTGCCGGCAGTAACGATGAGCATGTTCATGCCGGCAGCGCGGACCTGCTCCTGGATAGCCTGCTGTGCGCCGGTGCCGAGCGCCATCATGGCGAGCACGGTGGCGACGCCGACGGACATGCCGACGATGGTGAGCGTGGACTGCAAATAGTTGCGGGTGAGGGCCCGCGAGGCCAGCGTCCATGTGGTCAGAAAGCGCTTCATTCAACCATACCGCGGACGGTGCAAGTGTCAGACACGATACGGCCGTCACGGAACGTGATGATGCGGGAGCCGTAGCGGGCGATCTCCATCTCGTGCGTGATGAGGATGACCGTGATCCCGCGCTCTTGCTGGAGTTTCTGGAACATCTCCATGATTTCACGGCTGGTTGCCGTGTCGAGATTGCCGGTGGGCTCGTCGGCCAACAGGATAGTGGGGTTGTTGAGCAGGGCGCGGGCAATGGCGACGCGCTGCTGCTGACCGCCGGAGAGCTGGTTGGTATGGTGCTCCCAACGGTCTGAAAGTCCGACGGCTTCGAGCGCGGACATCGCCTTGCGGCGGCGCTCGGCAGCGGATAGGTCTGATTTGCCGTAGAGCAGGGGGAGTTCTACATTCTCGAGCGCGGAGGTGCGGGTGAGCAGGTTGAAGCCCTGGAAGACGAAGCCGATCTGTTCGTTGCGGACGAGCGAAACGGCATCGTCGGAGAGGTGGGACACGTCTTTGCCGTCGAGGTAGTATCGGCCGCCGGTAGGCTGGTCGAGGCAGCCGAGGATGTGCATGAATGTCGACTTGCCGGAGCCCGAAGGACCGATGACGGAGACGAATTCGCCGCGCTGCACGTCGAGTGAAATGGAGTGCAGCGCGTGAACTTCGTGCTCACCGAGGCGGTAGGTCTTGGAGAGGGCACGTACCGAGATGACACTGTTCAAATCCAGGTGGCCTCCAGGGGATCGAGCAGTGGATCGATTTTGACGACGCTTTTTTATCGTAGCATGCGCACGTCGCGCTGCAAATCGCCCGGCGGGGCCCTGAGTACAGGCTGACGGTGCGCGCGTGAAAAATGTATGGGTCTTATGCAGTCTGTGGATGGCAC
Source organism: uncultured Steroidobacteraceae bacterium (assembly GCA_964658805.1). Classification (GTDB taxonomy): domain Bacteria; phylum Pseudomonadota; class Gammaproteobacteria; order Steroidobacterales; family Steroidobacteraceae; genus Bog-1198. The sequence continues at coordinate 4,519 of CAZZZU010000157.1, forward strand.
AGACGATCGCTACGGCGCAGTCGCAAGTGATTGCAGGTCAGTTTGCGCTCCAAGGGCAGACGGCCCAGACGGAGGGGCATCTGCAAGTAACTGCGGTGGCAGGCAAACCGCTCGAGAAGCAACTCGACCTCTGGCTGACGGAGCCGGGCAAGTCACAGCCTATTCGCTGCTACCAAGTCGAGATGACGAAGAAGCTGCACCTGATCATCGTGAGCAGCGACTTCCAGAGCTTCATGCATGAACATCCGGTCCTCGGCAATGATGGCCATCTCACGCTGTTGCAGAATTTTCCGCGTGCCGGCAGCTATCTGGCATTCGCCGATGGGCTGCCCAATCAGTTGCAGCACCAGGTCTTCCGTTTTCAATTCGATGTGGGTGGGCCCAGCGAGGCACGACGCAATCTCAAGCCCACCGGTATGGGGGTAGAGGCGGGGCCGTACGAAGTGGACTTGAGCAGCGTGCGCGTGCGAGCAGGGGTGGCGACTTCACTGGATGTGACGATTCTGAAAGATGGGAAGCCGGCGAAGGATCTGCATCCCTATCTTGGCGTGCCTGCGCATGCGGTATTCCTGAACGCGCGGGATTTGAGCTACGTGCATGTGCATCCGATGGCGATGAGCCAGACGACGGATATGAGCAAGGACCCGCCAACGATGCCGGAAGACGGACCGTCGCCCGCGGAGTTGATGCTGCACCTCGGGTTGCAGGAGCCGGGAAGTTACAAGCTTTGGCTGCAGTTCCGAGGTGGGGCGGAAGTGTATGTCGCAGAGTTTACGGTGAATGCTATTTGATAGGCTCGCGATGCAGTCGCCGACGCCGTAGTAGTTTCGGCGACTAGTGCCTGCTCAAAGCATCATGCCGCACCACCCGAAGAACTAGAAAGTTCCGACGCAATGTAATTCTCGGGCGTCTTTACCGGTCCTCTTGGTGGCGAGGTATCGTGAGCGGTATTCAAGGCTACGCATTTCACCAGTTCAGGAGCTTTCAATGTCACGCAAGCAGCAGACGTCACGACGCGGATTTCTCATGGTTGCGCTGGTAGGAGTCGCCGGCGCAGTCGGGTTAAAGGGACTGATCGCTGCCGTGCCGGGCGCGGCCGCGCCGCCGGCAACTGCTGATTCCACGGAGGTCGCGATTGAGCGTTTTTCGGCATCCGGGAAGAGTGAGGGTGTCGTGAAGGTGCCGAAAATCGTCAAGTCGAGTGCTGAGTGGCGATCGCAGCTCTCGGCACTCGCGTACGACGTCACGCGTGAGGAGGGTACCGAGCGCGCCTACTCGGGCGAATACGCGAGTAACCACACGGATGGTCTGTATCGGTGCATCTGCTGTGACACGGTCTTGTTTGATTCGAAAACCAAGTTCGAATCCGGCACCGGCTGGCCAAGCTTTTGGCAGTCCATTTCGGGTAATAACGTCGTCAAAAATTCGGACAGTTCATTCGGGATGCAGCGCGATGCCGTCTCATGCCGGCGTTGCGATGCACACCTGGGGCATGTTTTTGACGATGGTCCGCGTCCCACGGGTTTGCGCTATTGCATGAACTCGGTATCGCTGCTCTTTGTAGCGCGCGCCACGATTTGATCCCGGTGTCGGACGATCATCCAACACACGAACTCGTCTGGCGTGCCCGGCCGCACAACTTTCCAAAAAGCCTACCTCTGTCACATCCAACGTCCGTCGTAGCGAGTGAAGTACGCGCATGGTCGGTACATGAGTAAAACGTTAAACGTGGTGACGATTGCGCCGAGCGTTCCTCGAGTCTCCGATGACACCGTAACAGCTCTGGAACAGCTGCTCGAAGATGCGCGCGCTGGGGTGGTTACCGGGCTTGCCATCGTGGTTTTGCAGTCGAAGGGTCATTTTCAGCTCAAGCTGGGCGGCGGCGCTGTTGAAGAAGGCAACCACATGTCCGTCGCCGGCATGCTGGCCGCACTGCAGAAAATGGTGCTCGCACTGGAAGATTGAGCGGTCAGCCCGGCAGCATCAGCACGAAACCATCGTCCTCATAGGCATAGAACCGCCAGTCGGTGGCGCTTTTGGGAGTTCCCATGATCACGAGCTGCTGGCGCAGCTTCCCGATGTCGTTGAAGACATCGGAGGCCTTGATGATGCTCTCGTACTTTCGCAACAGCGTCTCACTCTGAACACCGGCCGCAGCGTACGTAATCAATACTTTTAGCGGCGCGTTGAACATCTGCAACTTGTTCATGGTCTCGCTGGCCTTCGACGCGTCGTTCTCGTGCTCGATCGCAACAGAAACCCAGTTGGCATAGGTCGCGTACTTACCCGTGTCGTCGAGGCCGCGCTCTTCGTACAGCATGCCGTCGAGGGTGTAATACTCCTTGTTCCAGGACAACAAGCTTAAGTGGCGCGCAATCCGCGGGTAGATGGTCGATCGCATGAAGTACTTGTAAGATTTGAGCTCGAAGCCGACGGCCGCCCGGACGCTGTCGCGTTCTGATTTCATGACCGCATCGAAGGCGTTGCGAAAATCGCGAGGGGTTATTTTGTTCATTCGATATGCACCGACTCCATTTTGCCCGAAATGCCCGGCGGGTCACTAGCAGATGACCGTCCCATCCGACATTCCGCTGACACGCGCCGAGCACAGCGCCTACACCGAAACCTCGACGCATGCCGACGTGTTGGCCTTTATCGAAGGCTTGCGCGTGCTGGGCGGGGATAGGTTGAGGATTACAGACTTCGGCACCACGCCGGAAGGCAGACTCCTGCCGCTGTTGATTCTCTCGAAGCGCGGGTGCTTCACGCCACAGGATGCGCTCGCCGCCGGTCTGCCGATCGAGGAAGTAGAGCTTGAAGCCGTTGCGCGGATCGACGCGCGGCTTGG
>CAZZZU010000158.1:0-7348 GCA_964658805.1 uncultured Steroidobacteraceae bacterium
GGTCGCAGGTGTTTCGCGGTGCCGACCTGCGCTACGAGTTGGAGCTCGACCTGGAGCAGGCGGTATTTGGAACCCAAACCGAGATCCAGATTCCTTCCCTGGCCGAGTGCAAAACCTGCAAGGGCACGGGTGCGGCAAAAGGCTCTGCCCCAAAGACCTGCGATACCTGCAATGGTCAGGGCCAGGTGCGCGTACAGCAATCGATCTTCACCATTCAGCAGCCCTGTCCGCGTTGCAAGGGTCGCGGCAAGATCATCAGCAATCCCTGCGATTCGTGCTACGGCCAGGGCCGGGTACGGCAGGAGAAGACGCTGCCGGTGCAGGTGCCGGCGGGCGTCGACACGGGCGACCGGATCCGGGTGAACGGGGAGGGCGAAGCGGGCCGTAACGGCGGTCCGGCCGGCGACCTGTACGTGGAAGTACGGGTGCGCGAGCATGCGATTTTCGAGCGTGACGGCAGTCATTTGTCGTGCGAGGTTCCGATCGGATTCGTGACGGCGGCCTTGGGCGGCAGTGTTGAAGTGCCGACGCTCGACGGCGAAGTGGTTTTGAAAATTCCCGGCGAGACCCAGTCCGGCCGGGTGTTCCGGGTGCGCGAAAAAGGTGTCAAACCCGTACGCGGCGGCCCGCCGGGCGACCTCTATTGCCGGGTGGTGGTGGAGACCCCGGTGAGCCTCGGTGCCGAGCAACGGGAGCTGCTCAAGCAGTTCGAGGCGTCTTTGAGTCAGGGTAGTCATCAACCGCGGGAGCGCAGTTTCTTCGAGGGCGTCAAGAAATTCTTCACCCGCGCCATCGAATGACGGCGGCACGTCCCCTGGCTATTTTTGGCGTCACCGGCCGCATGGGCCAGGCCTTGCTGCAGGCGATGCGGGAAGACGGCCGTTTCAAATTGAGCGGCGCGGGCGCATCGGCCGGTAGCGTTCATTTGGGGCAGGACGCGGGGCTCGCGGGCGGTGCCGGGAGCGGCCACAGCGGGATCAAGGTGTGCGCTGATGCGGACACCGTGGTCGCGGGCGCCGCGGTCGTGGCGGACTTCAGCCTCGGCGACGCCGTGCCAGGGCATGCGGCCGCCTGTGCGCGCGCCAGCGTGCCGTTGCTGGTCGGTGCCACCGGCCTGTCACCTGACGCGCTGGAGGCGCTGGCGCTCGCCGCCAAGTCGATACCGGTGCTGGTTGCGCCCAATACCAGTGTGGGCGTCGCGGTGTTGCTGAAGCTCGTGGAAATGGCTGCCGGCTCGCTGGGACCGGACTACGACATCGAGATTCTCGAAGCACATCATCGCGGTAAGCGTGACGCCCCTTCCGGAACCGCCCGCCAGCTGGGTGAAGCGGCAACCCGAGCCCGCGCCACAAGGTTGGCCGACAGGGCAGTGTGGCAGCGCTACGGTGCTCATAACGCGCCGCGTCAGCCGGGTGACATCGGCTTCGCGGTGCTGCGCGGCGGCGACATCGTCGGGGAGCATACGGTGGTCTTCGCGGGCGATGGTGAACGCCTCGAACTCACGCACCGGGCGACGGACCGGATGACATTTGCCCGCGGCGCGCTTGACGCGGCCGAATGGCTGACTACCGACCGGAGCCCTGCCATTTATAGTATGAGACACGTGCTGGGCATGGACAGTATGGGTCAGCCTCGTTAATAATCGCGCCCGGCAAATTTGATCGCGGAATAACCCATAAGGCGGGAGGTCGTTCGAACGAGCGCCTCCCGCTTTGCGCATCTGCGCCAGGGTGCTCTGCATAGTGAGGAACCGGATTTGACAACACCTGCAGTGCTAGCTCTCGAAGATGGCACCGTGTTCCGAGGCGTCTCCGTTGGCGCAAAAGGGAACACGACGGGTGAAGTGGTTTTCAATACGTCCATGACCGGTTATCAGGAGATCCTGACGGACCCGTCGTACTGCCGGCAAATCGTCACCCTCACGTATCCGCATATCGGCAACACCGGTACCACCCCCGAAGATTTGGAATCGGGCGGCGTCCACGCGGCCGGCCTGGTCGTACGCGACCTTGCCATGCTGCATTCCAACTGGCGCGCCACGGCAACCTTGAGCAACTTCCTGCAGCGCTGCAAGGTCGTGGCAATCGCCGACATCGACACGCGCAAGCTGACGCGCTTGCTGCGGGAGAAGGGTGCGCAGTCGGGCTGCATCATGACCGGCGACAGCATCGACGAGGCGGCTGCCGTGCGCGCAGCGCGCAAATTTCCAGGCCTCAAGGGCATGGACCTCGCGAAGGTGGTCTCCACCAAGAAGCCCTATCAATGGAATGACGGCATCATTTGGAAAGCGGCGGGCAAGCCGCCCCGGCCGCAGAGCAGGCTGCACGTGGTTGCGTACGATTACGGCATCAAGCGCAACATTTTGCGGATACTCGCAGAGCACGGTTGTCGCATGACGGTCGTGCCTGCACAAACAACGGCTGATCAAGTACTTGCGATGAATCCTGATGGTATCTTCTTAGCAAATGGGCCTGGCGACCCGGAGCCGTGCGATTACGCCATCCAAGCGATCGCGCGGTTCTTGGATACCGATATTCCGGTCTTCGGACTTTGTTTGGGGCATCAATTACTTGCGCTCGCATGTGGAGCTAAGACTTTAAAGATGAAATTCGGGCATCATGGCGGCAATCATCCGGTATTGGAACTCGATTCGGGCCGTACGCTGATTTCGAGCCAGAACCATGGTTTCGCCGTCGATGAGGCGACCTTGCCGCCTGCCTTGCGCACCACGCATCGCTCGTTGTTCGATGGGTCGCTGCAAGGAGTGGCGCATGTCGAGCGTCCGGCATTCAGTTTCCAGGGCCATCCCGAGGCCAGCCCGGGGCCGCATGATCTGTCCGGCCTGTTCGAACATTTCCTCTATTTGATGGTGAAGCGGGTGCAGGCGAATGCGCGTAGCCGGCCTCAGGCGGCTGCGCCCGCGAAGCCCAAGCAGGCGGAAGGCTGACGTGCCCAAACGTTCGGACCTGAAGAGCATCCTGATCATCGGCGCCGGGCCTATCGTCATCGGCCAGGCATGCGAGTTCGATTACTCCGGTGCGCAGGCCTGCAAGGCGCTCAAGGAAGAAGGCTATCGGGTCATTCTGGTGAACTCGAATCCCGCCACCATCATGACCGACCCGGAGACGGCGGATGCGGTGTACATCGAGCCCATCAACTGGCGCACGATCGAACGCATCATCGAGAAGGAACGGCCGAGCGCGCTGTTGCCGACCATGGGCGGGCAGACGGCGCTGAATACGGCGCTCGACCTTGCGCGTGAGGGCGTCCTCGATAAATACAGTGTCGAGATGATCGGCGCTTCGCAGCGCGCCATCGACATGGCAGAGGACCGCGAGTTGTTTCGCAAGGCGATGGCGGACATCGGCCTCGAAACCGCGCGCGCACGGATCGCCCATAGCATGGAGGAGGCGATGGCGGTGCAGTCGGAGATCGGCTTCCCCTGCGTGATCCGGCCGTCATTCACCATGGGTGGGAGCGGAGGTGGCATTGCCTACAATCGCGAGGAGTTCGAGACCATCGTGGCGCGTGGTCTCGACGCGTCGCCGACCAACGAGGTGCTGCTGGAAGAGTCGGTGCTCGGCTGGAAAGAGTACGAGATGGAGGTGGTGCGCGATCACGAGGACAACTGCATCATCGTCTGCTCCATTGAGAATATCGATCCTATGGGCGTGCACACCGGTGACTCCATCACCGTGGCGCCGGCGCAGACCCTGACCGACCGCGAGTATCAGCGCATGCGCGACGCATCGATCGCGGTGTTGCGCAAGATCGGTGTGGATACCGGCGGCTCGAACGTGCAGTTCGCGGTGTGCCCGGACGACGGCCGGCTGCTGGTGATCGAAATGAATCCGCGCGTATCGCGCTCCTCGGCGCTGGCGTCCAAGGCCACCGGCTTCCCGATTGCGAAGATCGCAGCCAAGCTGGCCGTGGGCTACACCCTCAAAGAACTGCGCAACGAGATCACGGGTGGCGCCACGCCGGCCTCCTTCGAGCCCAGCATCGACTACGTCGTCACCAAGATTCCCCGCTTTACCTTCGAGAAATTCCCGGGCGCCAACACGCGGCTCACCACCCAGATGAAATCGGTGGGTGAGGCCATGGCCATCGGCCGAACGTTCCAGGAATCCATGCAAAAGGCCTTGCGCAGCCTCGAGACCGGCTACGACGGCTTCACCGAGCAGCTGTCGACGCCGCTCACCGATGAGGCGGCGGAGAAACTCGAGTATGAGCTGCGCTGGCCGGGGCCGGATCGCATTTTGTACGTGGGCGACGCCTTTCGAGCCGGCTGGTCGCTGCAGCGCGTCTTCGATGCCACCAAGATCGATCCTTGGTTTCTGGCCCAGATCGAAGACCTGATTCGCGAGGAGACGGTGCTGCGGGAGGAAGGTTTCGAGAGCCTCGAGTTGCCGCGCTTTCGCGCGCTCAAGCGCAAAGGGTTCTCCGACTCGCGCATCGCGCGGGTGACGGGCCGGGATGAAGCGGCGGTGCGCGCCAAGCGCCGCAAGTGGGGACTGCACCCGGTGTACAAACGCGTCGACACCTGCGCAGCGGAATTCTCGACCTCGACTGCTTACATGTACTCGACCTACGAAGAGGAGTGCGAAGCCGAACCCACGAACCGTCGCAAGATCATGATATTGGGCGGCGGCCCGAACCGTATCGGGCAGGGAATCGAGTTCGATTACTGCTGCGTACACGCCGCGATGGCGTTACGGGAGGACGGGTACGAGACGTTGATGGTGAACTGCAACCCTGAAACCGTTTCCACTGACTACGATACGTCGGACCGACTGTATTTTGAGCCGCTGACGTTCGAAGACGTCATGGAGATCATCGAAAAGGAAAAACCGGAAGGGGTGATTGTGCAGTATGGCGGCCAGACGCCGCTCAAGCTGTCGCGCGCGCTGGCGGCGGCAGGCGCACCGATCATAGGCACGACGCCCGACAGCATCGACGTGGCCGAGGACCGTGAGCGTTTCCAGAAACTGGTGACGGCGCTCAAGCTGAAGCAGCCTTCGAACGCCTCGGCGCGTACCGAGGAGCAGGCGGTGGTGATGGCACGTGAAGTTGGTTTTCCGCTGGTGGTGCGACCGAGCTACGTGCTCGGCGGCCGCGGCATGGAGATCGTCTTCAACGAGGATGACCTGCGCACCTACATGACGGACGCGGTCAAGGTGTCGAACGACAGTCCGGTGTTGCTCGACCGGTTTCTGGATCTTGCGGTGGAGGTTGACGTCGACGCGGTCTGCGACGGTGAAGATGTGCTGATCGGTGGGATCATGGAGCACGTCGAGCAGGCGGGTGTGCATTCGGGCGATTCCGGCTGCTCGCTGCCGCCGAATACCTTGAGTGCCGAAGCGCAGGACGAGTTGCGTGCGCAGACCCGCAAGCTTGCGAAGGCGTTGAACGTCGTCGGCCTGATGAACATCCAGTTCGCGATTCAGAGCGGCGTGATTTATATCCTGGAGGTCAATCCGCGCGCCTCGCGCACCGTACCGTTCGTTTCCAAGGCGACCGGCGTGCCGCTCGCCAAGGTGGCGGCGCGCGTGATGACGGGCCGATCGCTGGCGTCGCAGGGGCGCACCGTGGAACGTATCCCGCCGTACTTCTCGGTCAAGGAGGCGGTGTTTCCGTTCGCAAAGTTTCCGGAGGCGGATCCGATCCTGGGGCCGGAAATGAAATCGACCGGCGAGGTGATGGCGACCGGCAGGACGTTCGGCGAGGCGTACGCGAAGGCGCAGGCGGCGTCGGGCGTCGTATTGCCGACGCGCGGCTTGTGCTTCATCAGCGTGCGCGACCGGGACAAGCCGAGTGCGGCGTTGCTGGCACAGATGTTCATCGCGCGCGGCTTCGAGATTGCGGCCACCGGCGGCACCTGCGCGGTGTTGGAAACGGCCGGCATCAAGTGTCAACGCGTAAATAAGGTTCGTGAGGGTCGCCCGCACGTCGTCGATATGATAAAAAATGACGAGGTGGTGTTGATCATCAATACCACCGAGGGCAAACAGGCGGTGCGCGAGTCGCGCTCGATTCGGCGCGAAGCCGTGGCCCGACGCGTAACCTATTACACCACTGTGGCTGCGGCGCGCGCGACGTGCGACGCCTTGGATCATCTGGGCGACATCGAAGTGAATCGACTGCAGGATCTGCACAAGGAAATGCCGGCGTGAAGCGAACCCCCATGACCCTGCGCGGGGCCGAACGGCTGCGCGCGGAGCTGAAGCAATTGAAGAGTGAGGCCCGGCCAAACGTGATCAAGGCGATTGCGGAGGCGCGTGCACACGGCGACTTGAGCGAAAATGCCGAGTATCACGCTGCGCGCGATCAGCAGAGCTTCATCGAGGGTCGCATCAACGACATCGAAGGGCGGCTGTCCAACGCCGAGGTGATCGACGTGACCAAGCTGACTGCGACCGGCCGGGTCGTGTTCGGTTCGACTTTGCAACTCGAGGATGAGGACAGCGGCAACAAGGTGGTGTACCAGTTGGTGGGCGACGATGAAGCCGATATCAAGCAGGGTCTGCTGTCCGTGTCCTCGCCGATTGCGCGCGCCCTCATCGGCAAGAATGCCGGCGACGTGGTGAATGTGACGACGCCCGGCGGTACGCGGACCTACGAGATCGTCTCGGTCCGGTACGTTTGAGCGCGATCCCGCGGGTGCGGGTGCCTGTGATCAGGCGGGTCCTGCGCTTGTTGCTGGTGCTGTTCGCGGGCAGTCTTTGGGCCTTGGCGGCTTGGATCGCCAGTATCATTTTTGCCGTCGAGCCGGATCGCCACATCGCCGGCGGAATCGCGAGCCGCCTATTCACGGTCCAAACGGTGCTGGCGGTGGCGGTTTCGGCACTGGCGCTCAGCCTGCCGGACCGACGTCGTTTTTATGGCCTATACCTCGCAACGGTGCTGCTCGACGTCAACGAACTGCTGCTCAAGCCCGTCATGGAAACAGCGCGGCTACACGGCAGTGCGTTGGGGCTGGGGTTTGGGCCCTGGCACGGCGTCTCGGCTGTCCTCTATCTCATCGCCTGCGCCGGCACCCTGGCGCTAGTCTGGAATGACGATCTTCGGTAGGGATTTGCGGCCGCGGTAAAAAACGCCGACGTGCCCGACGCGCTGCACGATCTCGCTGGCGGTGCGCGCTGCCAGCGACTCGAGCGCAGCGTCGCGTGCGGCGCGGTCGCCGGCCCGGGCGCCCACCTTGACCAGTTCGTGGTCATGCAGGGCGCGATCGAGTTCGCTCACGACCCCGTCCGTCAAGCCGGCATTGCCGAGCGTGACCAGGGGATGGAGCGGATGCGCCAGGCGGCGCAGGTGTTTCTTCTGTTTCTCGGTGAGCGCCATTGCATGC
>CAZZZU010000159.1:0-7339 GCA_964658805.1 uncultured Steroidobacteraceae bacterium
GGCGGCCTTGCTCCGGGCGCTGCTCTTCAGGCCCGCGGCAGTTTTCCTGGCTGCCTTGCCGGGCAGTGCGGGGTCATTGGCGGCCTCGGCGCGGTCGCCCGCGGCGGCTTTGCCTTTGGCTGCGCTTTTTTTCCCGGCGCCGCCTGCACCCGCCCCCGCTTTTTTCTTTCCCCAGCGCCCGAACGTCCGCTCGGGTGCGGCAGCGAGCAGCGCCGTGCACTCGGCCAGCGTCAGGGTCTTCGGGTCGCGGTCCTTCGGAATCTTGGCGTTGCGTTTCTTGTCCGTGATGTACGGACCGTAGCGGCCATTCAGTACCTGGATCGCGGCATCCGGAAAATCCAGGATGAGCCGATTGGCGTCGGCGACCTCTTTCTCACGGATGACTTCTAGCGCCCGCTCTTGCGTGATCTCGTAGGGATCGTCAGTTTTCAGAGAGACGTACTTGGCGCCGTATTTCACGTACGGACCGAACCGGCCCACATTGGCGACCATCTCCTCGCCCGTAACTGAAAGCCCGAGCTTGCGCGGCAACTTGAACAGCTCGATTGCCTGTTCAAAGGTGATGCTGTCCATTTTTTGCCCAGGCCGGAGGCCGGCGAACTTGGGCTTGTCCTCGTCATCCTTGGTGCCAATCTGAACGAACGGACCGAAGCGCCCCATTCGCACGGTCATGGGCTTGCCGGACACGGGATCCATTCCCAGTTCGCGGGCCTGGGCCACTTCTTCGCGGCTGACTGTCGTTTCGATCTGGTTGACCCGTTCGATGAACGGATTCCAGAACTGCTCGAGCAGCGGCACCCACTCTTCATCACCATTGGCGACTGAGTCGAGCGAGTTCTCCATTTTGGCCGTGAAGTCGTAGTCGACGTAGGTTGCAAAATAGACGGTGAGGAAGCGGCTGACGATCTTGCCGATGTCGGTGGCAGTAAAGCGGCGGCTCTCGATTTCGACGTACTGACGGTCGCGCAGTGTGGAGATAATGGAGGCGTACGTGGACGGCCGGCCGATCCCATATTCCTCGAGCGCCTTCACCAGCGAGGCCTCTGAAAAGCGCGGCGGCGGCTCGGTGAAATGCTGCGATGGCAGCACGCCATTCAGTTGTACGGCATCGCCTTCCTTGAGTGGCGGCAGGACGTGATCGGAGTCATCGACGACCGCGTCGTCCTGTCCTTCCTGATACACCGAGATGTAGCCAGGCTTGACGAGGGTTGAGCCGTTGGCACGCAAGATTGCAGGCGCAGCGCCGGCAGCAGGTGCGCCCGCGCGCATCTCCACCGTGACCGTGTCGAACACGGCGGGCGCCATCTGGCACGCCACCGTGCGCTTCCAGATGAGCGAATACAGCTTGAATTGATCGGGGTCGAGCTTCTTCTCGATATCGGCGGGTAAAATTCCGGCAGACGTCGGGCGCACGGCCTCGTGCGCCTCCTGTGCATTCTTGGATTTGGTCCGATACACGCGAACCTCGTCGGCGAGACCTTCTTTGCCGTACAGTCTCACCACGGTTTCGCGAATTTCCGCAATGGCTTCCTGGCCCAGGTTGAGCGAGTCGGTGCGCATGTAAGTGATCAGACCGACCGCCCCTTCGCCGATGTCGATGCCCTCGTACAGCTGCTGCGCAACCCGCATGGTTTTCTGTGCGCTGAAGGCAAGCTTGCGGGCAGCTTCCTGCTGCAACGTAGAGGTGGTGAAGGGCGCCGCGGGATTGCGGCGGCGCTGCTTCTTGTCGACCGACAGCACGCTTAGTTTGCCCTGCGCCGCATCCCGTAAGACCTGCTCGACCTCGCGCGCCTGCGCCTCGTTGACGAAACTGAACTGCTCGACTTTCTGGCCTTTGAATTCGACCAGCTTGCCGGGAAACTTTTGACCGGCATGTTCGAGCTCGGCGTCGATACTCCAATACTCGCGCGGCACGAACGCGGCGATCTCATCTTCGCGCTCGCAGATCATGCGTAATGCCGGGCTTTGCACGCGGCCGGCGGAGAGACCGGGCCGGACCTTCTTCCAGAGCAGGGGAGAAAGGTTGAAGCCCACTAAAAAGTCGAGGGCGCGGCGCGCCTGCTGGGCGTTGACGAGATCGATCGAGAGTTCGCGCGGACTCTGCATGGCGGCCCGCACGGCGTTCTTGGTGATTTCGTAGAACACCACCCGGCTGACGTCCTTGCCTTTGAGTTCGCCCTGCGCTTCCAGCAATTCGTACAGATGCCAGGAGATTGCCTCACCCTCGCGATCGGGATCGGTCGCGAGTATCAAAGACTTGGCTTTCTTCAGGGCGCGGGAAATCGCGTCGACGTGCTTCTGGTTACGCTCGACGATCTGGTACTTCATGGCGAAGTGATGCGCGGGATCGACAGCGCCTTCTTTCGGCACGAGGTCGCGCACATGCCCGTACGAGGCCAACACCTCGTAATCCGCACCGAGATACTTCTTGATCGTCTTCGCCTTGGCAGGCGATTCCACGATGACGAGATTGCTGCTCAACGACGTCTTGACTAGTGCAACGCGTCGGAACGCTCTTCGAAAACCAGATCTTCCATCTGCGCGTAGGCAGACTCTTGGCCTGGCTGACTGAACAGGACCATGAGGACGACCCACTTGACCTGTTCGATGTCGATCTCGTCGGCTTCCAACGCCATCAGACGGTCGATCACGAGTTCACGCTCGGCGCCGGACAGGATGCGGACATGCTCCAGATACATGAGGTAGCCGCGTACGTCGGTGTCGAGGCGCACCAGTTCCTGGCTGTTGAAGATACGTACGGCACGCGCGGTGGCATCGGTAACCTTGCCCAGCTGTTCGCCCGACAGACCGTCCAGCCACTCCAGGGCTCGCTCGACGTCCGGTTCGGCAAAGCCGGCCTTGTCCAATTCAACCTTCAACGTGCTCCGATCTGGACGGGGTTCGTCATCATCGGCACTCATGTAGTTCTCAAACAGATAAATAAGTAGGTCGAGAACGTTGTCTTTCACCCACGGCTCCTAAGGACTCGGGAGTAGCAGCCCCCGGCAGCTGACTGAACATGGCCTTCCAGCTCCAGGATCAGCATCATCGAGGAGACCACATCTGCTCTAAATCCTGTACGGATGATCAGTGAATCGAAGTCCGTAGGATCAAAGCCGAGCGCATCTAACAAGATTTTCTGATCCTTGTCCATGCCTGCGGGGTCGCCGGCGGCGGCCCGCGAGCCTTCCGCGGGCGGGAACTTGGGCAGATGAGTGGCGAAAAGGTTGAATTCGGCCAGTATGTCGGCTGCCGACTCGGTGAGCTTGGCTCCCTGCTGAATGAGGCTGTGGCAGCCTTTGGTCAGCGGGTTGTAAATGGAGCCCGGTACGGCAAACACTTCCCGACCGAAGTCGCCCGCCAGGCGCGCGGTGATGAGCGAACCGGACTGCCTCGCTGCCTCGACCACGAGCGTGCCGCGGCTCATGCCGGCGAGAACTCGGTTACGTTGCGGAAAGTTGGCCTTGCGCGGCGGGGTGCCAAGCGGAAAGGCACTGACCAAGGCGCCGCGCGCGCGAATCGCGCCGGCGAGCGTCGTATTGCCGCAGGGATAAACGCGGTCGATGCCGTTCCCGAATACGGCGATGGTGACCCCTTGCCCCCTGAGCGCACCGTGATGCGCCGCGCTATCGATGCCTTCTGCCAGGCCACTGACGACGGCCATGCCTGTTGCGGCGAGTTGTGCAGCCATGCTCTGAGCCGTTTCCCGGCCGCCGGGGGTGGGCTGGCGGCTGCCGACGATGGCGATGCTCGTGTCGTTGAGGATGTGTGGCTGGCCGTCTACATACAAAAGCGCCGGCGGGTCAGGTATGGCCGCCAGTAGCTGCGGGTAGTGCGGATGACCGAGCGGTACGAGGTAATGGCCAGGGGAGTCGAGCCAGCGAAACGTCGGAGTCGCGGCTGCCTGCAGAATCTGCTGCAGGCACTTGCGACTGGCAGACGGCAGTCCGGGAAGGTCTAAGAGGGCCATGGCTTCTGCGCGGAGCACAGAAGCATTCTGGAGCGGAGGCGGTCAGACCTCCGCCGGAGTATTGAGTGGGTTCAGCGAGAAATACGCGAGCCCTTACGGGACCCGCTACGGGTTTTCCACCCGGTCCGCGACCCGAATCAAATCGGTGGCTTCCATCACCAAGCCGTAGCTCATCTTGTCGAAGGTCTTGAACACCATGAAGGTGCCGCTGCGTTCCGACGGGAGCTCGACTTTTTTTGACATGAAGGTCGACAACGCGAAATGACCTTTGCTGACATCGTCCCGAATCACATTGCCCTTGGCGAAGATGGCGAGCACGTTGCCGGGTCGCAGACCGTCAAGCGAGCCGCGGTTGATGACCACAACGGCAAATTGGCCGATTACGGTCACGCCGTCCGACACCGCCATGATGCGTCCATTGATGCGCGCCTTGGGCGAGCTCGGGACGAAATCGAGCGGCACGTCGACGCCACCCGCAAACAGTTTGTCGCCCGAAACAGTCTCACGCGTGGATTCGGTCAGGATCAGCGTCGTCGGATCGCCGCCACGGGTCACGTGGCCGGAGCCGGTGTAGATGCCGTCGTAGCCGACAATGGTGTCGTCGTCCGGGTCCCGCAGCGGGTCGCCCACGCGCACCACGTTGTAATGCGTACCCAGTTCAGCCGGTTCGTGGAAGCCCCGGGCGTACAACGTATTGCCCTCGGACATCACCACATGCATGTCGCGCGTGGCGAGGACGTACGGCGCGCCTTTGATCTGCTCCTTGGAGAGCACCGACGGTTTCGACATGAACGCGGCGACGGTCTCGTACGGGATCGTGGTGACGGCTGCCTCGAGGGGCTGGCTGCGGATTCGCGGCGATACCCGCGCCGAGTCCCCGCGCTGCAACATGATTCTCGGCTGACCATCTATATAAACGAGGCGCAGGGTATCGCCGGGATAGATCAAATGTGGATTTTGAACCTGCGGATTGACCTGCCAGATCTCGGGCCAATACCACGGATCCTTGAGGAACACTTTGGCGATGCCCCACAGGGTGTCGCCGCGTTTGACGGTATAGCTGTCCGGGGCATCGGGCGCGAGCGCCATGCCATCCGAATGACCGCCCCTGGCCATGTCGGCACCGCTGCGCGGTGCGCCGGCCATATCCACCGCAGCTTCCATGGCGGTACGATCGTCACCGACTGGCGTGCCGCTTTGCGAGTCCTCGTTGTTGTCGAGCGGTATCGGGCTGGACATGGGCCGCTCTGAGCGGCAGCTTGCCAGCATGCCGATTGCCAACAACAGGGCTAATTTCTGATGACCTTGCATACGCTTCGCTCCCTAGAGTCGGCTTATGTTCTCAGGCCGACTGATATACTGCTGAGGCGCCGTCCACAGTTGGCGCCGCTCCTCGCAGGCCATAAGCTGCTGATGTACGAGGAATTAAGTTAAGCAGCGGCGAAACTTTAGCAACTAATCAGAATCGAAAACACGACCTCCCTCTCATAACGACCATGACAAAACTCGCAATTCTGGAGTATCCGGATCCTCGCCTGCGCACCAAGGCGGTCGCTGTGGCCGTAGTGGATGCGCGCGTCCGCAAGCTGGTCGAGGACATGCTCGAAACCATGTATGGCGCCAACGGTATTGGCCTCGCGGCGACCCAGGTGGACGTGCATGAGCGCGTCATCGTGATCGACGTGAGCGATGAGCGAAACGAGCCGGTGGTGTTGATCAACCCTGAGCTCTTGTCCCTGGAGGGCAGGGGACCTGGCGAAGAAGGCTGCCTGTCAGTGCCCGGAATCTACGACAAGGTGCAGCGCGCCACACAAGTGCGCGTGCGCGCACTCGGGCGAGATGGCGTGTCATTCGAACGCGCTGCCGAGGGTTTGTTGGCGGTGTGCATTCAGCACGAAATGGATCATCTCAGCGGCAAGCTTTTCGTCGATTATCTGTCGGAGCTGAAACGTACTTTGATCCGCAAGCGGTTGGCGAAGGAGCGGAAGCAGCGCGGTGACCGCGATGCAGCACCCGCCGCCACGGCGAAGCATATGGTCCCTGGCTCGTCTGCGCCGGCATTGTGATCCTTGAGTGCCGTCGCGCCGTTGCGGCTGGGGTTTGCCGGCACGCCTGATTTCGCCGTGCCGGCGCTCGCCGCGCTCCATCGCGAGTTTGCGGTGGTGGGGGTGTTCACGCAGCCCGATCGTCCTGCGGGTCGCGGTCGATCGGTACATATGAGCGCGGTCAAGCAACGCGCTCTGCAATTCGGGTTGCCCGTGCACCAGCCTGCCACGCTCAGGTCGGAGCAATCGCTGGCCACATTGCGCAGCCTGGACGCCGCTCTTTTGGTGGTTGTCGCTTACGGTCAGATCCTGCCGCAGGCTGCCCTCGACACACCGAGGCTCGGATGTCTGAATATTCACGCGTCCCTGCTGCCACGCTGGCGCGGCGCAGCACCTATTCAGCGCGCCATCCTGGCGGGCGATGACGAAACAGGTGTCACCATCATGCAGATGGAGTCCGGGCTCGATACCGGGCCGATATTCTCGAGGCAGAGTGTGCCGATCACGACGCAGACGACGGCTGCGAGCTTGCACGATACCTTGAGCGAACTTGGCGCCGCGATGATCGTCGCCACCGTGCACGAACTGGCCGCCGGCAAGCTGACCCCCACAGTCCAACCAGCTGATGGCGTCACCTATGCTGAAAAATTGTCCAAGTCTGAAGCGAACATCGATTGGCGGGCGACGGCCATGAGCGTCGGGCGCCGCGTGCGGGCTTTCAATCCCTGGCCGGTGGCGGAAACGCGTTGGCAGGGTGAGCAACTGCGTATCTGGGACGCGACAGTGCTGGCATCGGCGCCTGTCCCGGCAACGCCTGGCACTGTGCTCGCGGCGACCCAAGCGGGCATCGACGTGGCATGCGGTGACGGTGTATTACGTGTCACGCGGCTGCAGCTCGCGGGGCGCAAGGCGCTCGGTGCGCGCGATTTTGTGCAAGGCCTGAAAGCGGGCCAGGCGTTGGTGGGTGCGTGCCTGGGTGCGACGGCGGTGGCGTCTTGAGCGCGTCCTCAGGTGATGCACGGGCGCTGGCGGCGAACGTCGTGACGCGGGTGCTCAAGGACGAAGTGACGTTGGACACGGCGCTGCTCGAGGTTTTGGCGGGAACCGATGGCAAGCATGCATCATCGGTGCGCTCGTTGAGCTACGGGGCGATTCGCGGTTACTACCGGCACGAGGCGCTGCTCGGCAAACTGGTGGCGCAGCCCGTCCGCAAGCTGGAACCCGCGGTACGTGCGGTTTTGTCGATTGCGTTGTTCGAGCTCGAGGATGCCCGTACGCCGGAATACGCGGTGGTGGATGCCGCCGTCAGCACCGCGAAGGGTGG
>CAZZZU010000160.1:0-7246 GCA_964658805.1 uncultured Steroidobacteraceae bacterium
TTGCAATGGAAGGAAACATTCGCACGGATTAAGTCTCGCCCTGCTTGATTGGCAGTTGCGAACCTCTTATCAGGGTCGACTGCGGACGGTCGATGGCGCCGAGTACAATCTCGTTAATAACGGCGGGCTCAACGCGTCAACCGTGAATGGGATGGTCGTCTGGTCGTCTTACGGTCAGGCGCGGTTCCTCCGCCTTCGAATCTGCTATCGCTAAAGTTGCGGCTCACACCTCTATGAATGGCAGCTGCTAGACGGGTGCTATTGTCGAATCAGGATTGCGAACTGAGGGTCGGTGACCACCTTTTTTATGAGGTCCTGCACTGCCGGTCCAAGAGCTTGCGCGGTTTGATTGCACGCGGTAATAGCATCAAAGCCGCTCTTAAAACCGTAGGTACTTGCCGTACTCATGGATTTTCCGTTAGTGGATGTCAGGGTTAGCGAAAGATCCCATACGCCGTTCGTTAGCCCGGAAGACGAAGAAAATGCCACCTTGGTAAGTGATCCATTCAAGGCCACGCCCGTATCTGAATAGACATTAGCGAACTTCAATTCGTCGTTGAATGCCTTTTCAACGAACTGAGGCGTATTGTTTTAGTGCCTGATTGTTGTCCACTGATACCGCATAGCGTGCCGGCGTCATGGTGGAACAAGCGGCGGAACAAAGCATAATTATGGCAACGAGAAAGACTCTCATCCGGAGACTCCCTTCTTAGTAAAATTTTGCAGAATACCGGTTCATGGGATTTTCCATGACCGTCGCGAATTATGACCCGAAACATCATTTAGTCGCAGGCCTGCAATTTTTTCTCTGACCGCCCTTGGGTGATCCGCTAGTCTCGCCTAGACATCAACAGGCCCGCGATCCCGAAGGTGAAAAATGTGATGGACGAAAACACTACGTACCGCCTGAGCAAGGTTCCTGAGGTGACGCTGCTATTTTGGGTCATCAAGATCGCTGCCACCACACTTGGCGAGACTGGCGGCGATGCCGTGACGATGTCAATGCACCTGGGCTATCTTGTGGGCACCGGCATTTTTGCAGTTCTCTTCGTCATTGCGGTCACCGCTCAAATATGGGCGAAGCGCTTTCATCCGATGCTGTATTGGGCAACGATTATCGCGACGACGACGGTGGGCACCACCTTGGCGGACTTTGCCGATCGTTCGTTGGGTATCGGCTATGCGGGTGGAACCGCATTGCTGTCGACACTTCTGGTGGTGTCGCTGTTTGTTTGGCATCGTTCCTTGGGATCGATATCAGTTAACACGGTAAGTTCACCGAAGGCGGAGACCTTTTACTGGATCACCATCATGTTTTCCCAGACGCTGGGTACTGCACTCGGCGATTGGACAGCAGATACGGCGGGTCTGGGCTACCGGGGCGGGGCTCTCGTATTTGGGTTGTTGCTGGCGCTGGTGGCCGCAGCGTACTACTGGACAAAGATATCGCGCACGGTGCTTTTCTGGGTAGCGTTTATCCTGACGCGACCCCTGGGTGCCGTAGTGGGAGATTTTCTTGATAAACCGGTCACTGCGGGGGGGTTGGCGTTGAGTCGATTCTCCGCATCGGCGGCACTATTGGTGTTTATAGTGGCCTGTGTATTTATCTTCCCCCAACGAGCCGCCCGTCATGTCCATTGACGCAGTGCCGCTGACAATCCACTCGCCCGAGGTGATTACAGTGGTTGATTAGATGGTTTGCGACACTGTGGAAGGAATTGGCGGCTGATGGGGTACGAGATAAGCTGACGGCGCATTTCAGGACCGACGCTCCTAAGAATTTGAACAAGCGGGCGGCTACAGCGCGGATCGGCTGAGGTTCCGCATATGGCAGCGAGCCACGCTACGGAGAAAGCGATGCGTAAGAGGGGCGGTATTTGCCTGCTGGCGTCAATGGCGGGTTTGATTGCAGCAGGAGCGACGGCGTCTGATGACGTGCCACATCGCAAGGCGGATGGTGGCAAATGACCATGCATTTGCCGGGCGCGGGCACGATGGTCCGCAATCTATGCTCAAGCCGCGTGACGGCTGCACGATGGAGGCAACCAAAATTGCCGGTGGCTATAGGTACAAAAAAATCTGCCGTGGCGAAACGACTACGGGCACCTCAATCGGCGACTTTAACAGTGCCTACAAGATTGAGGAATCGAATAGTAGTATGCAAATTCGCACCGATGCGCGGTGGATGGGAGTGCCCTGCGGGACACAAGGCCGACGAAATGTGGCTCAATTAGTCCCGCCGAAGCAGTGTGATCCAG
The DNA here is from genome assembly GCA_964658805.1 of uncultured Steroidobacteraceae bacterium. Lineage (GTDB taxonomy): Bacteria > Pseudomonadota > Gammaproteobacteria > Steroidobacterales > Steroidobacteraceae > Bog-1198. The sequence continues at coordinate 2,259 of CAZZZU010000160.1, forward strand.
CCGGTGCCGGCTTTGCGATATGCTTGAACAGTGAACACCGCTACGCAAGCACCACCTGATTTCATTGCAGCCATGCCTAAGGCGGAGTTGCACGTCCACCTTGAAGGCACGTTGGAACCCGACTTGAGCTTCCGTCTGGCGAAGCAGAACGGCATCGAGTTGCCGTACGAAACGCCGGAAGCGCTGCTGCAGGCCTACGATTTTTATGATCTGTCGTCTTTTCTGACCATTTATTATCGCGCCATGCAGGTACTGCTGACCGAACAGGATTTTTTTGACCTCACCTGGGCCTACCTGCTCAAAGCGCAGCAGCAGAACATCGTTTACGCCGAGATGTTCTTCGATCCCCAGGCGCATACGAGCCGCGGTGTCGGATTCGACCTGGTGATCCGTGGCATCCGGCGGGCGCAGGAAAAGGCTGCCGCCGAACTCGGTGTCGAGACGCAGTTGATCCTCTGCTTTTTGCGCGACATGAGCGCTGAGTCCGCGATGGCGACGCTGCTCGCAGCTCTGCCGTACAAGCATTGGCTGATCGGCGTGGGTCTGGATTCGGACGAGAAAGGCAATCCGCCCCTCAAGTTTGCCGCCGTCTTCGCGCGTGCGCGGCAGGAAGGCCTGAAGCTCACCATGCACTGCGACGTCAATCAACAGGACACCTTGCTGCATATTCGCCAGGTGCTTTACGACATTGGAGTCGACCGCATTGATCACGGCGTCAACTCGCTGGAGGATGCGCAATTGTGCGAGACCATCCGGGAACGCGGCCTGGGCCTCACGGTCTGTCCGGTTTCCAACCGTTTCTGCGTGCAGGACCTGACCGCGTCACACCTGCGCCGCATGCTGCAACTCGGCATGCGCGCCACCGTCAATTCGGACGATCCGGCTTACTTTCGGGCGTACATGAATGAGAATCTGCTGGCGCTACACGATGAGGGCCAGATGACACGGGAGGAGATCGTGCAACTGGTGCGCAACGGCTTCGAGAGCGCGTGGCTGAGTGCGGAGCGGCGTGCGGTCTACGTCGAGCGACTTGCAGGCTACGTCGCGGCTAGGCAGGCGGCTTGAGCGCCTCGAAAAACGATTCATCCACCGGTTTGTTGGCCAGTATTTCGGCGCGCGTGAGTCCGCATACCTCGTGCGGAAACACCAGCCACTGATCGGTGGCCCGCACATAGTAATCGGGAACCAGCGCGCTGCGATTGCGTGCCGGCTTGTAGTACACGGTGGCGATTCGGATATTCTGCGGCAAGTTTCGGCGGCAGCGCCGTTTGAGCTCCGCGAGAATGGCTTCGAGACTGCGGCCTGAGTCGAAGACGTCGTCGATCAGCAGCAGCCGGTCCTCGGCGTTGAGTACCGAAATCAGATAATCGACGGCGTGCACCCGGACCGAACGGCTCTGGGTATCGATGCCCGTGTAGGCAGAGGTGCGAATCGACACGTGGTCGCATTCGAGGCCGTTGTACTCGAGGATTTCCTGCACCGCAATGCCGATCGGCGCCCCGCCGCGCCAGATCGCGACCAGGAACGTGGGTCTGAAATCGCTGCGCACGACCTGCAGTCCCAATTCGATAGAATCACGCAAGAGAGAATCGGCGGAGATGAACGTCTTCTCGATGGGATCCGGCATTCAAAGATAATAGGCATGTTGACGGTCAAAGAACACTACGAGTCGCACCTCGCACCCATTTATGCGTGGGCGGTGGGCGGCATCGACGCCGCACTCGCACGCGGCGCGATAGAAGTCGATGCACTCTGGCCCGACGGCGGGCACGGCAAGACAGCAGTCGATCTCGGGGCCGGCTTCGGCATGCATGCCCTACCACTCGCCCGGCGCGGCTGGTCGGTGGTGGCCTTGGACACCTCGTCGAGCTTGCTGGCCGAACTGCGACGCCTGAGCGACACGCTCGCCATCAAGGTAGTGGAGGAAGACCTGCTTGCGTTCGCGCAGTATGCACCGGCGCCCGATCTCATCTTGATCATGGGCGATACACTCACGCAACTGCCGGATCTCGCGGCGCTCGACAAGCTGATCGCCGCCGCAGCGCTACGACTCGCGCCACGCGGCCAATTCGTCGCCACTTTTCGCGACTACAGCGTCACGCTCCAAGGTGCCGACCGCTTCATCACCGTCAGACGGGATGCCGATCGCATCCTGACCTGCTTCCTGGAATATGACGGCGACTACGTGACGGTGCACGACGTGATCAGCGAACGAACCGGCGGCGCATGGGACGTTCGTGCGAATAGCTACCGGAAAATGCGCCTGGCGCCAAACGCGCTCGTGGCGAGATTGCAGCAGGCAGGATTTGCGGTACGTACGGAGCCCGGCATGTCCGGCATGACACGCATCGTCGCCACGCGGCTATAAATACGCAGGTAATCGTCGTTGGGCGCTTGCGCCGCGCAGGCGGCATGGACCATGGTCACCATCAGCCAAAGCACACCGATGGTCCTCACAGCGCACCCTGATGCGTGGCGGCGATCTTTCCGCGGATGTAGTCGCCCGCCGCAATGCTCGGATAACGCGACGGGCGATGACCATTGACACAGCTTGCGAAGCATTGCACTTCCACCGCCGCATCCGGGTCGACGAACAGCGCGATTGAATAGCGGTCGCGCTCGCCGGCGATGGGCCTGACCCGATGCACGGTCGAGCGGAAGATGCCGTTGGTCCACCGCTCCATCAGATCGCCGGTATTGACGAGCGCTGCATTTGCAACGGGCGGCGCCGCTCCCCAGCTGCCATCCGCGCGACGTACCTCGAGCCCGCTGACGTCGCCCTGGAAGAGCAAGGTAATGGAGCCGTAATCGGTATGCTCGCCCGCGGCCAGCTGCGTGTTCGTCGCGTCTTCGGCTCGCGCCGGATAGTGCAGAAATCGCAAGGTCACGTTCTCACCCCGGTGCCGGCCGGCAAAAAAATCCTTCGGCAACGACCACTGCAGCGCCACGATTTCCAACAGCTTGTACGCCGCCCGCAAACCCGACGTGTACAAGGCCAACGCGACGTCGCGAAAATCGCCGGGTGGCCACAGTTCCGCACGGTCCGCCAGCGAGAGCGCGTTGCGCATCGTAAACGTCTCCTTGCGGTCAGCCTTCCCCGCCGGATCCAGTCGCTCCACCGCCATGCCCTGATAACCAAAATTGGCATCGATGCCGGCGTATGCGAACTGATCCTTGAAGGCTTGCGGCCGCCCGAAAAAAAGCTGCATCGTCTCGAACGCCTGTTGCAAATTTCGCGGGTCGACACCGTGCCCCGTTGCATACAGGAACCCTTCCTCGGACAGCGCCGCCGTGACCCGCCTGATTACCTCTGCACGGGCGCCGTCGCCGCGTTCGAAGCCGCTCACATCGACCAGCGGCAGGGCGGGGGTATCGTCGATAGGCCCCGTGTGTGCGCTCACGGCGGGAGCGATGGCACGTGGTCGCGGTACACCGACCATTTGCCGACGATTTCATCCACCACCACCGACCCTACCCGATAGGCGGATTCGACCGATGCATTCAAGCCGGCATAGCCGTCATTCTCTTGCAGCAGATGCTCGGCCGCCGTCATGCCCGGCGGTTGGATGGTGTAGTTGCTGCCGGTGCGAAGCACCATGACACGCTCCTTGTCGACGCGGCCGGTCGGCGACAGATACGTCAATGAGGTGAACGTACCGGTGTCCTCCATCGCGGAAGTTACGAATTGGCCCTTGCCGTCGGTCCAATAATCCACCCATCGATTCGCCCACTCGTTCAGGAGCTTGCCGTGCCAGAACGTCAGTGAGGCCAGGTTATCGCCCTTGAGGACGAACGGCGGCTTCTGCGCATTGGGATAGCCGGTGTAACGCGAACGCTCTTTTTGCAACGCACCGCTGTCCTCGAGGGGCACCGAACGGGTCAGTTGATAAGCCCATTCAGTCAGCTTCGCATTGAGTTCCAGCATCTCACCGCTCGGTGCCGGCTTGTTGGGATCATACGGGCGCTTGGTATAACGCGGAAAATACCCGGTCGGCCAGTCGGCCGGCATCTCGCGCGGATCGATCTCGTGTGCGAGGTCGCCGTCGACCAGATAGTGTGCCCAGGCAGCCGAGCCGATCGATGCATCGGCAGGATCGATCCCCGCGATGCCGGCCACCAGCCAATAGGCGTGCGATAGATCAAAGCGCGGATCCATCCCAAGCTCCATGACGGCGCTCGCCGAGCGGATGTTGCCGATGCCCGTCACCATGCCGAGAACCCCGGTGCTGGGATTGAAATACAGGTCGTGAAAATGCGCGAACGCGTAGCGCACGTTCAGCTTCTGCCGCTCGTGCCAAAGCTGGAACTCGCCCGCCACGTCGCCCGAGTCGGCACCGATCTCGAACATCGTCACCACCACGACTTTCACTTCGACGGGCTTTACCGCGTGCGGCATGCCGGCACATCCACCCAACATGCCGAACATCAGCAGCGTCACGACGAATGCGCGCATCTTCCTAGAACTTGTAAGAGCCCGACAGACCGTAGTTACGCGGCAGTTCCGGCAAGACCACCGAGGATCCGAACAGGTCCGGGAAGTTTGAGCGGAAGTACTGCTTGTCGGTGGCGTTCTTGACGGTTGCGTTGATGGCCCAGTGGCCGATTTCGTAACGCAGACCGAGGTTCAGCAACGTGTAGTCCGGCAACGTCACCACCTGGGTAAAACCCGACGGCACCGAGCTCACGTGCTGCACGGCCACCGTGCCGCTCAAACCCGGCACCCATGGATCGGCACTCGCCAGAAAGTTGAGGCCATAGACCTGCTGCGGAATGCCGGCCTTGCGGGGATTCATGGTCGAGGTTGGATAGAACGAGAACACCTCGCCGCCGAACGTCAGGGCCGGATCGATGCCGAGCTTCTGGTAGTCGCCCGCGCCAAGATCCACGCCCTGATAGCCCGGCAAGCCAAGATTGACGATTTTGAGGTTGGTGTAGGCGCTCGTGACGGTGAGCTGCGGATTGACGACCCAGCGCGCTTCGAACTCGAT
>CAZZZU010000161.1:0-7202 GCA_964658805.1 uncultured Steroidobacteraceae bacterium
AGCGGCGTCGAGGCGCAACCTGCGAGCCCCATGACGAGCAACGCCAGCGTCAGGGTGATCTTCATCGTTGCGCCCTCCAGGTGCCCGCGAGCATGGAGAGCATGTCGGCAACCTGCTCCCGGTCGCCGACCGTGCCGAGGTGACCGCCGTGCGAATAAACGGCGATACGTGTGCCCATCGTATCTTTCAGCCATTTGAGTTCGCGCGCATCCAGGATCAGGTCGTCCTGATTGGTCTGCACGAAGTAGTCACCGTCACTACGCAACACGTCGCCGATGATGTCGAGCCGATTGTCGGCGATCAGTGATTGGCCGGTGGAGTTTGCCCGATGCTTCAAATAGTACGGTGCAAAAACCCGCACGAAGTATTCGGAAAACGGTTTGTTGCGCAGCACCCGTTGCATCTCTTCGAGCGAGTCGCCGACCTTCGGCGGATGCGCCGGATCGATCACCACGCCGGTCTTGGCGTAGAGATCGCCGCAGAAGAACATGTTGACGAGGTCCGTGCGGAAAGTCAGGGCAATGGCCGCAGAGTACTCGGCGTCCGTCTTCAGGGTCGCGGCGGCCGCTCCCAGCAGGAAACGCTCGTCGACTTGCAGGCGATCCGACGCGCGGTACAGATTTGCCAGCTGCGCATACAGGCGCCGATATAGATTATCGATGGCCTCATTGTCAGTCCCGATGCTGATCGCAAACAGTTTATCGAGGCGGCCGATCGACGAGAACAGACTGACCGGCGGGTTGATCATGATCGCGCGGTGAATCTTGAGCTTGCCCTCGCGTGCATCGAGGCTCTTGACGATCGCGGCGTTGGCGCCCCCTAGGCTGTAACCGAGGATGTCGATGTCGGTAATCCGCGCCTTCTTGGGCAGGTGCCGGATGATCTCCTGCATGGCGCGGTACAGATCCTCGCCGTCCTGATGCAGATCACCGGCCACGCCGGTGCTCGAGGCTGCGGTGATGAAATTCGGAACGGTCGGTGACGGCAGCGTCAGCACGTGATAGCCCGCACCATAGAGCGCTGCCCGCAAGGTTGCGATGGTCGAGGTGTTGGCACCGCCGCCGGTCCCGGATATCACGACCGCCAGCGGCGCGGGTTGCTTCTGCGCGGAAAAGTACACTCGCAGCTTCTTGTCGAACCACAGCACGTCCGGTACCGGCATGCGCCACGGCAGGCGCACGTTGATCTCCGAGAGCGGCACCATGGTCGGCAGTTCGGCCATGTCTTGCGGCGGCGTGCCGAACACGGTGGCATGCAACGCCGCCGAACCCGCTAAGCCGGTGGCCGGCCCAGTGGTGGCGGGGGCAGCGACCACCGGCGCGTCGTCAGCATTCGAGGGAGCGATACAGAGGAAGGTCAGGAACAGGATGAGCGTCGCACGGACGCAGCAGGAGCCAAGCAGTGTCATTGGCGAGATTTTGGCACATGCCGCGACCGCGCACACGCACCGGCACGCCGCGTACTCCGGGCAACCTCACAGTTACTGACTATTCAGGGTATGGCTCAACCGCGTGGCGCCTCGGGCGCGGCCGACTGGAACGCCGGTAATTCCCGGCAAGCGGCGTCGATGGCACGGATTCTCGGGAATGCATTGAGGTCCACCGAAAAACGACGCGCATTGAAAACCTGTGGCACGAGGCAGACGTCAGCCAGGGTGGGTGCATTACCGTGACAAAATCGGCCCATCGAGCCATCGCGCTGCAACCATCTTTCGATGGCGTCGAAGCCGGTTTCGATCCAATGCCGGTACCACGCATCGCGGCTGGTCTTGTCGAGGGCCAGCTTCTCTTCCAGATATTTGAGCACCCGCATGTTGTTCAATGGACTGATGTCGCAAGTCACGACCTGGGTCAGCGCGCGTACATGCGCGCGTGCCAAAGGCGCGCTGGGAAGCAGCGCCGGCACAGGATAGAGCTCGTCCAGATATTCAATGATGGCCACCGACTGTGACAGGATGACGCCGTCATCGAGCTTGAGCGCCGGTACGAAGCCTTGCGGATTGACTTGCAGGTAATCGGCCAGGCGATGCTCGCCGGCACGCAAATTCTTGATCTCGGCGCTATAACTCAGATTCTTCAAGGCCAGAGCGATACGCACGCGGTACGAGGCCGAACTGAACGCATAACCGTAGAGAATCATGCAGTGAATATAGTTTCAACGGAGCGCGCGCGCAAACCGCGTAAACTGGCCACATGCTGAAACGCGTCCTGACGTTCCTCGCCTGGTGCAGCGTGTGGGTTGCGACGACCAGCCTCGCGCATGCGCGGCTCGAGAACTCCTCACCGGCTGATAAATCCACCGTGGCCACGGCGCCGCAGACCCTGACACTCAAGTTCAACGAAACGGCGCAGCTCACGGCGTTGCAGCTCCTGCATGGCAAAGAGGTCGTGCCGGTCACCCTGGATCATGCAGCGAAGCCGGGCCGCACATTCGATCTGACCTTGCCTGCGCTCGGCCCCGGACAATACACGGTGCAATGGACCGCGATCGCGGCCGACGACGGACACGTCACCAAAGGGTCCTTCGCCTTCACGATCTCCGGCTGACGCGCGCGAGCCACCACGTGGAGTGGGGTCCCTGGGACTTGAGCGCAACAGTGGCCAAAGCCTGCACCTACGCGGGTGCGCTGGCCGCGTCCGGCATGATTTTCTTCGTCGCCGCGCAGGCGCAGAACCTGCGGCACACATCGCTGCCGCTGCTCCGTCGCGCCTTCGCCGCTGCGCTGGGGCTTGCGCTGCTCGCGAGCGCAGTGCGCATATTGACAACCCTGGCCGCCATGCGCGGCGAGCTGCGCGGCGCATTTGATCCGGCCCTCGCCGGTATGTACCTGCACACCGCCGAAGGCCCGGCAACCGCGGTGCGCCTCGTCGGACTCGCCGCGATGGGCACCGCGTTGCTGCCCAAGACCGCGCCGTCGCTCAAACCCAATCCGCTCGCGTGGGCGGGCGCCGTCGCCGCAGCGACCTCCTTTGCCTGGGTGGGACATGCACATGCCGTTGGCGCGCCGGCCTCGATGGTGGTGGCTCTGCACTTGTTGTGTGCGGCATTCTGGTGGGGCGCCCTGCCTTCATTGCTGATCGTGGCGGCGGGCAAAGATCCCGCGATCACCGCCGCCATGGCGGCACGCTTCGGCAAGACAGCAGTGTGGGTGGTGGGCCTGCTGCTGACGGCGGGCACGCTGCTGCTGTGCCTGCTGCTCGATGACGTTACCGCGCTATGGCGTTCGGATTACGGACGCATGGTCGTGCTAAAACTCGCGTTGGTCGCGATGCTGCTCGCTGCGGCCGCGTACAACAAACTGTCACTGACACCCCGACTACAGCGCGGCGAGCGGAGCGCAATGCGCGCGCTCAAGACCTCGATCGGCGCGGAAATGGCACTGCTGCTCGGCATATTTCTGGTCACCGCGGTGTTCACGACGCTGTCCGGACCGCACGGCGACTGACCGGCCTTTACAGAAAATCGACGTAGAGACTGCCGCTCGGACCCGAGACGCATGCCCGCACATCGAACGTGTCCCGGATCAGTTCGGGCGTCAGCGTCGGCTGCATCGATCCGTCGCCGAGCACGCGGCCGCGGCGCAGTGCCAGGATCCGGGTGGCGTGCCGGGCCGCGAGCGTCAGGTCGTGGATCGCGGCGATCACGATCTTGCCACTGGCTGCCAGGGTCGCAAGCCGGCGCGCCGTGTCGAGCGCATGCCTGGGATCGAGGCCGGACAGCGGCTCGTCAACGATCAACACGGACGGATCGGACACCAAAGCACGCGCGAGCATGGCGCGAGCAAGTTCCCCTCCTGATAGCGTCGTCACCGGTTGCAGACGTTGCGAGAGCAAATCACAGGCCTCCAATGCCCGCGTCACCGCGGCCGCGAAGCTCACTGGTAATCCACCGAGCGCCGGCAAGGTCGGTGTGAGTCCTAAGGCCACCAAACGCTCCACCGTGATGGGCCACTCACAGCGCGCACCTTGCGGCAGGTAGGCACGCTGACGGGCGAGCTCGCGCGCGGGAAGAGTCGAGAGCGCGACGTTGTCCACGCGCACCGTGCCGGACGCCGGCCGTTCCAGGCCGGCGAGCACCGCCAGCAGTGTCGACTTGCCGGCACCGTTGGCGCCGATCACGGCGATGAAATCGCCTTGCTCCGCGGTGACGCTGACGTCGTCCAGCAGGACATGCCCGCCGCGGCGCACGCTCACATGTGCGGCCTCGATGCGTCTCATCGCACGCGCATCACGGCAGCCAGTTGCGCCTGCAAAGCGACCGCAGCCTCGGCGCTGCGTGGCACCCCGCAGCTGTACAACGCCGCCGGATAGGTGATGGTGCGATCGGCATACATTTGTCGTAACACCCGATGGTGCGTAAGCTCGGTATTGAGGCTCGGCGAGTCGTCGACGCTGCTCGCATAAGCCAGCACATCCGGTGCAGCGTTCAGCAACTGCTCGAGGTCGAAGCTGCGAAAGCCGGCGGCCGCCGCGATATTGATGCCGCCGGCCGCCGCTAAGATGGCGTCGAACAGCGTATCCCGCCCGGGCACGGCGCCACCCTCTCCCCACGCCACCACGCGCGCGGGAAACTGCGCACGCGTGCTACGTACGGCTGCCAACGTGCGCTCCATGTCGGCGAGCAATGCTTCGCCGCGCTGCTCGACGCCGAGCACCGCTGCAACCTGGCGGGTGACTGCCGTGATCTGCTCGAAGCTTTCCGCAGGCGGAACTTCGAGCAGCGGCACCCCGGCACGTTTCAACATCGCGCGCGTCGCCGGCGTGGTGTACGTCCCGGCCAGCACCAGGTCCGGATGCTGGGCGAGCACTTCCTCAGCCGTGCCCGCATTGCTGGCGATGTGCGCGCTCTGCGGCCACCATTTGAGGTTGCCACGCGCACGCGCGTAATAGGTCAACGACGTTATGCGCTCCGCCGGCAGCAGATCGAGCAACAAGTCGTCACTGCACATACTGATGGACATCACGCGCAGCGGCGCAGCCACAACCGTCCCGCATAGCAAGAGCGAGAGCCAGGCGAGCAGTGCACCGAGCCGCATCTCAGGTGAGCGTGCTGAAATCGGGCGCCCGCTTCTCGGCGAAGGCCGTGAGTGCCTCGCGGAATTCCGGCGACTGCAATTGCGTGGCGAAGATGCTGCCTTCCGCGTCCATGCACGTCAGCAATTGTTTGGCGTTGCGCATCAACGCCTTGGTGGCGAGGAGCGCGGCCGGTGCGCGTGCCGCAACCGCAACCGCCGCACGCTGCGCGGCCGCATGCAATTCGGCCCTGGGCATCACGCGATTGGCGATGCCCCACTCGGCGGCCTGGCGCGCACCGACCGGCTCGCCCAGCACGAACATTTCGAAGGCACGGGCATGACCGATGCGCAGTGGCAGCAGCAGGCTCGACGCCGCCTCCGGCACCAGCGCCAGATTGACGAACGGCGTGCTGAGTTGCGCATCCTCGGCCAGATACACGAGGTCACAGTGCAGCAGCAGCGTGACGCCGATGCCCACGGCGCGCCCTTGCACCGCGGCGATCAGCGGCTTGCGGAAACTTGCCAGTGCCGGCAGAAACGGATTGTGGTCGGTCACGGCGAATTCGTGCAAATCGTTGCCGGCGCTAAACATGTCGCCGTGAGCGCGGATCACGACGCAGCGAATGTCGGGATCCGCGTCCGCCGCCTGCAGGGACGCGGCCAGCACCTGGTACATCTCGCGCGTCAGTGCGTTTTTCTTGGCATCGCGATTGAGCGTGAGCGTCAGGACGCGCGCGCTTGTGTCGATCAAGACGTGTTCGGACATCGCCCTCTCCTCGATTTTGTTCTTTACGGGGCGCTCTTGCGCAGGCGCACCACCAGCCAGAAAAAGAACGGCGTGCCGATAAGGCTGGTGAGCACCCCGAGTTTCATCTCAGTATTGACGTGGATCAAACGCGTGGCAACGTCGGCGATCAGCAGCAACAGTGCGCCGCTCAAGGCCGCCGGCACCAGCACCTGACTCGGCTGGTGGCCGACGACGGGACGCACCGTGTGCGGCGCGACCAGGCCAATGAAGCCGATCACGCCCGATACCGCCGTGGTTGCGCCCACGCCGAGTGCCGTGCCGAACACGCCCATCGAGTACAGGCGCGTGAGGTTCACGCCCAGACTGCGCGCCTGCACCTCGCCCAGACTCAGCGCATCCAGACCCCGCGCCATCGACAGCAACATCACGCTGCTCAGCGCGACGAACGGCGTGATCAACAACACATGCGTCCAGCTGCGATCGGCCAGCGACCCCATCAACCACGTCATGATCTCGTAAGCAGCGTATGGATTCGGTGCCAGATTGAGCGCCAGGGAAATCAACGCAGCGGCGAGCGACGACACCGCCGCACCCGCAAGCACCAGCGAGATCGTGCCGCCGCCGCGACCCAATAAGAACGTCAGCAGGGACGCGAGCAAGCCACCGCCGAGACCCAGCAAGGGCGCCGCGCCGGGGAAGGCGCGCGACAGTCCGAAGTAAAGAGCGATGACAGCGCCGAGCGCGGCACCCGCCGATACGCCGAGCAGGCCGGGCTCGGCCAACGGGTTACGCGTCAACCCCTGTAACACCGCGCCCGAGAGACCGAGCATGCCACCCACCTCGAGCGCCAGCACGGCGCGCGGCAGACGCAGGTCCATGACGATCACTCCCGCCAGACTGGCATCGCCGTGCACGAGTGCGTGCCACACCTGCTCCACCGGCAGCCAGACCCGGCCTGCCAACAGCGACAGTAAAAACACCGCCGTGAGCGCGATCAGCAAACAGCTATTTAAAATCCATACGCGACTCACCGCGCTATGTTAACGCACCGCGGCGCGTGCCCGTTTCAACGTGTGCGTTGCGCCGCAATTCACGCAGCGCACAGTCTTCGCCGTATGTCCGTTGCCGTACAGACCACACCGGACAGAGTGACTACCGTGTCCGACGATCACAGCGGCCGCTGACCGCAACGTCCCCACACGTCACAAAAAACAGGCTGAGTATGCGCAAAAAATTGATCGACGGGCATACCCGGTGCAGAACGTGGTGGCTGCTGCTCGGGCTCGCAGCGCTGACCGCCGGATGCGGCGGCAAGGTCGGCCGGGATGGCATCCTGGGCACCGGCGGCATTGCCGCACTCGCGCCTTCCGTGGTGGCTGTGACGCCCGCGAGCGGCACGGTGGGCGTGAAAATCGTCAATCCATCCATCACCGCAACCTT
>CAZZZU010000162.1:0-7130 GCA_964658805.1 uncultured Steroidobacteraceae bacterium
CCCGTGATGCGGTAGTTCACCCACGCGCCATCTGCCTGCGCGCCCAGCGATTCGTAGAAATCGCGCGCGGGCTTGTTCCAGTCGAGCACCTGCCATTGAAAACGCCCGCAATCGCGCTCGATGGCGAGCTGCGCCAGATGCCTCAGCAAGGAGCGGCCGATGCCATGGCCGCGAAACTTCGGCAGCACGAACAAGTCCTCGAGATACAGACCGCGTTTGCCCAGGAACGTCGAAAAGTTATGAAAGTAGAGAGCGAAGCCGGCAGCCTCCCCGTCGACCCGCGCTATCACGGCCTCGGCAACGGTGTGTGCACCGAACAGCGCTTCCCGCAAGGTCGCTTCGGTCGCGATGCTTTCGTGCCGCAGCTTCTCGTAATCGGCGAGCGCATTGATCAGGCTCAGGATCAAACCGGTGTCCTCCGGTGTTGCCGGGGTGATGTTCAAAGTGATTGCTTGCTGCATGGAAAATTCTCGCGCGGTGGGCGGCCAAGTCCGATCGTGCGATGATATTCGCATGCGCAAGATCCTGACGCTGTTCATGAGCGGCCTCGTTACCGTACTGCCGCTGGCGCTGACGGTGTATGTGATCTATTGGCTGGTGAACACGGTCGAGGGGTGGCTGCGCCGCGCGCTGATCGGACTTGGACTGGTGAGCCCCGAACATTATTGGCCCGGCTTGGGGCTGCTCGCGGGCTTCGTGCTGATGCTCGGGATCGGCAGCCTCGTGAATGCGTACTTTGGCAAGATCCTGCTCGGCTATTGGGACGATTTCCTCGGTCGCATACCACTGGTGAAGACGTTGTACGGCGGCTTTCGCGACGTGATGAGCCTCCTGCCCTCGGGTAGCGGTGACAAGCGTGATCTGCAGCGCGTCGTGTTGGCGGACTTCGAGGGCGTACGGGCCATCGGTTTCGTGACGCGCGAAGACGTACCGGCAGCCATGCACGCGCTCGGCGGCGAAAACCTCGTCACGGTGTATTTTCCGATGAGCTATGCCTTTGGCGGCTACACCCTCTATGTACCGCGCGAGCGCGTCCAGCCGCTCGACATCTCGGTAGAGGACGCCATGCGTCTTGCCATCACCGCGGGCCTCGGCGCATCGGCGAACCGCATTCGCGCCTGAGGATCCGCGCCGTGATATCGCTGCGCCGTCTGTTTCTGATCCTGCTCGTCGTGACCGCCGGCGAAGCGCGCGCCGCACACGATCCGCCGCACGACACCTGGCATACCCCAGCAGAGGTGCTCGCAACTCGCAATGATGCCAACTCGCTGACGACCGCGGCCGCGCTGCAGCGCATGAGCGAAAGTTCCCGCAAAGGCAGGGCCAAGATGTCCGACTGGGACGGTGTCATTCCCACTTCTCTCGAGTTGATCACGCGAGCGAGCGAACTGGCACCGCAAAACGCAGCCATCAACTGGTTGCATCTGCAGCTCTGCATCGACGCGCCGGGCTGCGATACCCGCGACGTGGCGACAGTGATGCGCTGGGTCGATGCTGACAACAGCGCCGCGTGGCTGACCACGCTCGCCACCGCGCAGCGCGACGGCGACAGCACCGAAGTCGATCGGGTACTTGCCGATATGGCGCGCGGCGGCCGCTTCGACATCTATTGGAACCGGCTCGTGGTGACCATGTACGACGCGTTGCGAGTCGTACGTCGGCAGCTGCCGAAGAGCTACGACGTTGGCGACGCCGCACGCCTCACGGAACTGATGACCGTTGCGGCGGCGGAGATCCTGCCGCCCTTCGGAGCGCTGGACCGCGCCTGTCGGGAGCCAGCGGCACAGGGCGAACGGCGGGAAGATTGCCGCAAACTGGCCAAGATCATGCAGCGTGGCGACAGCATCCTGGTACAGCTTTTGGGTTTCAGCATCGAGCGCCGCCTGGTAGCACCCGACAGCAAGGAAGCCCGCATGATCGCGGATCGCCGCCAGTCGCTCGAATGGCGCAATCATGCCGCCGAGAAGCTGGACAAGGATGCACTCCCCTGGTCGCTGAATGCCCACGCGCGGGCACGCCTGGCTGCGATGCGGCGTTATCCGCGGGAGGAAGACGTCTGCACCACCCTGCTGCGCAGTCATCACATCAAACTCGAACTCGGGGAGAATCGAAAATGATCGACCTGTACTACTGGCCCACGCCGAACGGGCACAAGGTCACCATGATGCTCGAAGAGACGGCAATGCCTTATGACATCGTGCCGGTCAATATCGGCAAAGGCGAGCAGTTCCAGCCCGACTTCCTCGCGATCGCGCCGAACAACCGCATGCCCGCGATCGTCGATCACACGCCAGCCGAACGCGGTGCCGCCATCTCGGTGTTCGAATCGGGCGCGATCCTCATGTATCTCGGCGAGAAGAGCGAGCAGTTCCTGCCGCAAGACGTGCGCGGCAGGGTAGAGGTGATGCAATGGCTCTTCTGGCAGATGGGAGGCTTGGGTCCGATGGCGGGACAGAATCATCATTTTTCGCGCTACGCCGCGGAAAAAATTCCCTATGCAATCGAGCGCTACGTAAAAGAGACCAACCGCCTGTACGGGGTGCTGAACAGGCGCCTCGCTGATCGTGAATTCGTCGCCGGCGCTTATTCGATTGCTGACATGGCGTCATATCCCTGGATCGTGCCTCACGCAGCACAGGGCCAGGATCTGGACACCTTTCCACACCTGAAACGCTGGTTCGACGCGGTCGGGCAGCGTCCCGCCACGATCCGCGCGTACGCGCGCGGCGAGGCCTATCGCTCGGACGCCCCCATGTCCGCAGAAGCCAAAAAAGTGCTTTTTGGTCAGACCGCGCAGACGAACCCCACGTAGTGGACGCCACGTCGTGCCGAGCGCGCTATTTGGCGTCGTGTGCCTTGAACCAGGCGATGACGTACTGCACCGAAGCGATCAGGTGACTGGGCCGGGCGGAGATATCGTGCGAGGCATTCGGCACCCGCACGAGGGCGGTGTCCACCCGGCGTAGTTTGAGGGCCTGATAGAACTGCTCCGCCTCGCTCGAGGGCGTGCGCAGGTCCGCCTCACCGGTCATCACCATGGTGGGCGTCGTGACGCTGCCGACGTACGCCAGCGGCGAGCGCTTCCAGTACGTGTCCTGGTGATCCCACGGAAATCCCTCGAACCAGTATCTTGCAAAGAAATTCGTCTGGTCGCCGGTGAGGACGAAACTGGTCCAGTTGATGACCGGTTTGACCACCACGGCGGCGCGGAAGCGATTGGTATGACCCACGATCCACGCCGTGAGGACGCCCCCGCCGCTGCCGCCTGTCACGAACAGCCGTGAAGAATCGACATAGCCGCGGCCGATGACCGCATCCACGCCGGACATGAGATCGTCATAGTCCTGGCTCGGATACGCATGGTGAATCAGATTGGCAAAGTCCTCGCCGTACCCCGTACTGCCGCGCGGGTTCAGATACAGGACCACGTAACCGGCCGCCGCGTAGAGCTGCATCTCGGCGGCAAAACTCCCTTCATACGCGGCGAAGGGTCCGCCGTGGATCTCGAGCAACAGCGGATACTTCTTGGTCGGATCGAAATTCGGCGGCTTGACGATCCAGCCTTGTATCTTGCGGTGATCGGCGGATGAACTGAAATTGATTTCTTCGACGGCACCCAAGGTGCGCCGGCTCAGCAGGTTATCGCTCAACGCCGTCAGCGTCTTCACATCGCCGGGCGCGCTACCGGTGGCGAGGGCTGGCGGCGCCAACGGCGCCGAACGCATATAGGCGAAGCGGCCCGTATCCGAGATGGAGAAGGTGCCGCCCGAATAAGGTCTTGCCACATCGTTGCCGCCCACGCCGTCAGCCAGGGTTTTCAGGTTTCCGTCGAGATCCACGCTGGCGAGCTTGGCGCTGCCGTGATCCTCGTACTGGAAAACGATTCGTTTGCCATCCAAAGTCCACTTTGGCGCCACGACGTTGCGGTCCAACCGCGCCGTCAGGGAGTGCGATTTGCCGCCGTCAGCATCCATCACATAAAGCTGCGCGGCTTGAAAGCCAAGATACTGGTCGTCGTAGCCAAGATAAGCCACACGCTTGCCGTCGGGCGACGTGACCGGGCCGCGGTCCGGGCCGCGGCGGTCGGTCAGGGCGTGAATGGATTCATCCGCGAGATCGATCCGATAGATTTCACTGTCCAGCGGCTCGTAATCCGCATCTGCACGGCGGTTTGCGCTCACCAGCAGCGCCTTACCGTCGGCCGTGAAGGAAGGCGGCCCATAGTTTTCGAAATCGCCGTGCGTGATCTGCCGCGCGGCGCCGCCGTCCGCGGAAACCACGAAGACCTGGTCAAACGTGTTGGCGAGGTAGCCTTCGCCGTCGTGGCGATAGACCATACGATCGATGATCTTCAGCGGCGCATCCCACTTCGCGTCCTTCGGCGGCTCCGGCAGCTCGACTTTCAAAGGACGATGCTCGGCCGGTACGGCCATGATGAGCGCCAGCCAGCGGCCGTCCCGCGACCACGTCAAGCCGTGCGGCGGCTCCGGATAGTTGCTGATCGCAGCGCTCACGCCGGTTTGCATCCAATACATGAAGAGCTGCACGCTACCGTCGGCGCCCGGAGCAAAGTACGCAATCCGGGAACCATCCGGCGACCAGCGCGGCGACCCGCTTTGCACCGCGCCCGAGAGCGGATGCTCATGTTTACCGTCAGTATCCGTGAGCCAGATGGCGCCGCGTGAGCGATCCGTCTTGACGTCGAATCCCGTCCGCACGTAAGCAATGGTCTTGCCGTCCGGAGCGATCTGCGGGTCAGTCACCCACTGCAGATCGAACACGTCCATCGACTTGAACGCGGGCTTCACATCCTGCGCCAGCACCGGCGCAAGCAAGGGTAGGCACAGCAGCGCGCACATCGCTGCCAGCGATTTCTTTTTCATGTCACTCATCCTTTGGCAAACCAGCAGTGGCGCTGGTGTTCATTGACCATGCCCACCGCCTGCATGAAGGCGTAACAAATAGTCGATCCGACGAACCGAAAGCCGATGCGTTTCAGATCCTTGCTCATCGACTCACTGGCCGCACTCGTTACTTGCATATCCCCTAGAGTGACAGGGCGCCGCCGCACGACCCGATGGCCGGTGAATTGCCAAAGGTAGTCATCGAGCGTTCGACCCGTGGACAGCAAGGCGAGATACGCCTTTGCGTTGTCGACGAAGGCATCTACCTTGAGACGATTGCGGATGATGCCGGGATCGGCAAGCAGGTGTTTCTTTCGTGCCGCGTCGTAATGCGCCATTCTGCGGGCATCGAATCCGTCAAAGGCGAGCCGATAGCTCGCCCGCTTGTGCAGTACTGTCGCCCAGCTCAGGCCAGCCTGCGCGCCTTCCAGGCACAACATCTCGAACAGATGCGAGTCGAGGTGCGAAGCCACGCCCCATTCACTGTCGTGATAGGCGACGTACAGTGGATCATCCGGACACCACGCGCAGCGCCGCTTGCCATCCGCATGCTTGCGAGCCGTGCTCGCCCCGCGATCCATGCGCTATTTGTGCGTCTTTTTCATGCCCGCGCCCCGCGGCGACTTGGCGGCGATCACTTCGATCTCGACCAGATAGGCTGGGTTGGCCAGCGCGGCAATCTGGAAAGCGCTGCGGGCGGGCTTATTGGGCTGCTCCGACGTGCCGAAAAACTTGGTATACGACGCCATGAATCCTTTGAAGTCCATCATGTGCGTATCAGGTACACCCACCAGAAATACCTGCATCTTGACGACGTCGCCCATGGTCAAGCCGAGCGCTTCGAGCGTGCTTTTCAACTGCGTCAACACACTCATCGTCTGCGCTTCCGTGTCGCCGAATTTCTGCTCGGCCGCCGGCAGGGTCTTGTCGATCGGCTGCGGGGTCTGACCGCTCAGGAAATATAGATCCGTGCCTGCCCTGACCGTCGTCGCGCGCGAGATGGGAAACGGGTTGCCGTCCGGCAAGGCCAGCCGTTCCACGCCGTCGGCCGCCGCAGCGGTGGCTTGCAACGCGCTGACGCACAACAATAGAGCGCCGATTCTCAACATTCTTCATCCCCTTCGTTTATGAGTGACCAATCACAGAAATGATGCGACGCAATCCCGCAGACTAGACCACGGCTCGCGATTCCGTATCGTACAGCCTTGTCCGCGGCAGGGCGAAATCCCGTGGACCATCCGCTTTACCGACCGGCGCGCGGCGGCGTCACACTGCGAGGGATCCGTTGGTGCTAGCTGATCGGGGGGACCGCACGCCCAAAGCGCTGAAGTCGAGATTGAGCCACGGGAAAGTCGATGTGGCGCTGCTCACCACTGATGCGCTGTTGCTGCAAACCCTGCGGGAAGCGGTGCCCGATCCGCAGCAATTGTGGCACGTGGCCACGGGCGACAAGGTCGGCGACCTGCTGCTTGCGGGCGACGTGGGTATTCTCATCGTCGACGTCGCCGCGCTGCTCGATACTGCCAGCACATTCATCGGTCAAATCAAAAGACAGTTTCCCGATCTCGTCATCGTCGTGGCGGGCAGCCGCGACGACGAAACAGCGCTCGCACGCTTCATCAGCGGCGGCTTCGTGTATCGCTTCATGCACAAACCCGTATCACCTGGCCGGGCGCGTCTGTTCGTCGATACCGCCGTGAAGAAGTACGCCGAACAGGTGCGCCGACGACCGCCCCCGCCACCGCCACCGTCAATCCGCGCGCCGCGATTGCCGCGGTTACCGCGGCTGCCGCGTGCAATGCTGCTGCTCAGCTGCCTCGGCGCAGTCCTGCTGTTTGGCATCACTTTATGGCTGTGGCAACGCAACCTGGCACATCAGGCCTCCTTGACCGCCCGCGCCGCCCGATCCGTGGGCGAGCCCTCAGCATCACCGCCATCGGCAGACGCGCCCGCCGCCACGAGTCTGTTAGAGGCCCGCGAGCGGTTGCTGGAGCGCGCCGAAAGTGCTCTGCTTCAGGAACATCTCGACGACGCAGCCTCGGCCATCGAAACCGCGCGTCTCTCCGGGGTCGAGCCGGGACGCATCGCCTTCCTCTCTGGCCAGCTCGCCAAGACGCGCGAACGGGTCAAAGTCTCGCAAGCTCCGTCGCGGGCGCGCGTCGCCGCCGCTGCCAGCGCTGCCACGGCAACGAACCCTGTTACACCCGACGCAGTGGCGACGCCCAG
>CAZZZU010000163.1:0-7062 GCA_964658805.1 uncultured Steroidobacteraceae bacterium
TCATCATGAAGGTGCTGCAGGATTATCAGACGTTCTCCAGCCGGGTCATCTTCGTGCCCAAGGAGCCGGCCGGTGAGGCGTATCGCGCCATTCCGATTACGCTGGATCCGCCGGCGCACCGGCCCATTCGTTCGCTGCTCAACGAGGATCTGTCGCCCAAGAAGATAAAGTCGCGCGAGGATTCGATCCGCGCGATGGCAGTGCAGATGATCGAATCGTTCCGCACCAAGGGCCGCTGTAACTTCGTGCATGATTTCGCGGAGCAGATGCCGCTGCGAATTTTCATGAGCATGGTGGAACTGCCGTTTTCCGATGCGCCGAAGCTCAAGTATCTGGCAGACCAATACACGCGGCCGGATCCGGGCGTCAGCTACGACGAAGTGGGCCGCGGCTTCGATGAATACCTCAAGCCGCTCATCCAGGAGCGCCGCGGCAAGGGTGGCAACGACATGTTGAGCCACCTGATCAACGGGTCCGTGGAGGGACGTGCGCTCACGGATGACGAGACGATCAATCTGTGCGTGCAGGTACTGGTGGCCGGTCTCGATACGGTCGTCAACGCCATGAGCTTCATCATGCTGTTTCTGGCACGCAGCCCGGAGTCCCGGCGAGCACTCGCTGCAGATCTGGAACACCTGTCCAGCTCCTTGCAGGAACTCCTGCGGCGGTTTTCGATGGTGACGGTGGCGCGCGAAGTCACGCACGACCTCGAGTTCGAAGGTGTCAGCCTGAAGCGTGGCGAGATGATGGTGGTTCCCACGCTCTTACATGGTTTGGACATGCGCGAGAACCCTGATCCGTTGAAGGTCGATTTTGGCCGACGCTCGGTGGGTCACTCGATCTTCGGGGGTGGCATTCATACCTGCGCGGGTGCCCACCTGGCGAAGACCGAGATCCGCATCATGTTGGAGGAATGGCTGACGCGGATTCCGGAATTCAAAGTGGCCGACGATTCCGAGATTTCTTTTGTCGGCGGCATCGTGGCGAGCGTGAGGCCCTTCTTTCTGTCGTGGGATGTGAGCTCGACGCGAAACCTTTGATTTAAAAGTGCCAGACGACGTCTCCGCCGAGGAACCAGAGGCGTCGCGAATTGCCGTTGTCGAAGGCAGCTGCGTTGGTTGACCGGTAGTAGCCGATTTCCGGGCGGATCTCGATCTGTGGCCCGATCCAATGCTGCCAGCCGGCGGCGACGTCGACGTAGCGCGTGGCATAGCCGGTACGCTGGCCTTTCATGTCGTCGTAGAACTCGGTGCGCAAGGTGAGATTGTCGAACGTGCCGATGCGATAGTTCCAAAACGCCAGCAGACCGTACTCCCCGGCAGTGCAGGTGGGCTTGACGGCATTGCAAATCGCCTGCCGCGGCGGATTGATCATGCCGTACCAGGGTGTGCCGAAGTAGGGGTCCACTGGATTGTTGGCGTAGCCTGCGCCGGTATAGGCCCTGTTCCAGACGTCGCGCTGGTACATGTAGTAGCCCTCGAACGCGACGTGCACGTGCTCGTTGAACTTGTGATAGTAGGTGCCGCCGTACCAGTTCAGGTTGTTGTAGCCCCACCGTGCATTGTTGATGTCGTCGACGCATAGATAGACGGCATCGTGGGCCGAATCGGTCTGGTACTGCACGCAGCCGGACAGCGACGCCTGTGCACCGGGATCGCGTTTTCCCTGGTAGCCGGGAATGCTGATCGAGCGCGCATTCCACGGCATCGTTTCGGTGCCGCTGCCGATTCCGGCCTGCAGCAGCCAGTTCTTGTTGATCTTTAAGGAAGCATTGATACCGGTGGTGCTGTAGTTGTCGACGGAGTAGGTGATCGAACGCGTATAGAGGTAATCGTTCGGTGCCAGCTGCGCCTCGATGTCTGGCAGGGTTATGTAGCGGCCGAATCGGAAGAGCAGGCCGTCAGCGACGGAGGGGAAAAATACTTCGCCGTACGCCATCGGCATGTCGAAACCATTGAAGTGGTTCTGATTGACGTACTGGTTGCTGAGAAAACCGAGTGCTGTCGTGTAGCGATAATTCTCTCCATATACGGGCGCGAAGCGAAAGCCCCAATCGACCGCGCTTTTCTGCACGGTGTCAGGCACGCGCTCGATGTAGACCACCGCTTGATCGAGCTGGACCGTATTCTGCGTGTAGGAGTCGGCAACCGGTGCGTTACCGCCGTGCCCGTGTGTCGCGCTGCTGACATTGCCGCCGGCATCGACCCAGCCGTAGAGCTGGATATGCGCATTCTCGAGCGGTTTGCCGATCCGCGTTCCGCCGATCAGTGCGCGCATCAAAGGACTGTCCACGGAATTCGGCGTCGCGCCGCCGATGACCTGCGTCGCGCCGATGGGCCAGTCGGCGAACGGCATGGGCGGGCTCGTCATCGGCACGGGTGGGATGTCGGTCTCGGGGCGCCGCGACGGTGCAGCGTCCGGATCCGCGGGCGGCATCCGATTCCACTCATCCGCGTAGGCGTTGAAGAAGGTCCACCAGAATGCGTGGTCGTGATCGCCGCTATGATCGGCAATCGATGGTTTCGCCGGGAATACCTGACACGGCGTTCCGAACGGGACTGCAGTGCAGGCCGGATCCGCCGCGCGACTGGCCATGCTGCCTAAGGCCGCGCATGCGAAAAGACACAGCAAGGTGCCGCGCTTAACGGTCGGCGGCGGCATGAAATCAGGAAACGCTAAAGAAATAAAATTCCAAGGGGCAGCACGCTGCCGACGATCAGTAGCGTCCAAGCCAGGCGCTTGCGTGGCGTCTGCGTAAGACCCATCCATGCCCCCAATAGTGTCGAGACGAGCAGTGCAGCGCCCACCCAGAAGAAATAAGCTTTCAATGCAATGGTGGCGGCCGCGGGTTTTTCCTCTGCCTGCGGCGCGACAGCTGCAGGCGCAGGCATCTCGGCCTCCGGACTATGCTCCTCGTGCCGTTCGAGCACCTGATCTCGATGTACCGAGCTAGCCTTCTCGAGCCATGCCGGCGGCTTGTATGTGCCGTGCGCTTCGTGCCAACCGAATAGCTGCAGCGCGCCGGTGAATGTGAAGAAGAGCACGCTGGGCGCGGCAAGCAGACTCAGGTAACTGTGCCAGCGTCGAATGGTCAACGGATTCACGATGTTCTGCGCCCGATGGTGATTGTGACAGTCGGAGTGCGGATGCGCATCGGCAACATTTTATCCCTTTCACTGCTGTGGGTTACCACTAAGTCCGAACCTATTGAATGATCTTATCCGTAGTCCGATCGAAGCATTGATGACCCTGGCCATGGGCCCACGTCACATTAGCGTACGCGCCAGAGAATTGGGGCGAATCCGTAACCGGCTCGCCAGTAAATTCGGCGCACAAGCGATATGAAGTCGTTCCAAGAATCTTATATCCATAGGATCGGTTCGTATCAGGATCTTTCCAAGGTATGTGGTAGCCCGGCTCTTTCGCGAGAGCGTCCAGATCAGCAGGAAGTTCTTTGTGACGGGTAAAGTACCCATTTACGGACAGCGCAAGCAGGGTGAGATTCTGCACACGCACTTCGTCCATTTTGCGTCGCCGTTGAATACTCGGAGCGCCGAGTATGACTATTGCCGTAACTACAGTGACTGCGACTACAGCAGTTACGATAGAAGAGATGACAATGGATCGTGCACCCGCATTCACTCGTGCTCCTCGCGGCGGAGATCTGACAAATAATATCCAAACACGGTGCCTGCAATTGCCCCAACCGTGAGAACCTTTAGCACGAGTCGGCTCGTGAGTTCGCCGCCCAGCGTGTTGTAAATCAGCGTCGTCACATCACCAATAAGGATGCATGAGGCAACGAATAGAGTGAGATAAGTCAGCCAACGTCGAATCGGTGACAGTCGCTTGACTGAATTTCGCGCAACGTCTTTGTTGATGTAGTACGAAAGAAATAGAAAGGTTGGGAATGCGACAATCAATGCCGACACGGACCAGCGCATGCTGTCCCACCAAGTTCGGTAGGTAGGGACCGTCGGATCAGGAAGTGCCTTGTTGATGAAATCAAATAGCAGGCTGCCGAGATTATAGCTACTGAAGTAAAGGGTAGTGAACAGAACCAGATATAGGAACGCGTCGCGGGCCGATAATTGCGGCCGCGGTTTGGGTATCGGGACGGGGAACGTCACGTCCGAATATGCATCGAGTGCGCTGCGAACCTGGTCCTCCGCCCAACCTGCGTCGAGCATCGCCTTGCGTATATCGGGTTTGCCAAGGCCTCTCAACAATGACTCACGCGCAAACCACTCGAGATCTTGTATTCCTGACGCCATGATCTACTTACCTCTTGCCCCACTCATCCGGCTGCGCTTGCTGCGATGCGCGGGACGTCTCTCAATTATCGTATCACGCTGATGTGATGTACCAGTGGAGCAAGGAATCCAGCCTTATTGATGTTCGCGCGGGTGAGGCGGAATAGCCCCAACGGATCGTCAGCACGCAAAAAACTGCTAGTGCAGGGCAGTCGCGACAGCGGCAAAGAAAGAATCAGCCAGAATATCGGCGGAGTCATCGGCCGGCTTGGGGTGCGCGCTCAAGACGACGATCGCAAGATGTTCGCGTGGGTTGACGTACATGTATTGACCGAAAATGCCCACCGCCTCGAATGCGCCCGCATGGACGGGTACCGATTGCGGTGGGATCCACCACATGTAACCGTAATCAACGCGCTTTCCGCCGATGTCGCGTGGTACGCCCGCTTCCTTAAACCAGCTCTCGGGCACGAGCGCTTTGCCATTCGAAAAGCCTCCGTCTGCGGCGAGCAGCGCGAACCTGCCGAAGTCGCGCAAGGTCGCCTCGAGTCCGCTGCCAGCCCAGGTCAGTCCGTCGGCGCCATCGGCCCACCAGGTGGCGTCCCTTTCCATGCCGGCCGGTGTCCAAATCTTTTGGGACAAATAGTCGGCCAGTGATCGATGAGTGGCCCCTTCGATTACGGCGCCCAGAACGAAGGTTTCTCCCGTACTGTAATTCCAGACCGAACCGGGCGCCGCCGCCCGCGGCAGCGATCCCATGTACTTCAATAGCTCGCCCGGCTTGCCGGCGATCTGCAGTTGCAGCATCTGGCGACGATCGGATTTGGGATCCGTGTAGGTTTCATCCCAACGCACACCTGAGCTCATGGTCAATATCTGGCGGATGCTGACGCCATCGTAGGCGCTGCCTTTGAGCGCTGGAACGTACCGCACGACCGGATCGTCGAGGCTCGCGATTGATCCGTCAGAAATCGCGATGCCGACCAACGTCGAGGCGATGGACTTGGCCATGGAGAACGAAATCCAACGCGTCCGCGAATCAATCCCGAGTTCATAATCCTCAAAGGCGATCTCGCCGTCTTTGAGCACCAGCAGTCCGGCGACCCGGTTGATGGCGAGATAGTCATAGAGATCCCAGCGACGACCTTGGACTTCGAACGTGATCGGAGGAAATGGTTTGGACCGTTTGGTCAAAGCGTGATGTTTTGGCCCGCTGTGTACCACCCGGATAGGCTGAAGCGTGTCGGCATGGGAAAAAGTCTCCACTTCGACCCCCGGCAACATCTTGCCGTCGTATAAATCCTGCAAGTCTGCTACTGGCGGATCGGCCGCTTGAATGCTGTTTGCAAGCAGGAGCATCGTCAGTAGCAGCCATTTTAGGGTATCTATTGTCGTGACCGCTGACTCACTAGTTCGTGCCTGACACGATGGCCCCAAACACCGCACACGCGATTGCTCCCTTCATGCATTGACTCCCTGTTTAGAGCAGTCATTCTAGCTGAATGTACGTAAACGCAATCGGCACGGCGCTTCCGGAACGCTCTTTCAGCAAGAGCGATTGCTGGCAGGCGTTCACCACGTCCTCCTGGTTCGAGCGACTCGATGCGCGGGCGCATGTCATTGCCAAGGCGGTTTTGAGCCGCGATAACGGCATCGACGAACGCTGGCTCGCCATCGACAGCCTGGACGAGGTGTTCGAGATCGATGCCGACACCTTGCATCGACGTTTCGCCACGCATGCGCCGGCGTTGGCCGCGCAGGCCGGGCGGCGAGCGCTCGCGGACGCCGCCCTCGAGCCGCAGGCCATCGGCGCGGTGATCGTGAGCACCTGTACCGGCTATCTATGCCCGGCGCTCAGCGGATATGTGGTGGAGAGACTGGGCTTGCGCCGGGACGTGCTGTGTTTCGATCTGGTCGGACAGGGGTGCGCCGGCGCGTTGCCCAACTGGCAGGTGGCCGCCGCGATGCTGGGCGGGCAGCAGGTCGAACATGTCCTCTCTATCTGCGTCGAGGTCTGCAGCGCCGCCATGTACCTGGACAATGATCCGGGCGTGCTGATCAGTGCCTGCCTGTTTGGAGACGGTGCGGGCGCGGCCGTTCTGTCGAGTAAACGCAACCCTGAGCGGCGCTCAGTCAAGTGGCATGATTCGGGCTCTTTGATGAATCCGGCAGAGCGCGAGGCGCTGCGTTTCGAGAGCCGCGCGGGACTGCTGCGTAACATTCTGACGCGCGCCGTACCCGGGCTCGCGGCGGACCATGTGGCCGAGTTGCTCGATGCCACGTTGTCCCGATCGGGAGTTCGCCGGCAAGACATCACGAACTGGATCATGCACGCCGGCGGCCGCGATGTACTGCTGGCCTTGCAGAGCAAGCTCGACCTGGCGCCGGCACGTCTGAACTATAGTCGCGACGCCTTGAGGCGCTACGGAAATCTGAGCAGTGCCTTCGTGTACTTCGTGCTCGACGCCGCCTTGCGCGACCATGCCGCGGGCGGTTGGTGGTGGATGTCGTCGTTCGGCGCGGGCTTCTCCTGTCACGGCGCGCTGCTGCAGGTTGACTGAAGTCGTGCTGGAGTTGCCACGCCGTGTGGAGCCCGAGGTCCTGGACTCACTCGAGCCCGACGACCCGCAGGCGCTGCGGTCGCGGCGCGACCTGCGCCGCGTACATCGGGCGATGCGTTCCGTGTCGATTCTGCAACAGGCGGTAACCCAACTCGCAATGCCAGCGCCGCCGCGGCGTATCATCGAGATCGGTGCGGGAGACGGCACGTTGATGTTACGACTGGCGCGTCTGACGCAGTCACGCTGGA
>CAZZZU010000164.1:0-6814 GCA_964658805.1 uncultured Steroidobacteraceae bacterium
ATCCAGATGCCGAAGAGCCTGGGCGAGAACGAACTGGAAGGCCAGGTCGAGATGCAGGCCGATCAGTACATCCCGTTTCCCATGGAAGAAGTCAGCTACGACTACCAGGTCGTCGGCCCGTCGGATAAGGATCCGGACATGCTCGACGTCCTGCTGGTGGCGACGCGCACTGAGAACGTCGAGCAGCGCCAGGCGGCGGTGCAGGCCTCGGGCCTGAGCGCACACATCGTCGATGTCGAAGCCTTCGCGCTCGAGAATGCCTGTGCGCTGATGCGCCACCAGATGCCGGACGGCGGTCTGGACCGCACGGTCGCCGTGGTCGACTTCGGCGCCAGCAGCACCACGTTCAGCGTATTGCGCGACCTCAAGGTGATTTACACCCGTGACTTCGCCTTCGGCGGGCAGCAGCTCACCGAAGAGATCATGCGTACTTACGGTTTGAGCATGGAAGAAGCGGGCCGCGCCAAGAAAGAAGGCGGCCTGCCGAGCAACTATCAACCGGAAGTACTGGATCCTTTCATCGACGACATGACGCAGCAGGTCAGTCGTTCGCTGCAGTTCTATCTCGCCTCCGGCAGCGGACGCGCGCAACCCGATCAGATTCTCATTTGTGGTGGCTGCGCCAACATCCCCGGCGCTGCCGAAGTGATCTCCAGCCGCGTCGGTGTACCTGCCGAGAAGGGCGACCCGCTCGGCAACATGAAAATCTCGTCCAAGGCCAAGGCGCAGGCGGTGTCCCGCGACGCTACGGCGTTACTCACAGCTTGCGGCCTGGCGCTGCGTAGCTTCGATTAAAGAGCAGCCATGCCCCGTATCAACCTACTCCCCTGGCGAGAACAAGAACGCAAAGTGCGGCGCCGCGAATTCGCGGTCGCCATGGGCGCAGCGGTGTTTGCTTCAGCCCTGTTCGTGATGGGCGGCAAGCTGCTGTACTCGAGCTGGACCGACGCGCAGAACGAGAAGAACAATCTCCTCAAGCGCGAAATCGTGAAGCTCGATGCGGCCATCGCCGACATCCAGGATCTCGAGAACCGCAAGCAGCGCCTCGTGGCGCGCATGGAGATCATCGAGAAGCTGCAGCGCAAGCGCCCCGAGATCGTGCACCTGTTCGATGAACTCGTGAAGACGGTGCCGGAAGGCGTCTACCTCACGCAGATCAAGGAAAACGGCAACAAACTGGAAATTCACGGCGTGGCGCAGTCGAGCACGCGGGTGTCGACCTTCATGCGCAACATCGATACCTCGGTCTGGATGACCAATCCGGTGTTGCAGGTCGTGGAGTCTTCCAAGGATTCGCCCACCGGCGGTTCAAGTTTCACGCTCTTTACCGATACGGTGGGCGTGGACCTCGACGGCGGCGATACGGTGAAGAAGGTGGCAGCGAAATGAACTTCAAGTTGAATTCGAACTTCCTCGATCAGTTCAAATCGCTCGATCCGAAGGACGTCGGCCGCTGGCCGGTTCTGGTGCGCGCCGCGGCCGTGCTCGCGGTGTTCGCCATCTGCGCCGCGTTCGGCTGGTACATGTTCGTCTGGAACGACGACCGCCCCATGTTGCAGGCCGCAGAACAGCAGGAGCTCGAGCTGCGCTCGCAATTCGAGACCAAGCAGCAGCGCGCCGCCAATCTCGATGCCTACAAGGCGCAACTGGCCGAGATGGAGCGCAGTTTCGGCGCGATGCTCAGGCAATTGCCGGGCAAGACCGAGGTGCCGAACCTGCTGGTCGACATCTCACAGTCCGGCCTCGCCGCCGGCCTGCAGGAAAAGCTTTTTCAGCCGAGCCCTGAGAAGGGCAACGGCTTCTACGCCGAACTGCCGATCAAGATCAAGCTGGTGGGCAGCTACCACGACTTCGGCGCGTTCGTGAGCGGGATCGCCGCGCTGCCGCGCATCGTCACCCTGCACGACATTCAGATCACGCCGGTGGATGCAAAGGGCGGCTACGACAACCTCAGCATGGATGTCACCGCCAAAACCTATCGCTACATCGAGGACGAGGGCACCGGCAAGCCGGCCAAGAAAAATGTCGGCGCGACAGCCGGAGGTACGACATGAAGACCATTCGTAATGCCGGTGTCGTCGGGCTGTCGCTCGTCGCATTCGCGTTGTCGGCCTGCTCGGGCGGTCAGTCCGATCTGCAAACGTGGATCGACCAGACCAAACGCAAACCGGGCGGCCGCATCCAGCCGCTGCCGGAAGTGAAGCCGTACGACAGTTACATCTACAGCGCCACGCGCATGCGTTCACCGTTTCAGCCGCAGAGTGCGAACGCGCTCAACGGCACATCGGGACCGCGGCCGAGTTCGCGACGGAATCGCGAGTTCCTGGAAGGTTTTTCGTTGGACACTTTGAAGATGGTTGGAACGTTCAAGGTGGGCGGACAGTTTTACGGCCTGGTCCAATCCAAGGATGGCCTGGTGCACAAAGTTCAGCCGGGTAATTACCTCGGGCAGAACGACGGCAAAGTGACGGAAATATCAGGCGGCAAAATTAGCGTCGTGGAAATCATCCCTGATGGTCTCGGCGGCTATATCGAGCGACCGGCTTCGTTGGCATTGTCCGATTGAAGCCATAGGGAGAGCAAAAGATGTTGAGGAGTCATATGAGAGCGGCGGTGTTGAGCGCCATGGCGCTTGCAGCGATGGCCAGTTTCTCGGCCCGTGCCGCGGACGCGGTCAAGCTGGAATCGGTCGACGTGCAAACGTTGTCCGGCCAGCAGGTGCAGCTCAAGTTGCACATGAGCGGTCCGGCACCGGAACCGCTGCCCTTCACGATCGACAAGCCGGCGCGTATCGCGTTCGACCTGCCAAATACCACGCTCGCGTTGGCCCAGCGCCGCATCGACGTTCGCTCCGGCGGCGTCGACACGGTGCTTGCCGCCGAGGCCAACGGCCGCACGCGGTTGGTGGTGAACGTTGACTCCCTGATGCCCTACACCACAGCAGTGGACGGCAACGACATCACCGTCATCCTCGGCCAACAGAAAGGCGCCGAACTGGCCAAATCCTCGAGCAGTGCAATGCGTGCCGGTGGCGGCGGCAGCGCTGCCGCTACGATGGAACGTGCCATCCGCACCATCGACTTTCGCCGCGGCTCCGACGGTACCGGCCGCATCATCGTGCAGCTGACCGATCCGCGCACCCCCGTGAACGTCCGCCAGGAAGGCAATCAGGTGGTGGTCGATTTCGCGGGCACGCTGATGCCCAAGAATCTGATGCGCCGTTACGACGTCATGGACTTTGCGACGCCGGTACAGACCGTCGATGCCGTGCGTGTCGAGGGCAGCTCACGTCTCGTGATTTCTGCACAGGGCGATTTCGAGCAGCTCGCCTACCAGTCCGATACGCAGTACACCATCGAAATCAAGCCGTCGCTGAAGCGCAACGCGCAGGAAGAGAAGAAGGAATACTCGGGTGAGCGCCTGACCCTGAACTTCCAGGACATCGATGTCCGTTCAGTGCTGCAGCTGCTGGCGGACACCAGCGGCCAGAACATCGTCGTCAGCGACTCCGTGACCGGCAACCTCACTCTGCGGCTGCAGAACGTTCCCTGGGATCAGGCGCTCGACATCGTGCTGCGGACCAAGGGACTCGACAAGCGCCGTCAGGACAACGTCATCATCATCGGCCCGACCGAAGAACTCGCGAACCGCGAGAAGGCTGAACTCGCCGCGCACAAAGAAGTGCAGGACCTGTCGCCGACGCATACCGAATTCATGCAGGTCAATTACGCCAAGGTTTCCGACCTGCAGAAGCTGATCAAATCGCAAGGTGGCGGCAGCGGCGCCAGTGGCAACGCGTCGATGCTGTCGCCGCGCGGCACGCTCTCGATCGACGAGCGCACCAACACCTTGCTGGTGCAGGACACAGGCGAGAAGCTGGCCGATATCCGCCGCCTGGTACAGGCGCTCGACGTGCCGGTTCGACAGGTGCTGATCGAAGCCCGCATCGTGATCGTCAGCGATACCTTCGAGCGCGACCTCGGTGCACGCTTTGGTGTGACCACGGCGCAGAAAAGCGGTGCCAGCGGCCTGCTCGCGGTCACCGGCAACGGTGTCGGTGCCGACACGATCACCAGTTCCGCGCTCGCCAATCAGGCAGGCGGCGGCAGCCGGTTCCCGGTGACCTCACCGACGCTCGACAACCGTTATCAGGTCAATCTGCCGGCAGCCAACACCAACGGCAGCATCGGCCTGTCGATCCTCGGCGGCAGCTACATCGTCGACCTGGAACTCTCGGCGGCGCAGAACGAAGGCAAGAGCGAGACCATCTCCTCGCCGCGCGTCATCACGGCCAACCAGAAACAGGCCACCATCATGCAGGGTGTGGAAATTCCGTATCAGGAATCCGCATCGAGCGGTGCCACCACCACCCAGTTTAAAAACGCGGTGTTGTCGCTCAAGGTCACCCCGCTGATCACGCCCGACAACCGCGTCATCATGGACCTCGATGTCACCGACGATTCGGTCGGTCAGCAGGTCACCAGCGCGACCGGGGGCAGCGTGCCCTCGATCGACACGCGCCAGATCGTCACCCAGGTGCTGGTCAACGACGGTCAGACCGTCGTGCTTGGCGGCATCCTCGATACCACCAAGAACCATCAGGTCAACAAGGTCCCGTTCCTGGCTGACATCCCGGTGCTTGGGTATCTCTTCAAGAGCACCCAAACCATCAACAACAAGACCGAACTGTTGATCTTCATCACGCCGAAGATTCTGCGTGAAGGCTCGAACCTCTACTAATTGGAACGTCGACCAACTGGTCGAGCAAGGGACGAAAGACATGCGCAGATTATCGATATTAGGATTGGTGAGTACGCTCTGGTTGGCGGCCTGCGGTGGCAACACGCTGTCGGGCACGTCCACGCCGCCGCCGCCGACCTCCACAGGGCCGACTGTTACGGGCATCAGTGTCCTGACGAGTTCGCCTCAGGTCGCATCCGACGGCACGGGTCCGGCGACTATCACGGCGTTCGTCCATGATGCCAATAACAATACGATCCCAGGTGCCACGGTTGCCTTCTCGGCATCGTCCGGCCTCGTTGCTGTCACCAATGCCACGACTGATGCGACTGGCGCAGCATCGGCAACGGTCAGCGCTGGATCGGATCCTACCAATCGCATGATCACCGTTACGGCAACTTCGTCCTCAGTGTCCGCACCGGTGAACGTCGCCGTGATAGGAACCACTCTAAAAGTGGTTTGCCCCACGGCGTTGGTTGCGCCTGCATCAGGCACTTGCACTGTGAGCCTGCATAATTCAGCCGGCGGGGGCATCCCCAGCCAGCAGGTGGCTGCCACGTCATCGACTGGCAATATGATTAGCCCCGCAACGGTAACTACTGACACCAACGGCCAGGGCACTTTTACGGTCACTGCCGCGAACGGCGGAACCGACACTATTACCGTCACCTCGCTGGGTCTGAGCGCTACAGCTACGCTCTCGGTCAGTACGCAGAGTTTCGTGATCAACCCGCCGACGGCCAGTACGAATGTGAATCTGGGTGCATATCAGGCCGTCACTTTGACCTGGTCGAATGGTTCGGCACCCGTCTCGGGTCAGGCGGTTACTTTTGCGACCACGCGCGGCAAATTGTATAAAACGCAGCCTACCGTTGCGCCGAGCCCGAATGATACGGGCTCGACATCGGTCGCAGTGACGATCGCGGGCGGTACAGTGACGGTGTACCTGGCATCGACCACCTCCGGTGCTGCGACCGTATCGGCAACGGCGACTGACGCCAGCACGATGACACCGGTCAGCACCCAGGTTGGCGTGGATTTCATCGCAACGACACCAGCCTCCATCAATGCACAGGCAAGTCCCAGCACCATATCGGTGAGTGCGCAGAGCACGATCACTGCAGTGGTACGCGACGCGGACAACAACCTGGTCGAAGGCAAGATGGTGACCTTCTCGCTCTCCGACGTCACCGGCGGCACCTTGTCGCTGGCCTCCGCATTGACCGATAGCCAGGGTATTGCGCAGACGATTTATACGGCGAGCACCACGACCAGCGCCACGAATGGCGTGTCGGTCGCGGCGGCCGTGCAAGGGGTTGCACAAGCCGCGACGACCACGCTCACCGTAGCGGGCAGAACAGTGTTTTTATCTTTAGGTACCGGCAACAAAGTCGCGAGCATCAACAACAACACACAGTACTCGTTGCCCTATTCGGTCCAGGCCATCGACGGTGCCGGCAACGCGGTACCGGGCGTGACCATCGACCTGCAGGTGGTTGCGGTCAACTACATGGAAGGTCAGATGAGCTTCACTACATCATGGGCTCCGAACCAGGCCGCTATCGAGTGTGGTACGGAGGATGCGAACCCTGCTGGTGGCAACGCCAATTACAACGGCATCCTGGATGTGGTCAACGGAGTCAGTGAGGACTATAACGGTGACAGCAAGCTCGAACCGGGCACGGTTGCCGCAGCAAGTCCGGGCACCGTGGTGACGACGACCGCAGCGTCAGCGACGGCAGATGCTCCCGCCGGATCGGCGACCTTCAACGTAGTCTATCCGCAGGATCACGCGTACTGGGTGCAGATCGCGCTGGTTGCAACGGCCTCCGTAGCCGGCACGGAGTCGGCGGCATCTGCGACGTTCACCCTGCCGGGCCTGGCCGCCGACTATAGCTCAGCAACGGTAGCGCCGCCGGGCCAGTACAGCCCGTACGGGATAACCGGTACCTGCAAACCGCCGCTCGCCAAACCTTTCTACTTGACGAGCTATTGACCGTCTGACAAGTCGCCGCCGGTGACTTGAATCGAAACCGCCTTCGGGCGGTTTCTTTTTTGGGCGCGTCGACGCGCT
>CAZZZU010000165.1:0-6634 GCA_964658805.1 uncultured Steroidobacteraceae bacterium
GACATAATCGACGATTTCCTGCGAGCCGCGCAGCATGCAGGAGATGTTGGTGCACACCGACAGATGATGCCGGCCCACCGGTGTGGTCTCGAACATCGAATAGAAGGAGGCCACTTCGTACACCTGAATCGGCGGCAAGCCGATGTAGGCCGCCACCGCGTCCATGAGTTCGGTGGTGAGGTGCCCGTTATTTTCGTGCTGCACGGCATGCAGCGCCGCGATCACCGTCGAGCGCCGCCGATCCGGCGGAAACTTGGTCAGCCAGTGATCGATCTCGTGCCGCACGTGCTGCGATAGCTCCACGCTCATCGGTCGATCTCGCCGAACACGATATCCTGCGTGCCGATGACCGCCACGACGTCCGCGAGCATGTGCCCGCGTACCATTTCATCGAGCGAGGCCAGATGCGCAAAGCCGGGCGCGCGTACCTTCAGGCGATACGGCTTGTTCGCGCCATCGGACACCAGATACACACCGAGTTCGCCCTTCGGCGCCTCGACCGCGGCATAGACCTCGCCCTCGGGCACGCAGTAACCCTCGGTCATCAGTTTGAAATGATGAATCATGGATTCCATGTCGCCCTTCATCTCGGCGCGCAGCGGCGGGCGCACCTTGCGGTCGTCGATCATCACCGGGCCCGGGTTGGCGCGCAGCCACTCGATGCACTGCGCGACGATGCGGTTTGACTGGCGCAGCTCTTCGATGCGCACCAGGTAGCGATCATAGCAATCACCGTTCAGCCCGACCGGGATGTCGAAGTCCATGAGCTCATAGACTTCGTACGGCTGCTTCTTGCGCAGGTCCCATTCGATACCCGAGCCGCGCAGCATCGGACCCGAAAAGCCCAACTGCAGCGCGCGCTCCGGACTCACCACGCCGATGTTCACGGTGCGCTGTTTCCAGATGCGGTTGTCGGTCAGCAGCGTTTCGTACTCATCCACGCAGGCGGGAAAACGTCGCACGAAATCGGCGATGAAATCGAGCAGACCGCCCGAGCGGCGTTCATTCAGACGGTCCGCATCTTTCTTGCTGCGCCACTGCGAATGCTGGTATTTGGGCATCGTGTCCGGCAGGTCGCGGTACACACCGCCCGGCCGGTAATAGGTGGCATGCATGCGCGTGCCGGAAACCGCCTCATAGCAATCCATCAGGTCTTCGCGCTCGCGGAATGCGTACAGGAACACCGTCATCGCGCCGATATCGAGCGCGTGCGCGCCCAGCCACATCAGATGATTGAGGATGCGCGTGATTTCGTCGAACATCACCCGGATGTATTGCGCGCGCAGCGGCAACTCGATGCCGAGCAACTTTTCGATCGCCATCACATAAGCGTGCTCGTTACACATCATGGACACGTAATCGAGCCGGTCCATGTAGCCGATGGACTGGTTGTACGGCTTGCTCTCCGCCAGTTTCTCCGTGCCCCGATGCAGCAGGCCGACGTGCGGATCGGCCTTCTGAATCACCTCGCCATCCATCTCGAGCACGAGACGCAATACGCCGTGTGCCGCCGGATGCTGCGGGCCGAAGTTCATGGTGTAGTTACGGATCTCAGCCATTGCGCGGGACGTCCTTCGCGCCGGGCGTCGTCACCCCGAGCGTATTCGCGTGCCCGGGCGCGTTGGTCAGTTGCGGATCGTAACGGTTGTCATGGCGGATGACTTTCGGCACCAGGATACGTGGATCGATGGACACCGGTTGATACACCACGCGGCCCTTCTCCGGGTCGTAGCGCACTTCTACATTGCCCGACAATGGGAAGTCCTTGCGGAAAGGATGGCCGATGAAGCCGTAGTCCGTGAGCAAGCGGCGCAGATCCGGATGTCCGCGGAAGAAAATACCGAACAGATCGAAGGCCTCGCGCTCGAACCAGTCGGCGCCCGACCAGATGCCCGTGACCGAATCCACCGTCGGCGACGCATCGTCTGCGCAGAATACCCGCAGCCGCACGCGCTGATTCAGCGACACCGACAACAGGTGATACACGACCGCAAAGCGCCGGCCCGGCATGAGGTCGGCCGCGCGCGCAGCACCACCGCGCACCACACCGCGGCTGAAGCCGGAGGTCGTGGCATGCTCGGTTTTCCATTCGGCCCGGCCATGCGACAAATAATCGATGCCGCATACGTCCATGCACATCTCGAAGCGCAGTACGGCCGTGTCACGCAAAGTCTTCGCTACGTCCAGCAATCGATCGGCCGGCACTTCGTAGGTTAATTCACCGGTATGGTTGGCCACTGCGGCCACCGGCGCGGGCAGCGCCTGTGCAACGGCCGCCCGCAACGTCTCCAGACGGCTGAGCGCCGGTGGCGCCGCGGGCTCCGCACTCATCGAATGATGGCCTTATTGCGCCGAATCTTGTTCTGCAGCTGGATGATGCCGTAGAGCAACGCTTCAGCCGTCGGCGGGCAGCCCGGCACGTAGACATCTACCGGCACGATTCGATCGCAGCCACGCACCACGGCGTAGGAATAGTGATAGTAACCGCCGCCGTTGGCGCACGATCCCATCGAGATGACCCAGCGCGGTTCCGCCATCTGGTCATACACCTTACGCAGCGCAGGGGCCATCTTGTTCACCAGCGTGCCGGCAACGATCATGACGTCGGACTGCCGCGGGCTCGGACGAAACACGATGCCGAACCGATCCAGATCGTAGCGGGCAGCCCCCGCATGCATCATCTCGACGGCGCAGCAGGCCAGCCCGAAGGTCATGGGCCAGAGCGAGCCGGTACGGGCCCAGTTGATCAGTTTGTCGACGGTGGTGACTTCGAAGCCGCGTACGGTATGGGTATCGGCGGTCACAGCTTCTAGTCCCATTCAAGCGCCCCTTTACGGTAGTCGTAGATCAGGGCAACCACGAGCACCAATGCGAAAATCAGCATGGCCACCAGCCCAAATGCGCCGGTCACCTTGAGCGAAACGGCCCACGGGAAAA
Organism: uncultured Steroidobacteraceae bacterium; assembly: GCA_964658805.1. GTDB lineage: Bacteria > Pseudomonadota > Gammaproteobacteria > Steroidobacterales > Steroidobacteraceae > Bog-1198. Next base: position 2,938 of record CAZZZU010000165.1, read on the forward strand.
AGAAAGCGATTTCCAGGTCGAATACGATGAATATGAGGGCGACCAGGTAGTAGCGCACGTCGAAACGCATGCGCGAATCCTCGAACGCCTCGAAACCGCACTCGTACGGCGACAGCTTTTCCGCATCGGGTCTGCGAGGGCCGGCAATCCATCCGATCGTAAAGAGCGCGAGACCCAACACAGCGGCAAGACCAATAAAAATCAGGATTGGTAGATACTGTCGCAGCATTGGCAAGGCTGAATTGTATCAGGCGCAGCACACTGCGTCGCGTTTTGAAACATCGAAAATGATGGTGCCGACGGCCGGACTCGAACCGGCACAGGTTACCCCACTAGGCCCTCAACCTAGCGCGTCTACCAATTCCGCCACGTCGGCTTGCATCATTTCTTCTCAGGCTCGGCAGGGATCACCGGCGCAGGCGACAGCGCCGGCGGCGGTGCCGGATTCGTCGGCTGCGCAGACGCGCGCTCCAGCACCGAATTCGAATCACCGCTACTGCGCGTACCGAGATACGCCAGTGACAAACTGGTGACGAAAAAAAACGCGGCGAATACCGCCGTCAATTTCGAAAACAAGGTGCTGGTGCCGCGTGCCCCGAACACGGTGCCGGACGCGCCGCTGCCGAACCCGGCGCCGGCTTCAGCGCCCTTGCCGCGCTGCAGGAGGACGAGCCCGATGATCATCAGGGCCAGCAGCACATGCACACTCAATATGAATCCACGCAACATACGAAATCTCTCAATGCCGCGCGTGGGGCCTCAAGCCGCCGCCGCGCAAATCTGCCGAAATTCGTCGGCGCTCAATGACGCGCCGCCGACCAAACCACCGTCCACATCCGGCATCGCAAACAGCTCGGCCGCGTTGCCGCCTTTGACGCTGCCGCCATAGAGCAGCCGCAAACGGGCCGCAATATTAGCATCATGTGCCGCAATCCGATTGCGAATGAATGCATGGACCGCCTGCGCCTGCAGCGGGGACGCATTGCGTCCCGTGCCAATGGCCCAGACGGGCTCATAGGCGACGAGCGCACGGGCGAACACCGACGGCCCATGCAGCGTCAAAACCGCATCGATTTGGCGGCCGATGACGCTCTCCGTGTGCTCCCGCTCGCGCTCCTCCAGGGTCTCCCCCACGCACAAGATCGGCGTCAGGCCCGCGGCTTGCGCAGCCGTGAATTTGCGTGCCACCAAACCGTCGTCCTCGTGATTCAGACGGCGCCGCTCAGAATGACCCACGATGACATGGCTGCAGCCGATGTCCTTCAGCATCGAGGCACCAACCTGGCCGGTGAAAGCACCCGTGGTCTCGGCGCTGACGTCCTGGGCGCCCACTTCGATCGCGGCATCCGCGAGCGCACGCAGTGCATCCGTCAGATACACGTACGGCGGAAAGACCGCCACGTCGATCGCCCAGTCTGATTCGAGCGATCGCTCGAGATCGGCCAACAAAGCATGGTTCAAAGCCCTCGAACCGTGCATTTTCCAATTCCCCGCCACCATTGGACGACGCATAACCACCTCTTTATATTAATGCTGCCCGCTCCACCACGGCCGCAATGTCACGTGCGCCTTTCTTGACCAGCCCCGCGTCATGCCCCTCGACCATGACCCGGATCACGAGCTCAGTGCCGGAAGCCCGCAACACTATGCGGCCACGGCCGCCAAAACGTCGCTCGACTTCCTGCGCCATGCTCACCACGTCCGCATGGATCAGTGGATCGAAGCGCTTGGCCACCCGTACATTCAGGAGCACCTGCGGATATTTGCGCATGGGTGCGGCCAGTTCCGCAATTCCCGCATCGCTGCGCTTCATGACGCTGAGCACCTGCAGAGCGCTGATCAAACCATCGCCCGTGGTGGTCTTGTCGAGGCACAGGATATGCCCTGACGTTTCGCCCCCCAGCGAACTGCCGTGCTTGTTCATGCAGCCGAGCACGTTACGGTCACCGACCTGGGCCCGCACGAACGCGATGCCGCGCTCTTCAAGCGCGTGTTGCAACCCTAAGTTGCTCATCACGGTACCGACCACGGGACCTTTCAGTTCGCCACGCGCGTGCATGTCGGTGGCAAGAATGAACAGGATCTGGTCGCCGTCCACTGCGCGGCCCAACTCGTCCACCATCACCACCCGATCACCGTCACCGTCGAGCGCTATGCCGAGTTGCGCGCGCACGCCCGGCACCGTCAACTGCAACAGTTCCGGCGCCGTCGAGCCGCAGCCATCATTGATGTTCTTGCCGTTCGGGGAGCATCCAATCGGCACCACGTCCGCGCCGAGCGCGGTGAGTACCCGCGGCGCCACCTTATAGCCTGCGCCGTTGGCGCAATCGATGACGATCTTGCTGCCCTTTAAGTCGGTTCCGGGCGGCATGGTGCCGGCACAAAAATCCTGATACTGCGTCCGCCGGCTGTCGATACGGGTCGCCCTGCCCAGATGCGGCGATTCCTGCGTCACCACCGGCACCTCGAGCAGGCACTCGATTTCCCGTTCCACATCGTCGGACAGCTTGCTGCCGTTCGCATCGAAGAATTTGATGCCGTTGTCTTCGTAGGAATTATGCGAGGCGCTGATGACCACGCCAAAGCTGCAGCTCAGGCGCTGCGTCATGTAAGCAATGCCCGGAGTCGGCAGCGGACCGATCAGCATGACGTCCACGCCGGCTGCGACGAACCCTGCCTCGAGGGCGGATTCGAACATATAACCCGACACGCGCGTGTCCTTGCCGATCAGCACGCGGCCGCCGCCAGGCGCCAACACACGGGCGGCGGCACTCGCCAGACGCAGCGCGAAGTCCACCGTCATGGGCGCGGTCCCCACCCTGCCGCGCACCCCGTCCGTGCCAAAATATTTATTCAAACGAAGACCGTCCCGTCATGACCGCGCTCACCATGCCCACGGCATCGCAGGTCGCCCGCACGTCGTGCGTACGAATGATGCGTGCACCCTGCGTCACGGCCCAGGCCGCGAGCCCCAGGCCACCGTACAAGCGATCCGGTGGCTCGCGTCCCAGCAGCCGGCCGATGAAACTCTTGCGTGACACGCCCACCAGCAAGGGCGAGCCGAGCGCTGCGAGTTCCGCCAGCGCTTTGAGGAGCGCCAAATTGTGCTTCAGACCCTTGCCGAAACCCACACCGGGATCCAAGGCGATGCGTTCCTGCGCCAAGCCTTGCGCAATGCACGTGGCGCGCCGCTCCAATAGAAATGCCGCCACCTCACCCACCACGTCATTATATTGCGGGTCGATCTGCATGGTGCGCGGTTCGCCGCGCATGTGCATGAGACAGACGCCGGCATGTGACTCCGTTGCGCAAGCAATGGCCCCCGGCGCCCGCAAGGCGAATACATCGTTGATGATGCAGGCGCCCGCGTTCACTGCCTCGCGCATCACCGCGGGCTTGCTGGTATCGACCGAGATCGCCACATCGAAGCGCGCCGCAAGTGCCGCAATCACGGGCAGTACGCGCTCCAATTCCAATTGCTCTGCCACCGGCAACGCACCCGGCTTGGTGGATTCACCGCCCACGTCGATGATGGCGGCGCCCTCCTCTACCATGAGCGCGGCGCGCGCGACGGCCGCAGCCGGCGTCGCATAGCGGCCGCCGTCCGAAAAGGAATCAGGCGTCACATTCAAGATGCCCATGACCAGGGGCACCTCGAGGTTCAGCGTACGATCACGACAAAGCCATTGCATAAAAG
>CAZZZU010000166.1:0-6450 GCA_964658805.1 uncultured Steroidobacteraceae bacterium
ATCGGCGCAGTGCTCAGCCTTGCCATCTTGCACGACCCATTCACGGTACAACTCGTCATCGCCGGCATGCTGATGGGGTTCGGCGTCTACCTGCACCTGTCCGAAGTGCATGAGCATGCACACTCCCACGAAGCGCTCGAGCACGAGCATCGTCACGTCCACGACGCGCATCATCTTCACTCGCATGGCGGGGGCGACGACGCCCCCCATTCACACTGGCATCGACACGAACCGATGACGCACGCCCACCGGCACCATCCGGACCTGCATCACCGTCACGGCCATTGAACGTGCGGCTCAGGTCGTGAAGCCGATCCAGCGCCCGGTCGCGACGATTGTCGTCCACAACAATAATGACAACCATCCCGCGGCCCGTGCGGCCGGTGGCGGCACGCCCGTGTCCCAGCGGGTGACGCCGCGCATGGCGATGAACTGGAACGCCAGCATGTTGATGCCCGCCAGCAGCAGGCACACCATCTTTACGCGAAAGGGGATATTCGCCCAATAAGTCACGGCTTTGGACGAGAACATCAGCAAACCCGCGATCGCTGCGATCACGAACGCCGACCAGGTCCATGGCAACATCTCGCCGGCCAGATCACTGAAGCGCCGCTCTTTCTGAGCAAAATACAGCAGCCGCAAATCCACGATCATGATCGACCCGACCACCAGCACCAGCGCAAATACGTGCACGGTCTCAATGGTCGGAAACAGCCAGTCCGATTCGCGAATCTGCGTCGGCAACGCCAGATCCTGGAGCGCCGTCAAGGTCGTCGCTAACGACTCAGACATAGGCAATCCAGCGACCCGCCGTAATGATTGCTGCACCGATCAGCACCACCAGGAACCCAAGCACTCGACTCGCGGCGCGCTTGCGCACCGAGCCCTGCCAGTAATTTGAATCACGGCGCACGCTCCGCTGCACAATCAGCAAAATGGCTGCCAATGCCAATACGAGCAGCATCTTTGTACGGAATACCCAGTTGAGGAGTTCGCGCGCGGGCTCGGCGATGGTCAACAAAGTCCCGGTCAGGAGCAGCACACCCAGTGCACTCCATACCCACGGCATGGATCGCGACATCAGCGCCGCCAGCGGCGCGCGGCGGTTTGAGAAGCCCATCAGCTTGATGCCGATGAGATACACCGCCATGAGCAGGACGGCGATGCAGAGGATGTGCACGGTTTGCACGGCGGGCACGAACCAGGCGGCGCTTTGGAAAGCGACGCTCAACTCTGTCGTCGAAAGCCAATCGCAAAAACGTTCCAGCACCGTATCATTCCATCCCGAACAAAAATCAGTATACGCAAATTGCCGCACGCATCCCGCCTGCCTTGGCTGATCATCTGGGCCGCGCTCTGCCTCACCTGGTGTGTGGGGATGTTCGCGCGCGGCATCTGGACACCCGACGAACCGCGTGAAGCCGATATCGCGTGGCGCATGACCTGGCAGCCGCAGAAGGCCGTACCACTCCTGGCCGGTGAGGCATTTTGCGAGAAGCCGCCGCTCACCTACTGGGTGGCCGCCGCACCCATGCGCGTGTTTGGCGCGTCAGCTTGGGCCGCGCGTTTGCCCAATCTGCTATACGCCATCATCGCCGCCTGGAGTATCGGGCTGCTTGCCGGACGAAGCCTCGGCCGCTTGGCCAGCCTGGTTGCCACGGCCGCCATGGGTACGCTGCTGCTTTCCTATCAAGTGGCCATCTGGCTTGCCACGGATGCACCGCTGCTGGCTGCTACCGCGGTCGCGATGCTGGGCGCCTATCGCGGTTTCTACGCAGACAGCCGACGTACGCGGCTGAATGGCTATCTCCTCATGCACGCCGCACTCGGCGTCGGCTTCTTGAGCAAGAGTGCCGCCGCCTGGTTGACGCCGGCATTGGGTCTGGCGACGCTCGTCGTCTGGGAGAGGCGCTGGCGCGAATTGCTGCGCTGGGAACTGTACGTGGGACTGCTGCTGCAGGCCGCGTTGATCCTGCCCTGGGTGGGTTATGTATATGCCGGACCAGACGGCCTCGACCACCTTAAAGTCTTTTTCTGGAACAATCTCGCCGGTCGCTTCACGCATGTCGCTGCGCCCGCGCCGCTGCAATACGCCGACGCGCACCGCAATTCGCCGGGCAAGTATCTGATCGAATTGCCCACGTATCTTTATCCCTGGACGCTGCTGCTGCTCGCCGCAGTATCACGCGCATGGCGCGGGCGACGCGCGCAACCGGCCGATGCGGACGTCACGGCCGCGGCGCGCCGCTCGCTGCTGCGCTTCGCGATCGCGATGACCCTGCCCACGCTGATCTTTCTGTCGTGTGCGGCGACCGCACGCAATGTGTATCTGGCCACGGCCATGCCCGGCACCGCATTGCTGCTGGCCTGGTGGGCGGAAGGCTGCGCCCCTCACCCGGCTCGCACTGACTTCTGGGCCCTTCGCGCAACGAGCGGCGTGCTGTGGTTGAGTACCATCGTAGTAGGCGGCGCGCTCATCGTGCTGAGCGTTCGTGAGTGGCAGGCGATTGCCGGTCACGTGTCGTTCACACTGATCGCGCTCGGCGGCGAAGGCGCCGCCGCATATGGTGCGCTTCGCGCCTGGCAACTGGCACGCGACCCTGCGCCCTGCCTGTATGCGTTATTGCTCAGCTTCTGCGCGCTGCTCGCCGCACCGTTGTCGCAAATCTACAGGCATGTCGATACCTGGCAGAACCTCGCGCAGATTGCGCACGACGTGCAACGCGATACCAGCGGTCTGCCTCTGGTGCTGCTGGCGCCCGACGAAACCACCCGTGCAATCGTCGACATGCATGCACGCACCGACGTCATCGTGATTCCAGGTCCGCTCGACTCGCGCGCCTTTGCACAGGTACACAGCATCAGCATGGCGACGCCGGCCAGCCGCTTCCTGCTGCTCATCCCGCGTCACTTCGACAAGCAGGGCGCGCTCGACGCAGCCGGCTTGCAATGGGAGAAACGTTACACGTTGCCGCATGGACGCGAGTACGGCGTACTGGCGCCAATCAGTCGCTGAGCGTTTCGCGGTACAGCGTCTCGTACGATTTGATCTGACGGGACCAGGAAAAATCCTGCGCCATGGCGTTCTGGACCAGCTGCGCCCAGGCCGGCTGGTCATCGAACCAATCGAGCACGGTATTGAGCGCCCAGCGCACCGCCGGGGCGTCATAGTCATTGAACACACAACCTGTCCCCGTACCGCGCTCCGGATTGAAGTGCACCACCGAGTCGGCGAGGCCGCCGGTCCTGCGCACCACGGGGACGGTCCCATAGCGCAGGCTGTACATCTGATTCAGACCACAGGGCTCGTAGTGAGACGGCATCAAAAAGATGTCGCTGCCCGCTTCGATGAGGTGGGCAAGCGCTTCATCGTATCCGGCTCGAAACCACACCCGGCCGGCGAAGCGGCGGGTCAGGTCTTCGAAAAAATTGACGTAACGTTGCTCACCGCTCCCGAGTACCACCATGCCAAAGTCGCGTGTCCGCAAGACCTCCGGCAATGCGTCGAACAACAGGTCGAATCCCTTCTGCTCAGCCAGCCGGCTGACGATGCCCACCAGGGGCCGCGCGGGCGACGACTGCAGTTCGGCGGTCTCGAGAAGCTGTTCTTTGTTCTGGCGTTTTCCGGACAGGTCCTGCGGCGTGAAATGCGTGCGCAGGTGGGGGTCGTGACGCGGATCCCAGTCCACATAATCGACGCCATTCAAGATACCGACTACAGCGTCTTTGCGGCCACGCAGGACGTGCTGCAGTCCCATGCCGAGCGGCGCATCGCAGATCTCGCGAGCATACGTCGGACTGACGGTCGTCACCCGGTCAGCGAACTTGATGCCGGTCTTCAAGGGATTGATTGCGCCATGTGACATGTCGTCATGATCCAGCTGTAACCAGGCATTACCGAGGCCCAGGTCGTTGAGCGCGGAACTCGGGAATACACCCTGATAGCCGATGTTGTGAATGGTCATGATCGACTTTGACTTGGCAAACGTCGGTTCCGACGCGTACAGCGTTTTCAAGTACAGCGGCAGCAGGGCTGTATGCCAGTCGTGACAATGCAAAATATCGGGCGCGAATCGCAGCATCACGCAGCTCTCCAGCACCGCTCGGGTGAAGACGATGAAGCGCCGATGCTCATCGGCATCGAAGGTATAGAGCGCATCGCGTCCGAACAACGCGGGGCAATCGACGAAGTAGACCGGGGCGTCGCTTCCCGGATAAGTAGTCGTCAGAAGTCCGAACACATACTGGTCCGAACCTACCGACAGGCTCACGTCACGCACCTCGGGCACCGCGACCAGTTCGGAATGATGACGACGCACCTTGGGGTACAGCGGCATGAACGCACGGACCCGGTGGCCCGCGGCGCTCAGGCTCCTGACCAATGCGCCGGTCACATCGGCCAGCCCGCCGGTCTTCGCATACGGCAGGATTTCCGAACTCAAGAGGCAGAGCTGCAGCGCAGACATGGGACAAGTCTAACAAAGCGTCCAAAATCACGACACAAACCTACTGCGCCGTTGCACCGAATGTGTCAATCTTTGCGCATGCGTCACGCGCCCCGCAATAATACCGGTCGCTATGTGAGCCGCCTGACCAGCGGCGCCCTCGCCGTCATCATGGCTGGGGGTCGCGGCGAGCGGCTCAAGGCCTTGACCGAACACCGCTGCAAACCCGCAACGCCGTTCGGCGGCAAGTTTCGTATCATCGACTTCGTCCTTTCCAATTGCGTGAACTCCGGAATCCGGCAGATTGCCGTGCTCACGCAATACAAGGCGCAGTCCCTGATTCAGCATATCCAGCAGGGCTGGAGCTACCTGCGCGGCGAGCTGGGCGAGTTCATCGAGTTGATTCCGGCCCAGCAGCAGATCGGATTGCACTGGTACCGCGGTACGGCCGATTCGGTCTATCAGAACCTCGAATTCATCAAATCGCACCGCCCGACGCACGTACTGATACTCGCCGGCGATCACATATATAAGATGGACTACGGTCCGATGATCGCCTACCACGAGCAGTGCGAGGCCGACATCACGGTCGGTGTGGTCGACGTGCCGATCGAACGCGCCAACGAATTCGGTATTCTCACCACCGACGATAACAATCGCGTGACCAAGTTTGCTGAGAAGCCATCTAATCCCGATGGCATCATCGGGCAGACCCATCTGGCGCGGGCGTCCATGGGCATCTACGTCATCGCCATGGACCGACTCGAGCAGCTCCTTGAGGAAGATGCGGCAAACCCGAACAGCGCCCACGACTTTGGCAAAAACATCATCCCGCCGGCGATCCAGGGCTTGAGGGTCTTCGCTTATCCCTTCGAGGACGCCGAATCCCGCGCACAGAATTACTGGCGCGACGTCGGCAACGTCGACGCGCTATACGAAGCCAACATGGAATTGGTGGCGCTCAACCCCGAACTCAATATTTATGACCATCAGTGGCCGATCTGGACCTATCAGGCCCAGCAGCCGCCGGCCAAATTCGTGCTCGACGACGAGGGCCGCCGCGGCATGGCGGTGAACTCCATGGTCGCCGGCGGATGCATCATTTCCGGCGCCTATGTCTCGAGCTCATTGCTGTCCATGGGTGTCCGTATCGAGGAAGGGAGTGCGGTGGACAGCTCCGTGCTGTTGCCCAATTCGCACATCGGCCGCCACTGCGTACTGAAACATTGCATTCTCGACGAGGGCTGTGTGGTTCCCGACGGTCTCAACATCGGCATGGACCGGGCCTCCGACGAGAAGAATTTCTACGTCACCAAAGGCGGCGTGGTCCTCGTCACTGCCGACATGTTGCGGGCCGCAGGCCTGACTTAAAGGTCAGGACTCTCGCAGTCGCAGCGTTTCCCAGGCAGCGACCACGGCCGCCGTGTCGATGCCTAGCATGTCCGGTTGCCCGCCCACTGTGCCGCTGAGTACGCGCACGTCGGCACCCGCCGTACCCCAGGGACGGTACAACGCGATGGAAGCCTTGCCGAACAACGTCACCTGCGGACATCCCACTGCCGCCGCCACATGCGCCGGCCCCGAATCCACCGTGATGAGACCGTCGGCCCGCGCCAGCACCGCAACCAGCCTCGGAATATCGAGGTCATCGGCCACGTTCACGACCCGCGCCACTTTTGCCATGGCGCGCAGTGTCTCGTTGAGCTCGAATTCCGGCCCGGTGCCGAGCAGCACGAGGGTGTGCGCGGGGTGTCGAACGCGGAGGTAACGCAGCACCTCGGCCCAGCGCTCGTTTGGCCAATACTTGGCATTCACCGCCATACGCTTGAAGCCGCGGCGCATGGTGCGCTTGTTGCCAATCTGCAGCGCGAGGTAAGGCGTAGTGCCGAAGCCGCGCGCTTGACGAAACGCCGCGAGATCCTGAAGCTGCGCCGGCTGCAACGCCAGTTCGCAGCCCGGCGCGATCTGCGCCACGTCGACACCAGGCGTTCCAGCCCAAGATCGG
>CAZZZU010000167.1:0-6402 GCA_964658805.1 uncultured Steroidobacteraceae bacterium
AGGATCATATTGTTGCAGATCTTGGCGACCTGACCCGTGCCGCTCGCGCCGCAATGGACGATATTCTTTCCCATGCACCGAAGCAGCGGCTCGATCCGCTCGAATACTTCGTGGCGTGCGCCGACCATGAAAGTCAACGTGCCTTGCTCCGCGCCGCCGGTGCCACCCGACACAGGCGCGTCCGCCATGGGATTGCCCTGGCGCTCGGCCTGCGCCGCCACCTCACGCGCGGCGTGTGGATCGATCGTGCTCGAATCGATCAGGAGCACGCCGGGGCGCGCTCCTGCCAGGACGCCATCCGCAGCCAGGTACACGCTCCGGACGTGCGGCGAGGACGGCAGCATCGTGATGACGATGTCGCCCTCGGCAGCCGCTTGCCGCGGCGAGGCCGCCGTACTTGCGCCGAGCAGGGCCAGTGCCTCGATATGGCCCGGAACTACGTCGAAAACGCAAAGCGTATGACCCGCTTTCAACAGATTGCGCGCCATGGGCGCACCCATGTTGCCCAAACCGATGAATGCAATTTTCATTTCAAGCTGATGGTGGTGTTCACGCCCGTGGAGGTCGTGCTGTCGTCGAACCAGCGCGTCGTGATGGTCTTGGTCTGGGTATAGAACTGCACGGCCTGCTTGCCATACGGCCCCAGGTCACCGAGTTTGGAACCGCGCGACCCGGTAAAGCTGAACAACGGTACCGGCACGGGGATCGGCACGTTGATCCCGACCTGTCCCGCATCGACATCGGACTGAAATCTGCGTGCGGCCGCGCCGCTTTGCGTAAAGATGCCGGTGCCGTTGCCGAAGGGGTTGCTGTTGATGAGTTCGATGGCTGCGCTGAGCGTATCCACCCCAACGATGGTCATGACGGGTCCGAAGATCTCCGTGGTGTAAATCTTCATGCCGGGTTTGACGTTCGAAAAGATGGTCGGACCGACGAAATTGCCGTTCTCATAGCCGCTTACCTTGATGCCGCGGCCGTCCAATTCGAGCTTCGCACCTTCCTTGATGCCGTCCTCGACGAGACCGAGAATGCGTTGCTTGGCGCTCTTTGAGATAACGGGGCCCAGGTCTGCGGTCTTGTCCGTACCCACGTTCACTTTCAGCAGCTTCGCTTTGGCAACGATGTCCGGAATCCATTTCTGCGCCTCACCGACCAGTATCGTGACGGACACGGCCATGCAGCGCTGTCCGGCGGCGCCGAAGGTCGCACCGATGACGGCATTGAGCGAATGCTCCTTGTTGGCATCGGGCATGACGACCACGTGGTTCTTGGCGCCCATCATCGATTGCGCGCGCTTGCCGTGCTGCGAAGCGAGATTGTAGACGTGCGTGCCGACAAAGGTAGAACCCACGAACGAGACCGCCACCACATCGGGATGCGAGCACAGCGCATCCACCGAGCGCTTGCCGCCGTGAACGATATTGAGCACCCCGGGCGGCACGCCGGCCTGCTGCGCCAGTTCAGCCAGCAACATCGGCGTCATGGGATCCTGTTCGGACGGCTTCAGCACAAAGGTATTGCCGCAGACGATGGCCATCGGAAACATCCACAGCGGTACCATGGCCGGGAAATTGAATGGCGTGATGCCGACGCACACGCCGATCGGCTGACGTATCGCGTAAGTATCGACACCGCCGGCGACGTTCTCAGCGAACTCGCCCATCTGCAAGGTGCCGATTGCGCACGCCTGCTCGACGACTTCGAGGCCGCGGAAAACGTCGCCCTCGGCATCCGGCAAGGTCTTGCCCTGTTCGGCGCTCAAGGTCTGAGCGAGGTGACTCATGTTTTCGCGGATGAGCGACTGCAGCTTGAGCATGATGCGCGCGCGGGTGGCGATGGGCGTCGACCGCCAACTCTTGAACGCCGCCTTGGCGCTGGCCACCGCCGAATCGATTTCTGCGTCAGTGGCGAAAGGAACCTGCGAGATGATTTCCTGGGTGGCCGGATTGACCACATCGAGCCATTCCTGCGTCGCGGATTCGACGAACTGACCGTTGATCAACAGCTTGACCGTTTCGATCGGTTGTCCCTTGAGTGCGGGTGTGGGTGTCATGATTGCCTCTCAGTGTATTTTAAGGTGTCGCGGCCGCTACCAGCTCACGCGCGATGACCAGCCGTTGGATCTCGCTCGTCCCTTCGTAGATTTGCGTAATGCGCGCATCACGATAGTGCCGCTCGACATTGTAGTCCGCCAGATAGCCATAGCCGCCGTGTATCTGGATCGCGTGCGAGCACACGCGCTCGGCCATTTCCGACGCGTAAAGTTTAGCCTGACAGGCCTCTGAAAGGCAGGCTTCGCCGGCACTGCGCCGTGCCGCGGCGTGGAGCGTTAGCAGGCGCGCCGCGTTGATTGACATATGCATGTCCGCCAGCATGTTGCCGATACTGCCGAATTGCGCAATGGGCTGGTTGAATTGCTTGCGCGTGGTGGCATAAGCGAGCGCGGCGTCGAAAGCCGCACGGGCGATCCCGACGGCTTGTGCTGCGATGCCAATCCGACCGCCTTCCAGATTCGAGAGGGCGATGGCCAGGCCCTTGCCGCGTACGCCAAGAAGGGCATCCTGCGGAATGCGGCATTCATCCAGGGTGATGGCGCAGGTATCAGAAGCGCGAATGCCAAGTTTGTGTTCCGGCGGTCCCACCATGAAGCCCGGCGTGTCGGTGGGCACCAAGAATGCCGACAGGCCTTTCTTGCCCAAATCAGGATCGGTGACCGCAAAAACGATGGCGAGTTTGGCGCGTTTGCCGTTGGTGATGAACTGCTTGGCGCCGTTCAGCACCCACACGCCGGCGTCGAGCACAGCACGAGTTTTCAAATTATGCGCCTCGGAGCCTGCCTGAGGTTCGGTCAGGCAGAAGCAGGCGATGATGTCACCGCGTGCCATCGCTGCGAGGTAACGTTGTTTCTGCAGGTCGGTGCCGAATTTGAGCACCGGCCCGCAGCCGACCGAACTGTGCACGCTGACCAGCGTCGAGGTCGAGGCGCAGCCCGCGGCGATTTCTTCGATTGCCAATGCATAGGCTGTGTAGTCCGTGTACGAACCGCCCCATTCGTCCGGCACCATCATGCCGAGCAAGCCGAGCTCGCCCATTCTGGCGACCGTGTCCGCCGGTACCCAGCCGGCACGGTCCCAGTCGCTGGCATGCGGTTTTAATTCCTGTGTGGCGAAAGCACGTGCCGAGTCGCGCACCATGCGTTGTTCTTCGGTATAGGAGTCCATCGCGTAAACTATAGACGGGGAAGCGTTTTGATTCATTATCCAAAGCGTTCAATTTGCGTGCGCGAATATGCAACACAGCCTGAACCGGGCAGAGCCTGGCACCATTGCAATCTGTTTCGTCGCGGCGGCGCTGGAGAGCGTGCGGGCACGGCATCTCGATGCAGACGCGCTGTTGCGGCAAGTTGGATTGAATCCCACATTGCTGGACGCGCCGCAGGCACGTGTTTCCGTCCGGCACTATGGGGCATTGTGGCGACTGGTCGCGCTGACGTTGGATGACGAGTTTTTTGGCCAGGACTCGCGCCGCATGAAAGCGGGCAGTTACGCGATGATTTGCCATGCCGTGCTGAATTGCCAGTCGTTGGGCCAGGCGCTAGAACGAGCCCTGCGGTTTTTCACGCTGATTCTGGATGACATCAGCGGCCGCCTGGAGCGGGACGAGCGACGGGGCGAGAGCAGTATCGCGTTGTATCCCTGCCGTGCTGCGTCGGCCCGGCGCGCCTTTGCGCACGAGGTATTGCTGATGCTGATCCACGGACTCGCCTGCTGGCTGGTGGGTCGGCGCATCCCGATACTCCGTGCTGAGTTTGCGTATCCGGAACCGGCGTATGCAGGTGAGTACCGGTTCATGTACTGCACCGATCTGCGTTTCCAGGTTGAGCGCACGCGTATCGTGTTCGCCGCCGGGCATCTGACCCTGCCCATCGTGCAGAACGAACGGACGGTGAAAGAGTTTCTGCGCAACGCGCCGGAGAACATATTGGTCAAATACAAGAATGCCAGCAGCCTGACCGCACGGGTGCGCAGGCGGCTGCGCGCGGCGTTGCACGCGGACTTGCCGGAATTCGACGCGCTGGCAGGCGAATTTCACATGGCACCGGCGACCCTGCGTCGTCGTTTGCATGAAGAAGGTACGTCCTATCAAGTCATCAAGGACGAATTGCGACGCGACCTGGCAATCAGCTACCTAAGCCATTCGGAGCGCAGCGCCATGGACATCGGGCTCGAACTCGGTTTTTCGGAACGGAGTGCATTTCATCGCGCTTTCAAGAAATGGACCGGCGCATCGCCGGGCGAATTCCGGCGGCGACTGGCTATTTGACCGGTACGCGTGGCATTTTCGAGCAACCGCTTTGATCGAAATTGTCACGGGGCGGCTTCTGGGGAGGCTCTATAGTCGCGTATGGCCGGCATGACCGTGGATCTGTCGAATCGTGTAGTGGTGGTGACCGGTGCGGGTGGCGTGCTGGGTCGCGCGACCGTGTCGCATCTGCAGGCGTGCGGCGCGCGGGTGGCGGGTCTCGAGCACGCGGCCGTAGGCCGTGGATCTGCCGACGCGCTCAGCTTCGGCGGACTTGACCTTGCCGAAACGGGGGTTGCCGCCGGGGCGTTGGCAGCCGTGGCGAACGTGACCGGACGCATTGATGGTTTGATAAACGTCGCGGGTGCCTTCGAGTATGAGTTGATCGACGGCGGCGGACTCGATACGTGGGACGCGTTGTACCGTATCAATGTACGCACCGCGGTTGCGTGTTGTCAGGCGGTGTTGCCGTATTTTACCCAGGCCGGAGCCGGGCGCATCGTGAATATCGGTGCCTTAGGCGCACACAGGGCGGGCGTGGGAATGGGCGCTTACGCGGCTTCCAAAGCCGCAGTCGCCCGCCTGACGGAAGCCTTGGCGGATGAACTGAAAAACCGAGGAGTCACCGTGAATGCATTGCTGCCGTCAGTGATCGACACGCCGCGCAATCGTACGGATATGCCGGAAGCCGACTTCAGCCGCTGGGTGCGGCCGGCTGAAGTGGCTGCGATCATCGCATTTCTGTTGTCGGATGCTGCTGCAGCCGTGAACGGCGCGCTGGTCCCGGTGGCGGGGCGCGTATGAACGCAGTCGTTACGCATTCGCCGGGCGCGCGACTGCGTCATGCGCTGCTCGAGGAAAAGCCGCTGCAATGTGTGGGCGTGATCAACGCGTATACGGCGCGGCTGGCCGCGGCGAGCGGCTTCCGTGCCTTGTATCTCGCGGGCTCGAGCGTGGCCGCCAATTCGCTTGGCCTGCCTGACCTTGGCATCAGCACCATGGATGACGTGCTGATCGATATCCGCCGCATCACAGACGCCTGTGACTTGCCGCTGCTGGTGGATGCCGACACGGGCTGGGGGGGTGCCTTCAACATTGCCCGCACCGTAAAGTCCTTTATCAAGTTCGGCGCCGCGGGACTGCATATCGAAGATCAGGTGCAGGCCAAGCGTTGCGGTCACCGGCCCGGCAAGGAGATCGTGCCGCAAGCGGAGATGATAGACCGGGTGAAAGCGGCTGTAGACGCGCGCACTGATTCGCAGTTCGTCATCATGGCGCGCACCGACGCATTGGCCGTGGAGGGCATCGACAGCGCCATTGAACGGGCGCTCGCCTGCGTCGAGGCGGGGGCGGACATGATTTTCCCGGAGGCGATGACCGAACTTGCCCAGTACCAGCGCTTCAAGACCGCCGTACGCGTCCCAATCCTTGCCAATATCACAGAATTTGGCCAAACCCCCTTGTACACGCGCGATGAGCTTGGCGCAGTCGGCGTCGATATCGTCTTGCATTGCTGTTCGGCTTACCGGGCGATGAATCTTGCGGCACTCAATACCTATCAGGCCATCCGTCGCGACGGTACGCAGAAACATCTGCTCGACACCATGCAAACGCGCGCGGATCTTTACAAGTACCTCGACTACTTTGCGTACGAACGCAAACTCGATGAACTTTTTGCGGAAGGAAAAGTGAAATGAGCAACTCCAGCGGGAACCAAGGCAGCGGCGCGACGCCGTTCAAGACAAAGAAATCCGTCGCATTGTCGGGGGTAGCCGCCGGCAATACTGCGCTGTGTACCGTCGGCCGCAGCGGCAACGACCTGCACTACCGCGGCTACGACATTCTCGACATTGCGACGCAGAGCGAATTCGAGGAAATTGCTCATCTGTTGATTCACGAGAAGCTCCCCACCCAGGCGGAGCTTGCGGCGTACAAGCAGAAACTGCGTGGCCTGCGCAAGCTCGCGCCGCAGGTGGCGACGGCGCTGGAGCAGTTGCCGGCGTCGAGCCATCCCATGGATGTGCTGCGCACCGGTACCTCCGTGCTCGGCTGTCTTGCACCGGAAGCTGACGCGCATGCGGCGAGCGCCGCGCGTGATAT
>CAZZZU010000168.1:0-6364 GCA_964658805.1 uncultured Steroidobacteraceae bacterium
CGCCTGCGAGGTAGTTGCCCCGGGCGTCATCGCCCATCATCAGTTCAACCGCTTCATCCTCGGTGAACCTGACGGCAGCCGCAGCCCGCGAATCGAAGCGCTGGCTGCCGCATTGGTCAGTGCCGGGTTCGATGCACCCGTGCGCGACGCGATCCGCTGGAACATCTGGTTGAAGCTCTGGGGCAACGTTTGCTTCAATCCCATCAGCGCGTTGACGGGCTCGACGCTGGGACAGATGCTCGGCAATGCGCAACTCCGGGCGCTGTGCACGCGCATGATGGTCGAAACGCAGGCCGTCAACGAAGCGCTCGGCGTGCACATCCCCGTCGAGATGATGCAGCGACGGCTCGATGCCGCAGCGTCCGTTGCCGATCATAAAATGTCCATGCTGCAGGATCTGGAGCGCGGTCGCAGCCTCGAGATCGATGCGCTCGTCACGGTCGTGCAGGAACTCGCCCGGTTGACCGACGTGGCCACGCCGACCATCGATACGGTACTCGCGCTGATACAGGAACGTGGTCGTTGCCTCGGCTTGTACTCGCCGGTCGGCGGCATCGCATAGCGGCGGACGCCGACGCCGCAGGCGCGTGTATCATGGCGTCATGACAGCTTACATCACACACACCGATTGCCTGCGCCACGAGATGGGCGGTGGCCATCCCGAGTGCCCCGACCGCCTGAAGTCCGTCAACGATCAGATGCGGTCCGCGGGCCTGTTCGACGAGGTGCGAGTACTCGATGCACCGCTTGCGGACGCGGCGGACCTGAAGCGCGTCCACCGTCCCGCCTATGTCGATCTTATTTTTGAAAACGCGCCCGCAGAGGGCTACGTTCAGCTCGATCCGGATACCGCCATGAATCCCCATAGCCTGAATGCGGCGCGCCGCGCCGCGGGGGCCGGTGTGCTGGCAGTGGATGAGGTCATCGCCGGCGGTTCGAGCAACGCGTTTTGCGCGGTACGTCCCTGTGGGCATCATGCGACGCAGGGGCGCTCCATGGGCTTCTGCATCTTCAACAACATCGGCGTCGCTGCGGCGTATGCGCTCGAGAAAAAAGGCTTGCAGCGCGTCGCCATCATCGACTTCGACGTGCACCACGGCAACGGCACCGAGGACATGTTCAGCGAGCCACGCTGGCAGGACAAGGTGCTGATGGCGAGTTTCTTCCAGCATCCGTTCTATCCTTACAGCGGGACCGCGAATCCGTCGCCCAACATGGTGAACGTGCCGCTGGCAGCCGGCAGCGGCGGACTCGCCGTTCGCAAAGCGGTGACCGAACACTGGCTGCCGGCGCTCGAAGAATTCAAGCCGCAGATGATTTTCATTTCCGCGGGCTTCGATGCGCACAAGGAAGATCTGCTGGGCGGCATGGCGCTGGTCGAGGCGGACTATGAGTGGATGACGCGCGAGTTGATGGCAGTGGCCGAGAAGCACGCCGACAAGCGTGTCGTATCGATGTTGGAAGGGGGTTACAACCTGGGAGCGCTCGGTCGCAGCGCCGTCGCGCATGTCAGGACGCTGCTCGCCGCTTGATCAGATGTAGTGGCGGCTGACCGCTTCGGCAACGCACACGGGTTTGCGCTGTGATTCGCGTTCAACGGTCACTTCGCTCACTTCCTGCGCGCCACCGTCGATGTAGTGCAGCGACACCAGCTTGAAGTGCGCGCGCAGCCGGCTGCCGACCGGAACTGGCGCGGGAAAGCGCACGCGATTCACGCCGTAATTGACGGTGCTTGAAATGCCGCTGATGCCAAACGCGCTTTGGCCGAAGTATGGCAACAGACCCAGCGTCAGGAAGCCGTGTGCCACGGTCGCGCCGAATCGGCCGCGGGCTGCCCGCTGCGGGTCAACGTGTATCCACTGGGTGTCACCCGTCACCGCGGCAAAGTCGTCGATGCGTCTTTGATCGATGGTGAGCCAGTCGCTGGAGCCGATGACAAGGCCGAGCATGGCCTCCAGAGCAGCCAGATTCTCGTAGATTTTCAATGCGGACTCCGGGAGTTATCATGACATTCTATGAGGAAAGCAATTGCAGGTATCCACGCCAGCCCGCGCGGGCACTGGGTTGGTGACGGTTTTCCCGTCCGCAGTCTGTTTTCCTACGATGGGCTCGGCGCAACATTGAGTCCTTTCTTATTGCTCGATTATGCGGGTCCGGCGCATTTTGCGCCGGCGTCGCGCCCACGCGGGGTCGGCACGCATCCGCATCGCGGCTTCGAAACCGTGACCATCGTTTATGAGGGCGAAGTTGCGCATCGCGACTCGGTGGGCAATGCGGGTCTGATCGGTGCTGGTGACGTGCAATGGATGACGGCGGCTGCGGGCATATTGCACCAGGAATACCATTCGCCTGCCTTCACGGCGCGCGGCGGTGCGCTGGAATTGGTGCAGCTATGGGTGAATCTGCCGGCCGCGCACAAGATGTCGCCGCCACGATACCAAACGCTTCGCGATGCCGACATTGCGCGCGTTGAACTGGCGAATGCCGCCGGCGAAGTGCGCGTGATCGCCGGCGAATACGCCGGCCGACGCGGTCCGGCAGTCACGGTGACGCCGCTGAATGTGTGGGACGTCCGATTGCGGCAGGATCGCACCACGACTTTGACGGTGACGCCAGGCCACACAGCGGTACTCGCGATGCTGCGCGGCGCAGTTCGTGTGAACGGTGCGCCGGACTCGCGTGACGCGGACCTCGTGGTGTTGGAGCGCGACGGCGACGACATCTGTCTGGAGGCCCAGGCAGAAGCCACGTGCCTGGTGCTGACGGGGGAACCGATTGACGAGCCGGTCGTCGCGTATGGACCTTTCGTGATGAATACCCGTGAGCAGATCGAAACGGCCCTGCGGGACTTCGATACTTAGTGCTAGAGTCCGGGCCACGATTCGTGCGCGGCTTGCGGGGGAGAAGCACATGACTGTCTACAGCAATCCATCGCGCGCCGGCGCGCTCGCCGGTGTGGCCTTGGGCTTTCTGACCGCCCGCGCGTTGGCTATCGCCCCGGAAATCTCGCCACCCTCGCCGACCGGCGTCGACACAATCGAACAACTTACCGACATCATGGTGCAAGGCAAGGAGCCGCGTTATGTCGCGCCGACGCGGCGCGATCAGATCGGGCGTATTTGGGCACCGGTCTTCATAAATGGGCGTGGCCCGTTCCGACTGGTGCTGGACACTGGCGCAAGTCACAGCGGCGTGACGGCAACCGTGGCGCTAGCGCTCGGGCTGCCGCTCGATCAATCGCCGCCGGTCGTGATGCGCGGGGTGACCGGCTTCGCCACCGTGCCGACCGTGAAGGTGGATACGCTCAGCGTCGGTGACCTGTCGGTCGATCAGGCAATGCTGCCCATCGTGCCGGATGCGCTCGGCGGCGCTGAAGGCGTGCTGGGCGGGGAGGGGCTGATCGGCAAACGCATCTTCATCGATTTCAAGCACGACCAGATCGATATCAGCTTCTCGCGCAACGAACGCGCCGCACGCGGTTTCATCGACCTGCCGTTTCATTCCATGCGGGGCACTTTGGTGGTCGTCAATGCGACGGTCGACGGCATCCCGACCAAGGCCATCATTGATACCGGCGGCCAGGCCACCGTGGCAAATCTCGCGCTACGCGAGGCGTTGATGCACAAAGGCAACATGCAAAGAGGCCGACCCGACGAGATTCAGGGGGCGACCAAGGATGTGCAGATAGGTGAGCTTGCGGCCATGCCGGCGATCCAAATCGGCTCGATACAGATCCGCAATTCGGGCGTGACCTACGCTGACATGTACATATTCAAGCAGTGGAAGCTCACCCGGCAACCGGCCATCTTGATCGGCATGGACACGTTGGGCTTGCTCGATACCCTCATCATCGACTACAAGCGTCACGAGTTGCAATTACGAATGGCCAAGGCGGGGTGACGGCGTGGTAGTTCAAAAACCGGCGATTGCGGTGGCGGCGGCAGTGGTGGTGCTGGCGGGTGGCACTTGGTTCATTCTGCATCGGCGCAGTGCCGAGATGCCGACGGTCGCGAGTGTGAATACCGAGGCGCCGGTGGAGTCCACGCCGCAGCAGACCATCGAGCATCCGCTGCCGGCGGACGCAGCCAAAAGCACAGCAGCTGCACCCTTGCCCGCACTCAACGACAGCGACGCGCCGCTCGTGAGCGCATTGGGTGGCTTGACGGGCGGCGATGCGATCAAGGCGTTTTTGCAGCCTGAGAATCTGGTGCGCCACATCGTCGTCACCGTCGATAATCTGCCGCGCCAGAAGGTGGCGGTGGACAAGCGGCCGACGACTCCGGTGTCGGGCAGTTTTGCGGCCAACGGTGACGAACTGCACGCGACGCTCGACAAGCGCAACTACGACCGCTACAAACCCATGGTCACGGCGCTCGGCAAGCTCGACATGCATCAGCTGGCCAATCTCTACATTCACTATTATCCGCTGTTCCAGCAGTCGTATCAGGATCTCGGTTATCCGAGCGGCTACTTCAACGACCGACTGGTGCAGGTGATCGATTCCCTGCTGGCCGCGCCGCAGCCTGCGAGCGTGGAACTCGAACGTCCCAACGTGATGTATACCTTCGCCGATCCTGGCATGGAAAAACTGCCCGCGGGACAGAAGATTTTGATCCGTATGGGTCCGGACAATGCTGCGGCGATCAAGGCCAAGCTGACCGAGTTACGAACGATCATCACCACCGCGCCACCGAAGCGCTAGCTTTCAAGGGGAGAGTGATATGTCAGTGGAGCCGAGCCGCGCGCAAAGCGTCGGCCTGATCATCGGGGCCTCCTCACTCGGCACCATTTTCGAATGGTACGACTTCTATCTGTACGGACTACTGGCAACCGTGATCAGCGCGCAATTCTTTTCCGGCGTGAATGAGGTCACGGGCTTCATCTTCGCGCTCGCGGCATTCGCAGCCGGTTTCGCGGTGCGTCCGTTTGGCGCGCTGGTGTTCGGGCGTTTGGGCGACCTGGTCGGTCGTAAGCATACCTTTCTAATCACCATGTTGATCATGGGCGGCTCGACTTTCGCAGTTGGCTGTCTGCCAAACTATGCGACGGCCGGTGTGCTGGCACCGGTGCTTTTGCTGGCGCTGCGCCTGCTGCAAGGGCTGGCACTGGGCGGTGAATATGGCGGGGCGGCTACCTACGTTGCCGAGAATGCACCGCCGGGAAAGCGCGGCCTGTACACCAGCTTCATTCAGACCACGGCGACGCTGGGCCTGTTTGCTGCGCTGCTGGTGGTGCTGGCAACGCGTAAGGGCGTGGGCGAAGAGGCGTTCAAGGCATGGGCCTGGCGCATTCCTTTTTTGGTGTCCGCCATTTTGCTCGCCGTCTCGGTGTGGATTCGTCTGCAGCTCGCCGAAAGCCCGGTGTTCCTGAAGATGAAAAAACAGGGCACGGGTTCGAAGGCGCCGTTGGCCGAAGCATTCGGTCAGTGGTCCAACCTGAAGATTGCACTGGTCGCGCTGCTCGGCGCGGTCATGGGACAGGCGGTCATCTGGTACGCGGGGCAGTTTTATGCGTCGTTCTTCCTGGAGCGTACCCTCAAGGTGGAAGGTGCGACCACCAATGAACTGATGGCGATCGCGTTGTTGCTGGCAACGCCGGGGTTCATTTTCTTTGGCTGGTTGTCGGACCGCATCGGGCGCAAACCCATCATTCTGACGGGCTGTCTGCTGGCGATGCTCACTTACTTCCCGCTCTTCAATGCACTGACCCGCTATGCGAACCCGGCCATGTATGCCGCGCAGTCACAATCGCCGGTGACCGTGGTGGCTGATCCCAAAGAATGCTCTTTTCAGTTTGACCCAATCGGCAAGAAAACTTTCGATTCGACGTCGTGCGACATCGCCAAGAGTTATCTGGCCAAGGCGGGCGTGTCATACGGCCGCGAGGATGCGCCTCCCGGCACGACCGCCATGGTGCGTAGCGGCACGAATTCGTTCACGGTACCGGATCCTCATACCGTATCGGGCGCCGAGCGTAAGGCGGCCATTGCCGATTTTCAAAAGCAGGTCAAGGCAGCGCTCACCACCGCCGGCTATCCTGACAAGGCGGATCCGCAGACGCTGAATATGCCCATGGTGGTGCTGATCCTGTGGGTGCTGGTGGTGTATGTGACGATGGTCTATGGGCCGATCGCGGCGCTGCTGGTCGAAATGTTTCCGACGCGGATTCGTTACAGCGGCATGTCTTTGCCCTATCACATCGGGAACGGCTGGTTCGGTGGGTTTCTGCCGACCACGGCTTTTGCGATGGTGGCTGCCACCGGCAATATCTACTACGGCCTGTGGTATCCGATTGTCGTTGCCGGCATCACGCTGGTGGTGGGTTTCTTTTTTCTACCCGAAACGTTTCGGCGCTCGCTCGATAT
>CAZZZU010000169.1:0-482 GCA_964658805.1 uncultured Steroidobacteraceae bacterium
CGGCGAGCGCCGGCAGCGCGGCGAGCGCGTGTCCGGCGACCCTAGATGTCGTCCCTGCGGCACCGCTGGTCAGCGAAACTTTTTCGCCGGCGACCGTTGCGGTGAGTGCCAATGCAACCCTGACCTACACGCTCAGCAACACCAATGCGTATGCCCTGACCCAGGCGGTGTTCAATCAGACATTGCCGGCCGCTCTCAGCATCGCAACCACGCCGGCCGCGACGACCTCTTGTACCGGCACCGGTACCGCCCTGATTGCGATCGGTTCCACGCTCTCCCTGACCGGCTTCATCATCCCGGCACAAGGCAGTTGTAGCATCTCGCTGAACGTCAGCAGTGCAACGGCCGGCAGCTATACGGATACAGTCGCCGCCAATGCATTGCTGACCGGGCCCGCCGGCGGTAACGCGCCGGCCGCGGCAGCGACGCTCGCGATCGGCAGCAGCGCCCCTCCTAGCACCGGTGGTGGCAGCGGTGGCAGC
>CAZZZU010000169.1:492-6302 GCA_964658805.1 uncultured Steroidobacteraceae bacterium
GGTGCGGCTAGCGCCAGTGCCGGCAGTGGTAGCCATGGCGGTGGTGGTGAAATCGACTGGCTGGACATCCTGCCCATCGCGATCGTGCTCATTCTCGGTCGACACCGTTCGCATGTGAATGCACAGCGCCGAAGGTCATGACGGTCAGGGAAGCTTCAGCGCCTGCAGTTCGATTTCGCGGCCGCGCTTGAAGTCCCGAATGTGTTTCTCCATCCAGAGGCGGGCCTGATCGGCCTTGCGCAACCGGATCGCGGCAACGATCTTGGTCTGCGCGTCCTTGATACGCGTGCGTGCCTGCGGCACCGTGTCGATCATGCGCGTCAGGGTAGGGGCAATCAAAACGTTGAGCGGCGACTGTGACAGGGCCAGCACCTGATTGCCGCTGGCTGCCGCGACGGCGGTAAAAAACTCGATGACGGCGCCGACCAAGGCAGGCGTGTCCAACTCGCGCCGGAAGCGCGCCTGCGCCTGCAGCAGAGTTTCGAGTTGCGCCGAAGTGCGACGGGTTGCGGCATATTGGGCAGCTGCCGGCTCGATTGCCATCATGGCTTCCCAGAGCTCATCGAAAGTCACGTCATGCAATGCCAGGGCACGGCTGACGCCGGAACTGATGCGATGATGCGCGGGCCGCGTGACGCGCAGCCGTTTCTCGCCGCGCTCACGCCCGAGCAGTCCCTGGATTTCGAGTTCCCGTATCGCTTCCCGCACCGTGGACCGATTGACACCGAATTGCCGTGCCAGATCGGTTTCGGACGGCAGGGGATCGCCAGCACGCAGGCTCCTGCCGACAATGCGTTGCTCGATTTGGTTGGCGATCTGGCGGTAAGCGGGGAAGTCGTCGAGCGGCGCGAACAGGTCGCTCACGGCACTTCGCCGAACAGTTCGCGACCGATCAGCATGCGACGGATCTCGGAGGTGCCCGCGCCGATCTCGTACAGCTTGGCGTCGCGCAGCAGGCGACCTGTAGGGTAGTCGTTGATGTAGCCGTTGCCACCGAGAAGCTGAATCGCATCGAGAGCCGCACGGGTGGCCGCTTCCGCGCAGAACAAGATGCAGGCCGCCGCGTCCTTGCGTGTGTGATCGCCACGATCGCAGGCTGCAGCGACCATGTAGGCGTAGCTGCGGCTTGCATTCAGCGAGGCATACATATCCGCCAGCTTGCCCTGCACGAGTTCGAAAGTGCCGATGGGCTGACCGAATTGCTTGCGTTCACGCACGTACGGCACCGCGACGTCGAGGGCAGCGGCCATGATGCCAAGCGGTCCGCCGGACAGTACCACCCGCTCGTAGTCGAGCCCGCGCATCAGGACGCTGACGCCCTGGTTCTCGCGCCCAAGGAGATTTTCGACGGGCACCTGGCATTCATCGAACACGAGCTCGCTGGTACTCGAACCGCGCATCCCGAGCTTGTCGAGTTTCTGCGCGGCGTAAAAGCCCTTGAAACCCTTTTCGATGATGAACGCGCTGATGCCACGAGCGCCGGCGTCGGGTGCGGTCTTGCCGTACACCACCAGAACGTCGGCTTCAGGACCGTTGGTGATCCACATCTTGCGACCGTCGAGCACGTAATGATCGCCGCGCCGGACTGCTTTCAATTGCATCGAAACCACGTCCGACCCGGCACCGGGTTCGGACATCGCCAGCGCGCCGACGTGCTCGCCGCTGATCAGCTTGGGCAGATAGCGGCGCTTTTGCTCTTCACTCGCGTTCAGTGCCAGCTGGTTCACGCAGAGGTTGGAATGCGCGCCATAGCTCAACGCCACCGCCGCGGATGCGCGTGAGATTTCCTCCATGACCAGCGTATGCGCCTGGTAGCCAAGGCCCGCACCGCCGTATTCCGGGCTTACCGTCATGCCGAGCAGCCCCAGTTCGCCCATCTCCGGCCACAGATCGCGCGGGAAAATATTGCTGCGGTCTATTTCGCTGGCACGCGGCGCGATGCGCTCCGCGGCGAAGCGCCGCACCTGCTCACGCACCGCATCGAGATCTTCGCCAAGACCGAAATTGAACTCACGATAGGCCGTACTCGACATGTTGATGATTCCGTTGGATAATCGGACTGTCCGACAATCTTGCCACGCTTGCATCGGGAACGCCATTGGCGAAAATAATCTCGAAGATCGACGTCACGTCAGACGATTTTTCGGAAAACGCTGCGGCGATGCGTCGCGCCGTCGACGATCTGACGACGCTGTTGGACACCACGCGTCTGGGCGGCAGTGCAGCGGCGCGCGACAAGCATGTCAAGGCGGGCAAGTTGCTGGCCAGAGCCCGCATCGATGCATTGCTCGATCCCGGCGCACCGTTTCTGGAGTTGTCGACCCTGGCGGCGTATGGGGTGTACGACGATGCTCTGCCGGCAGCCGGTTTGATCACCGGCGTGGGCCGGGTTGCAGGGCGCGAATGCATGGTGGTGGCGAACGACCCGACCGTGAAGGGCGGCACCTACTACCCGCTGACAGTGAAGAAGCACCTGCGGGCTCAGGAAATCGCGGGCGAGAACAGCTTGCCGTGCATCTACCTGGTGGAAAGCGGCGGCGCTTTTCTGCCGCTGCAGGATGAAGTGTTCCCGGACCGCGATCATTTCGGGCGCATATTTTTCAATCAGGCGCGCCTCTCGGCGCGCGGCGTGGCGCAGATTGCAGTCGTCCATGGGTCATGCACGGCGGGCGGGGCTTATGTGCCCGCTATGTCCGATGAAGCCATCATCGTGCGCAATCAGGGGCGCGTGTTTCTGGGTGGCCCGCCGCTGGTACGCGCCGCCACGGGCGAGGAAATCGATGCGGAGACCCTCGGCGGGGCCGACGTGCATTGTCGGCGCTCGGGCGTGACTGACTACTATGCCGAGAGCGACACACACGCCCTGGCATTCGCGCGCCGCGCCGTGGCGCGACTGCGCCGACCTGAAATGGACGCCAAGTCCGCGGTGCCGTGCACGTCGCGCAGCGACTTCGATCCGGCGGAGCTGTATGGCGTGATTCCGCAGAACGCGCGCAGGCCCTACGATGTGCGCGAGTTGATTGCACGACTGGTCGACGCCGCGTGGTTCGATGAATTCAAGGCTTTGTACGGCACCACGCTGGTATGCGGTTTCGCCGACATTCATGGCATGCCGGTGGGCATCATTGCCAACAACGGCATTTTGTTCAGCGAAAGTGCGCTGAAGGGCGCGCATTTCATCGAGCTGTGCTGTCGCGAGAATGTGCCGCTGGTTTTCCTGCAGAACATCTCCGGGTTCATGGTGGGGCAGGCGGCAGAGGCGGGCGGCATCGCCAAAGACGGCGCCAAGCTGGTGATGGCAGTGGCCTGCGCCGCCGTGCCGAAATACACAGTGGTCGTCGGCGGTAGTTTTGGTGCCGGCAACTATGCGATGTGCGGCCGCGCCTATGCACCGCGCTTCTTGTTCCAGTGGCCGAATGCCCGCACGTCGGTCATGGGCGGTGAACAGGCCGCCAGCGTGCTCGCCACCATCCGGCGTGACGCGTTGCAGCGCGCGGGTCAACCCTTCAGCGCTGCGGATGAGGAAAAATTGAAGGCGCCGATCCGTGCACAGTTCGAGTCGCAAGGACATCCCTACTACGCTTCGGCGCGGCTCTGGGATGATGGCGTGATCGATCCGCGCGACACGCGCCGCGTGTTGGCAATGGCGCTGGCACTGAACGCCACGCAGCGGCCGGCGGAGACGCGCTTCGGCGTGTTTCGAATGTAGCGAATGTTGAACAAGCTGCTCATCGCGAATCGCGGCGAAATCGTCTGCCGCATTGCCCGCACGGCGCGTGCCATGAACGTCGCCACGGTCGCCGTGTATTCCGACGCCGACCGCGGTGCGCGGCACGTGCGCGCCTGCGACCAGGCTTTTCGACTCGGCGCTGCGCCCGCCGCGGAGAGCTATCTGGACATCGCCAGGATCATTGCTGTTGCGCGCCAGGCGGGTGCCGACGCGGTGCATCCTGGCTACGGATTCCTCTCCGAGAACGCCGCGTTTGCACAAGCCTGCGCGGAGGCCGGGCTGATTTTCGTGGGACCGCCAGCGTCCGCCATCCGCGCGATGGGTTCGAAAAGTGCCGCCAAGGCTGCGATGGCTGCGGCCGGCGTGCCGGTGGCTCCGGGCTATCACGGCGATGAGCAGTCCGACGCGCGGCTGTTGGCGGAAGGCGCGGCGATCGGCTATCCGCTGATCATCAAGGCCAGCGCGGGCGGCGGCGGCAAAGGCATGCAGGTGGTACATGATGCAGCCGGCCTGCCTGAAGCCGTGCACTCGGCTCGGCGTCTGGCGCGCACGGCGTTCGGCGATGAGCGCCTGCTGATGGAGCGCTACTTCGCGCGCGCGCGCCACGTCGAAGTACAGATCTTTGCGGATGCCCAGGGTCAGGTGGTCAGTCTGTTCGATCGCGATTGCTCGGTGCAGCGGCGTCATCAGAAGATCATTGAGGAGGCGCCTGCTCCGGGTCTGCGCGAC
Organism: uncultured Steroidobacteraceae bacterium; assembly: GCA_964658805.1. Classification (GTDB taxonomy): domain Bacteria; phylum Pseudomonadota; class Gammaproteobacteria; order Steroidobacterales; family Steroidobacteraceae; genus Bog-1198. The sequence goes on from CAZZZU010000169.1 coordinate 4,952, forward strand.
GAGGTGCGTGCCGAGATGTCGGAGGCCGCCAAACGGAGCGCGCGTACCGTCGGTTACGTGGGTGCCGGGACGGTGGAATTCCTCCTGGATGAGTCACAGGCATTTTACTTCATGGAAATGAATACGCGCCTGCAAGTCGAGCACCCGGTCACTGAATGCATCACGGGTATCGATCTCGTGGAATGGCAGATTCGCATCGCGCGTGGCGAGCTGCTGCCGCGACGCCAGGATGAAATAGTCGCGATCGGCGCGGCGCTCGAAGCCCGGTTGTACGCGGAGGACCCGGCGGCGGGGTATATGCCCAGTGTCGGGCGTATCAACCACCTGCGCTGGCCGCAGCCTGGTGGGCAACTGCGTCTGGACGTGGGCGTGGAATGCGGCGATGAGGTGTCCTCCTACTATGATCCGATGCTCGGCAAGGTCATCGCCAGCGGCGCATCGCGCGACCTGGCAGTGTGCGCGCTGGCCCGGGCATTGGAGGAGCTGGAAATCGCCGGGGTGCAAACCAACCGCGCGCTGCTCAAAAGCATCCTGGCCGAGCCCGATTTCCGGCGTGGCGGCGTCGCGACCAATTACCTGAGCTTGCACCAGGGCGTGCTGCAGTTCGGCGAGCCGGCAGCGGGCGCGTTGGAGCGCGCGCTGGCAGCGCTCTGGTGCGCGGCCGCTACGCCGGCTGACGCGTTGTGGAGCGATACCCGCGCATGGCGCTTGAGCGCGCCTTCCAGTTTTGCATGGCATATCAGTCAGGAAGCGGTTCTGGTCACGCACCTGGGAAACGACGACTATCAGGTGCATGCCGGCACGCTGGCGCTGCGGGCTGCCGTGGTGCAACGGGACGCCTCGCAGCTGGAGGTCGAGTTGACGGGGCTGGACGGCGCGGCGTGGCGTAGCCGCGTCAACCTCATGCAGGACGGCAACCTGTTACATCTGTTTCACGAGGGCCGGCACGCAACGCTGACGTTGCACTCCACCGAGGACACCCTCGCAGGTGACGTTGCGGCTGAGCAAGGCTCGCTGTTGACACCGTTGCCGGGCATCATCGTCGCGGTTCATGTCCAAGTTGGCCAGCGAGTCGCGCGCGGTGACGCGCTCGTGACTGTCGAAGCCATGAAAATGGAACACACCTTGACCGCGCCGCAGCCGGGGGTGGTCGGTCGTTTGCCCTTCGCCCTGAAGGATCGCGTGCCGGCCGGCGCGGTGCTGGTCGAGTTGCAGCCGTTCGAGGACGGCGTCGTCTAGGCGACCTTCGAGTCACGGTTGCCCGGGTCGGGCAACGTGACTTTGTAGCGGGTTTCGTGGCCGAGGAGACTCGCGAGCGCAATCTTGCCGCCTGCTTCGTGAATGTAGCTGC
>CAZZZU010000170.1:0-6206 GCA_964658805.1 uncultured Steroidobacteraceae bacterium
TCGACGCCGACGATGTCATCCTGCAGGTAGGCGCGAAAGTTGGGTCCGGTGAGGTTCATGGCCAGCGCGCGCGCGAACTCCGCGTCGTTCGACGCCACGGTCATGGCGGTCGGCAGGCCGGCCCCGACTTCCTTCGCGAAGGTGGGACCCGACAGCACGGCACCGGGCCGGTTGCCGAGTATCTCGCGCACGACCTGGTGCGGGAGAAGCCCGGTCGCAAGCTCGAAACCTTTGGTGGCCCAGGCGACGCGCGTGCGTGCATCGAGATAGGGAGCGAGCTCCTCGAGCGTCACGCGGAAGGCATGCGATGGCACGGCGATGAGGATGTCGCCGGCCGCAGCGACGGCGTCCGCAAGGTCCGCAGTCAACAGCAGAGCTGCGGGAAACGCGGCGCCTGGCAGGTAGCGGGCATTGCACCGGCCTGCACGCATGGCGTCGATGGCGCGCGAGTCGCGCCCCCACAGCCGGGTCGGATGGCCTGTGCGTGCCAGTTGGATGGCAAGCGCCGTACCCCACGAGCCGGCGCCGATGACCGTAAGCGGTTCCGCGCTGGCGCCGTGCACGTCTCTTCTGCCTAGTTGACCAGCCCTGTCACCGGCGGAGTCTCCGAGGCTTGCGCGAACAACGCGTCGAAATTCACGAGCGGCAGAAGGAAATTCGGGAATCCGCCCTTGACCACCAGATCCGAGATGACTTCGCGTGCGTAGGGGAACAACACACTCGGACAAAAGCTGCCGATCAATCGTTTGAGCTCCTCGGTGGAGGCATTCGCCATCGCGAACACGCCGGCCTGCTTCACTTCGACGAGGTAGAGCGTGGCTTCGCCCTGCTTTGCTTCGAGCGTGACGGTCAACGACACTTCGCGCACATCGGGACCCAGGTCCTCGGTGGTGGTGTTCATGTTGAGCTGGAACTTCGGATCCCAGGGCTGGTTGTTGGGCAGGCGCGGCCCGTTCGGCGACTCGTACGATGAGTCTTTCAGGTACACGCTCTGCAAGGTGATCTGCACGCCGCCGACATTGGTCTCCGGCACCGGGTCTCTAACTTCGTTCATTCTGCCCCCTGGATGAGACGATCCAATCCGCCGCTGCTTTCCAATGCGAACAGATCATCGCATCCGCCAACGTGTCGATCGCCGATGAAAATTTGCGGCACAGTGCGCCGGCTGCTGCGCTGTTGCATCTCGGCGCGAAACTTCGAGTCCTCGTCGACATCTATCTCAGCGAAGCTGATCTGCTTCTCGGTGAGCAGGCGCTTGGCGCGCGCGCAGTACGGACACCATGCGGTGGTGTAGATGGTCACGTTTGGTTGAGTCATTTTGCATTGCCCCGGCCGGGCGCCGTGCGGGCGACGGGCAAGTTGTCCTTGACCCACGCATTCAAGCCGCCCTGCAGATTGAAAACTTTGGTGAAACCCATTTTCATCAGCTTGCGCGCAGCGTTCACGCCGTCCGCACCGCTGTCGCAGTAGGTGATGACGTTCTTGTCACGCCAGCGCTTCAACGATTCGGTCTGCGTATCCAGCTCCGCGGCCGGCATATTTTTCGCATCGTTGATGTGCCCGGCGTCGAACGACTGCTTGTTGCGCAGATCGATCACGACGGCGCCCTGATTGATGAGGCGCACGGCCTGTGTGGTGCTCAAGCCGGCGAACGCGCGCATACGCTCGAATATTTCGTAACCGACCACTGCGAGCGCCGCGAGCAAGGCGGCCCCCGCGAGGTAAGGATGATGGCTGATGAAGTCGAGCAAGCGCGGCATGTGGGGCACTGAATGGGATTTTAAGGCGCGCAAGTATAGCAGCGGCCTCGCAGGCTTGTATGCTTGCCGTCCGTGAGCAAACTGTGCAGCTATGTGGCCGTGTGCCTTGCCTTTTTCCCCGTCTTGAGCGGTGGCGCCACGGGCGTGCAGACGCAGGATACGGCGCAGGCCCGGGCGCAGCTCGAAGCGGTGCGGGCGCGCATCGCGGCGCTCACCGCGCGCCTCGGATCCCAACTGAAGGAGCGCGACGCGCAGAGCGCCCGGGTCCGCGAGTCGGAACTTCTCGTCACGGAGCAACGCCGCCGTCTCGAGGCACTGAACGCGGAGCAGGCTGGTGCCGAGAGCCGCCGCGCCGGACTGCGCAGTGAGGCCACGCGCACCCGCGGCGCGCTCGACGCGCAACGCGCTGCGCTTGCTGCGCAGATCCGTGCTGCCTACATGATCGGCAGCGAGGAGCCGCTCAAGTTGCTGCTGAATCAGAACAGCCCGGCGGCACTGGGCCGCACGCTTGCCTGGTATCGTTATTTCGCCGAACGGCGCGGCCGCGACATCGAAGCCGTCGTCACCGAACTTGCGCGTCTCGACACGCTCGTGCAGGAGATCGACGCCCAGAGCGAGAAACTCGCCGCGCTGCGCGACGCCGCCGCCCACGACATGAACGAATTGCAACATGCGCGCGAGCAGCGCAGCGCCGCAGTGGCGCAATTGAACGCGCAGCTCTCGACGGGCAACCAGGAGCTCGGCAGACTGAAGCGTGAAGAGCAGGCGGTCGAGTCACTGGTTGCCGAGTTGTCGCGGGTGCTGCAGGACTTCCCCGACGATCCGTCGAAAAGCTTCGGCGCAATGCGCGGCAAGTTGCCCTGGCCGGTGGCTGGCAAGGTCACGGCCCGCTACCAGGCGCCGCGCGCGCGGAGTTCGGCCGACGTGCGATGGAATGGCATCATGATCGACGCACAGCGTGGCGCCAAAGTACGCGCGCCCTATTTTGGACGCGTGGTGTACGCCGACTGGCTGCAGGGTCTCGGCATGCTGATCATCATCGGCCACAGCGGCGGTTTCATGACCCTGTACGGCCACGCCGAGGTGCTTTACAAAAAGGTCGGTGACGCGGTGGTGCCGGGCGATGTGCTCGCGGCGTTGAGCGACAGCGATGCGGCGCCCGCCAACCTTTACTTCGAGATACGCGACGGCCGCAAGACGGTGGATCCCAAGGACTGGCTGCGGCCAAATCCCTGAGCCAGTGCGCATGCCCGGGGTGCGAGGTGGCGTATGCTGCGCGCAATGAAGTCCGCCTTGCGTCCCACCTTGCTGCTCGGAGTTGGCATCGCGATCGGACTTTCGTTCGGGATCGCGCATGGCGTGCTGGCCGACAAATCGCCGGCCGCTGCCGCCAATGTGCCGTGGGCCGACGCCCGCCTGTTCGCCGAGATCCTGGAACGGGTCAAGCGTGAATATGTCAATCCCGTCGATGACCACCAGCTGATGCAGGCCGCGATCCACGGGATGGTCGCCTCGCTCGACCCGTATTCGGCGTACCTCACGGGGGATGAGTACGACGAGGTCAAGATCTCGAGCTCCGGCCAGTATTCGGGTGTCGGCATCGAGGTGTCCGTGGAAGACGACCAGGTCGTCGTGGTCGCGCCTTTCGAAGGCTCGCCGGCGGCGCTGGCGGGCATCCGCTCCGGCGACGTCATTGCCAGCATCGATGACATTCCGGTGAACACCACGACACTCGAAAACACCATCGGTCGCATGCGCGGTGCGGAGGGCAGCCTGGTCAAGATCGGCATTTTGCGGAGCTCCAGCACGGAGCCGCTGACCTTCACCCTGAAGCGCTCGAAGGTGGAGCTGCACAGCGTCAAGTCGCTGCTGCTCGAACCCGGCTTCGGTTATGCGCGCATCGCGGAGTTCAGCGAAACCACCGGTGTTGACTTCAATGCGGCGCTGCGCGGCCTGCGCAAGAAAAACGGCGCGCCGCTCAAAGGTCTGGTGCTCGATCTGCGCAACAACCCGGGGGGCGTGCTCGAAGCGGCGGTGGCGGTAGCCGACGCCTTTCTCGACAGCGGCATCATCGTGACCGCCAAGGGCCGAACCGCAGATTCGAAGTTCGAGATGTCGGCGACGCCGGGCGACGCGTTGAGCGGCGCGCCCATCGTCGTGCTGGTCAACGGCGGTTCCGCGTCGGCCGCCGAGATCGTTGCCGGCGCGCTCAAGGATCAGCATCGCGCGAAGCTGATGGGGCGCACTACCTTCGGCAAGGGCTCGGTGCAAACCATCATCCCGTTGAGCGACGAGAGCGCCGTGAAGCTGACGACGTCGCTCTATTACACCCCGTCCGGCGTTTCCATCAATCATCGCGGTATTGCGCCGGACATCGAGTTGCCGCGCCCGTCTGAAACGGTGCCACCGCCACCGCCGTTGCCGCCGCAACAGGATCCGGAGGTGCAGCGCGCCCTGCACGAACTCAACGTCAGGCCCGCGGTGCGCTGACGCCGTGCGCAGCACACGCTCCATCGAGATCCTGTGTCTGGCCCTGGCAGCGCTGGTGCTGATCTGGTCACACGCGTTTGCCGACCGCATCTGGCCGGTGCTCACGCTGCTCTGCGCATTCGGGCTCGCCATCGTTGTATTTCGCGCGCGCCTCTTCTTCCCCGGCAGTTCCCGCACACGGCTGTTGATCGAATCCTGGTCCATGCTGATCTTCACCACGGGGGTGCTGTGGTTCACGGGCCGCGTCTACAGCCCGGTTTTCAACCTATACCTGCTGCCCATCATCCTGAGTGCGCTGACGCTCGGCCGCCTGGTGACGACGCTGCAGATCGTCTCGGTGGTAGCCTGCCACGTAGCGCTCGCGTTCCTCACCCCGGGCGTGGATATCACGTCGCTGGGTTATGCAAGCCAGGTCGTCGGCCAGATCGCACCGGTTTTCCTGGTGGCCTATCTCACCACCTCCCTGTCCGAAGACATCACGGAGGCGCGCGAACGGATCGAGAATCTTGCTCAGACCGACGCCATGACGGGCCTTTACAACGTCCGCATGTTCAACGAGGTGTGGCAGCGGGAGCACCGCACCTGTGAGGAAGGGCGTGGCGTGTATGCGATCCTCATGGTGGACATGGACAGGCTCAAGGAGATCAATGAAACCTTCGGCCATGAGGCCGGGAACAGCGCCATCGGCCTCGTAGCCCAGTGCCTGCAGCGGAGCATCCGCAATACCGACCATGCGGCGCGTTTCGGCGGCGATGAATTCGCGGTGCTGTTGCCGGGCGCCGCGCCGGAGGTGGCCGATGCGGTGGTGAAGCGCGTGCGCCACAACGTCTACAAGACGACCCTCGATCTGCGCTCGCGCATGATTCGGTGTAGCGTCAGCATCGGCGTCGTCAGCTACCCAAAGGATGGACGCGACATGCGCGAACTCCTGAGCCTCGCGGAACACAATATGTATCGTGACAAGGAACTGCGGCGCGCGCCGAGTGCGGAGGCGCGCGGCTGATTGTTCTGGACTTCCCAGAATTTGATGGCAGAGTTAGCGCTCCATCACGTCAGTGGTGTCTGACACATGGTGAACTGGACGAATGCACTCCCCATCGAGATCCTGTCGTTTGCGCGCGGCTGCGGTTGCGTGCCTTGCGTTGTTGACACTGCAGGCAACTGCGAAGGACCTGCGTGATCCGAAATTGAAGTCGAGCTCGGTGCTGGTCATCGACCAGGCCGACCATTCGGTGATCTACGCGAAGAACCCGGACGTCACGGCGCCCATTGCCTCGATCACCAAACTCATGACCTCGCTGGTGGTGCTCGATGCTCACCAGCCGCTCGATCAGACCCTGCAGATCGCGCCGGCCGATGGTGATTTCCCCAGGCCGGTCTTTTCGCGCCTCGCCGTGGGCACGGCATTGACGCGCGGCGACGCCATGCATCTGGCGCTGATGGCCTCCGAGAATCGGGCCGCTTTTGCGCTGGGTAACAACTATCCGGGCGGTATGCGGGCCATGGTCGCGGCCATGAACGCCAAGGCAGCCAAGCTCGGCATGACCAATACGCATTTCGTCGACCCGGCCGGCTTGTCGAGCGAGAACGTGTCGAGCCCCGCCGACCTGACCAAGCTCGTGAACGCGGCCTCGAAGAACGCGACTGTTCGCGCCTACTCGACCGACACGGATTTCGCCATCAAGATCCGGCACCGCCTGGTGACGTTTCGCAACACCGACGATCTGGTGAAAAGCCCATCCTGGAACATCATCGTGCAGAAGACCGGCTTCATCAATGAGGCGGGCAAGTGCCTGGTGATGGCGGCGGTCATCGAAGGCCGCGCAGTCATCATCGTGCTGCTGGACTCGTATGGGAAGTACACCCGGGTTGCCGATGCCAGGCGCATCAAAGCGTGGATGGAAACCGGATCGAGCGGCGCCACGCGCATCTCGATGCGCTAGCGCCTAGCCGGGG
>CAZZZU010000171.1:0-6135 GCA_964658805.1 uncultured Steroidobacteraceae bacterium
TGACCGTCCAACCGAATACGCCGAAGCCCTAATACATGTCGACGAGAACTGGCCGGTTAACCGGGCATCAGCGCATCGGGGGTGAGCACGCTACGGCCGACGTTTGTCATCACTTGAAGGTACAATATGATATGCAGCATGTGCGCCCCAGCATCGCCGACAAACGTAAAACGTTTCACCGTCTGCACGATTCCGGTTGCTTCGTCATTCCAAACCCTTGGGATGTTGGCAGTGCACGCTACCTGCAAGGCATGGGGTTCAAGGCACTGGCATCCACCAGCTCGGGATTTGCCTGGTCGCATGGCCATGCCGACAACCGCATGTCGCGAGACCGCGTCCTCGAGCATCTGGCCGAATTGGTGGAAGCCACGGACCTCCCCATCAATGCGGATTTCGAGGGTGGCTTCGCCCCTGATGTGGCGGGCGTCGCTGAGAGCGTGCGTCTGGCGGTGCTGACGGGCGTCGCCGGCCTGTCCATCGAAGACTCGACCGGATCAGCGCAGCACCCGTTGTACGATTTCGATGTCGCCGTGGAGCGCATCAAAGCAGCACGCAGGGCGATTGATGCAAGCGGTGGCGACACACTCCTGGTCGCCCGATGCGAATGTTTTCTCGTGGGCAAGGCCGAAATCGACTTTGCGATGCAGCGCTTACGGGCCTATGCCAATGCCGGCGCCGACTGCCTGTATGCACCCGGCATCCGCTCCAGGGAACATATTGGCGCATTGGTGCGCGGCGTCGCGCCCAAGCCCGTCAACCTCCTGGTCGGATTCGCAACCGAGCTTACGGTGAGCGATATTGGTTCACTCGGCGTGCGTCGCATCAGTGTCGGCGGTGCGCTGGCGCGCTCTGCTTGGACAGGCTTCATGCGCGCTGCCGAAATGATCCAGTCACAGGGTCGCTTCGACTGCTTCGCCGAATCGCAGCCCGGCAGAGATCTCGACGAATTCTTCAGCGGCTCACCATCGTCTTCATGAGATGGTCGAGCGCGGCGGCGATGTCGCCGCATTGTCCCGTATGCACGGGCGAAGTTTGCACGATCGTACTCCTGGGTGACACGAGCCAGTGAAAACGCTCGCGTGCCGGCATACGCCCGATGGGACCGGACTCGCCGCCACCGGCGCAGATCTTTGGAATGGTCGCCAGAGCATCGCGCACGACATCGAGGTCGACGCGCGGCGCCAGCGTCAATAATGCCGCCTCGTCGAGCTCGATGCGCGCCTGCAGCGCGCGTTCCACATCGCAGGAGAGAATGATGCCCGCATTCAGGAACTCGGCGCGTTCGACCCGCGGCACGACGCGAATTACCGCATAGTCATAGGTGCGAAGATCGTGCACGTATCGCTTCCTCCGTGAAAATGTGCGATGACTCGAGCCGCTCGGTCAGGAAGCGCAAATAAGCACCCCGCTGTTGCGCCTTGTCGATGAAGCCGGTGTCGTCCGGCAACCAGCTCTCCGGTATCAGTTCCACGATCGCGGCGAGACGTTCTGCGGACAGCATCTGTTTCAACTTCGCGTCCGCGGCTTGCAGCTGGTCCGCATATCTGAGCAGCACATGGTCCTTGATCAGTTTGAACGGGGTGGCCGAATGCACATCGTGCTGCGTCCACGCATGTTGGAAATAAAGCGCCGCGCCGTGATCGATCAGCCACAGTCGGCGATGCCACATCAGCATGTTGGTGTTTCGCACGCTACGGTCGACGTTGCAAACGAAAGCATCGAACCACACTACAGCCGATGACAAGGCGGCGTCCGGCTGTGTGACCAGCGGATCGAAGGTGATGGACCCCGGTAAATAGTCGAGCGCCAGGTTGAGTCCCGCGCTCGCTTTGATCAGGCTCTGGATCTCGGCGTCAGGCTCGGTGCGCGCCATGTCGGCGGGCAGTTGCACGAACACGATCTCGGGCACCGGCAGATTCAGCAGCCGGCCGATCTCGCCCGCGACCAGTTCTGCGATCAACGCCTTGGCGCCCTGCCCCGCGCCGCGAAACTTGAGGACATACATGCCCTCGTCATCTGCCTCGATGATGGCAGGCAGAGAGCCGCCTTCACGCAGCGGTGTGACGTAGCGGCTGGCGGTGACGGTGCGCAGTATCATTCAGGGCAGCCCCGCTCCTTCCACCTGTCCCACGCCGTTCAGCGCGCCGGGCTGGACGACGGCGTGATGAGCATGAAACAGGTGGCCGCGTTCAGCCAGCAGCACGAATCCAAGCCCGGCGAGTCCGAAGATGAGTTGACCGGCGGCGAGCGGCGTGGTGGTGCCATTGAACAGCCGACCCACGTAGGCGCCGAGCAGCGCACCGCTGAACGTCGATATGAAACCTTGTAGCGATGCGGCAATACCGGCCACCGCCCCGACCGGCTCCATCGCCATAGCGCCAAAATTCGAAACCGCCAGGCCAAAGGCACCCATGCTGGCGGCTTGAAACAGCACGAAGGTCCATAGCTGCTCATAGCCCAGAGCGGCCACCAAAGTGTGAAGCGCAGTGACGGCGATGAAAAAAAGCAGCGCCGCATGGGAAATCATGCGCATGCCCAGTCTGCCGACGATGCGCGAATTGAAATAGGCCGCGGCGCCCATCGCCGCCGCACACAGGGCAAACATGGCCGGCATCAGCGAGGCCTTGTGGAACACATCGGCGAATATCTGCTGCACCATGGCAACGTAGGCCATGATGGACCCGAACATCACCATCATCGCGAAGGTATAACAGGTGGCGGTCCGGTTGAAGATCACGAATTTCACAGCGTGCGTGATGTGCACACGGTCCAGCGTCAGCCGGTACCGCGGGTGCAAGGTCTCGCGCAGGCGAAAAAACACCCAGAGTGCGATGGCGCTCGCAAAGCACCCAAAGACGATGAAGATCGACCGCCAGGGCGCCAACAGCAAGATGATCTGACCAAGGCTCGGCGCGATGATGGGTACCATCAGGAACACCATGAAGGTCAGAGACATCACGCGCGCCAGGTCGCGGCCCGAGTAAAGGTCACGCACTACAGAGCGCACAACTGTGACGCTGGCTGCGGCAACGCCATGCAGGCAACGAAATGCGAGCAACGCGCTGAAGCTGCCGGTCAGGCTGCAACAAAAGGCCGCGCACACGTACAGTACCAGGCCCGTCAGCAGGATCGGACGTCGCCCGAACCGATCCGCCATCAGTCCCCAAAAGAGCTGACCGCAGCCCATGCCGACCATATAGGCCGTGACGATGAGCTGAACGTGATTCTCGTCCGCAACATCGAGCGCCCGCGCAATGGTTGGGAACGCGGGCAGCATGGCATCGATGGCGATTGCCTGGGTGGACATGGTCGCCGCCGCCAGCGCAACGAACTCGACGAACCCGATTTGAGCACTACGTGCGACGGCCACTGGCGAGTCGAGTCTTACGACGGCTTCCTGGCAATACTGGTAGCCATCGTCACGATGGACGCGAGGTCGGTCAGGTTGGCCGGCACCACCAGCGTCGTACCCGCCTGCGCGAGTTTACCGAATTGCTTGACGTACTCCTCGCCGATCCGCAACTGCATGGCTTCGATGCCGCCGCGATCCGACAGCGCGATGCCAACCTGACGCAAGCCCTCGGCAGTCGCGGTTGCCACCGCCAGAATGGCCGCGGCCTGACCTTCTGCTTCGTTGATCTGCTGCTGTTTATTGGCTTCGGATTGCTTGATGACGCGCTGCTTGTCGCCTTCGGCCGAGTTGATCTTGGCGTCCCGCTCGCCCTCCGAGGTCAATATCACGGCACGTTTTTCACGCTCTGCGCGCATCTGCTTTTCCATTGCGGAGAGCACGTCACGCGGAGGGGTGATGTTCTTGATCTCGTATCGCAGCACCTTGACGCCCCAAGGCGCCGAAGCCTTGTCGAGCTCGCTCACGACATTGGCATTGATGATGCCGCGCGCCTCGAAGGTGCGGTCCAACTCTATCTTGCCGATTTCGCTCCGCAGCGTGGTTTGCGCCAGCTGAGCGATCGCAAAGCCGTAATTACTGATTCCATAAGAGGCCAGATGCGGGTCCATCACCTGCATGTACAACACGCCGTCGACCCCAACCTGCACATTGTCGCGTGTGATACAGATCTGCTCGGCAATGTCGATCGCGATTTCTTTCAAGCTATGTTTGTAAGCAATTCGCTCCACGAATGGCGTGAGGATATGAAAGCCCGCCGACAGCGTGCGGCTGTACTTGCCGAGATACTCGATCACGAAGGCGCTTTGCTGCGGTACCACCGTGGCGGTTTTGAACAGCACCACGGCGACCAAGATGGCCAGAACGATGGCGCCATAGGCGAAAGTCATAGCAATCTCCTCACGGCTAGCCTTATGGCTCGCCGGATGGCTCGGCGCGAACCACCAACGTCAAGCCATCCACCCGATGGACGCGCGCCCGCGCTCCCGCGCCGATCGACCCCGAGCCGCCGTTGATAGCGCTCCACGAGCTGCCATGAAATTCCAGGCGGCAGGTATCGCCCGGCGAAAGGGCTTCCGGCAGCACCACGGTCTGGCCCACCGGGCCGTGCTGCATGATGGGAAGCTTGCGCCGCAGACGTTCGTAGATACGACGCCGAAATACGTACATGGAAGCCACGCCAAGCGTGGCGAAAACCAACCACTGCAGCCAGTCCGCCAAGGCGATGCTTGCAAGGCCGAGCGCCCCTACAAAGAGCGCGCTCAGCCCTACGAAGACAAGATAAAACTGGGCATCGATGAACATCAATTCCGAGCCCAGAAATATGGCGCCGATCGTAATCCACGCCCACCACAGCATTTTTTCTACCGCTTCATGGCGTCAAAGAAATCCGAATTGGTCTTCGTATCCTTCATCTTGTCGAGCAGGAATTCGATGGCCGCCAGTTCATCCATCGGATGCAGCAACTTGCGCAAGATCCACATCTTGGACAATTCCGCCGGATCGGTAATCAGCTCTTCCTTGCGCGTGCCTGAGCGATTGATGTTGATCGACGGGAAGGTGCGTTTCTCAGCAATGCGGCGATCCAGATGGATTTCCGAATTACCGGTGCCCTTGAACTCCTCGAAGATCACGTCGTCCATCTTGGAGCCAGTGTCGACCAGTGCGGTGGCGAGAATCGTCAGGCTGCCGCCCTCTTCGATGTTGCGCGCCGCGCCGAAAAACCGCTTCGGGCGTTGCAACGCGTTCGCGTCGACGCCGCCCGTCAGCACCTTGCCGGAACTCGGCACCACGGTGTTATAGGCGCGCGCCAGGCGCGTGATGGAGTCGAGCAGGATAACCACGTCCTTCTTGTGCTCGACCAGACGCTTGGCTTTCTCGATCACCATCTCGGCGACCTGCACGTGACGGCTTGCGGGCTCGTCGAACGTCGATGACACAACCTCGCCTTTCACCGTGCGTGCCATTTCGGTGACTTCTTCCGGCCGCTCGTCGATGAGCAGCACGATAAGATAGACCTCGGGATGGTTTGCCGTGATCGCCGTGGCGATATTCTGCAGCAGCATCGTCTTGCCGGCCTTGGGCGGCGAGACGATCAGTCCACGCTGTCCTTTGCCGATAGGGGCCACCAGATCGATGGCGCGAGCGGTCAGATCTTCGGTCGAGCCGTTGCCGCGCTCGAGCTTCAGGCGCTCGGTCGGATGCAACGGTGTCAGATTTTCGAACAACACCTTGCCGCGCGAGCTTTCGGGCGAGTCAAAGTTGATTTCGCCGACTTTGAGCAACGCAAAGTAGCGCTCGCCATCCTTGGGCGGACGGATCAAGCCGGAAATCGAATCACCGGTCCGCAAATTGAAGCGTCGGATCTGGCTCGGACTTACGTAAATGTCGTCAGGCCCGGCCAGATAGCTCGAATCTGACGAGCGCAGGAAGCCAAAGCCATCCTGCAAGATCTCCAGCACGCCGTCGCCGTAAATGTCTTCGCCCTTGCGGGCGTGTGCCTTGAGCACGCCGAAGATGATGTCCTGTTTGCGCGAGCGGCCCATGTTTTCGAGACCCATGGTCTCGGCGAGCTTGACGAGGTCGCTGATGGGACGCTTCTTCAGCTCGGTGAGATTCATCGAGCTACGGCTACGCGCGAGGTCCGCTTGCGCGATGATTTCTAAATCATCGCCGCCTTCAGGCAGATCGCCGTAGTCCTCGTGCATCGGCGGCCGGCCACCGTT
>CAZZZU010000172.1:0-6112 GCA_964658805.1 uncultured Steroidobacteraceae bacterium
AACGGCGAGGACTACGACGACCTGTTCGATCGCATGCGCGCCGGGTTTGCCCTGCATGAGGTCCAGGAACCGGCGATCGACGTGCAGCTGGGCTGGCTGAAGAACAATCCGGAGTACCTGGATCGCGTCTTCCAGCGCGCGCAGCGCTACATGTATCACATCGTCACGGAGGTGGAAGCGCGTGGCATGCCGCTCGAGTTCGCACTGCTGCCGGTGGTGGAAAGCGCGTACGAGCCGTTTGCCTATTCGAGCAGCCGCGCGGCGGGCCTGTGGCAGTTCATCCCGGGAACCGGCGTGCGTTTTGGATTGCGGCAGGATTGGTGGTACGACGGCCGGCGCGACATCGTCGAGTCGACCCGCGCGGCACTCGATTACCTGCAGGCGTTGCACGATCAGTTCGACGGTGACTGGCTCCTGGCGATTGCTGCCTACAATGTGGGCGAGACGTCGGTACAGCGCGAAATGGACTACAACAAGGAACATGGCAAACCGGCTGACTTTTGGCATCTGCGACTGCCGGCCGAAACGCGTGCCTATGTGCCGAAACTGCTGGCCCTGAAGCGACTGATGGCGGAGCCGGAACGGTACGGGCTCGAGTTTGCGCCCATCCCCAATGAGCCCTATTTTGCGGTGATCGACACGGGCTCGCAGGTCGATCTGAAGATTGCAGCCCAGCTCGCGAAGACCAGTTACGATGAAATCGTCGCTTTGAATCCCGGTTACAACCGCTGGGCGACGGATCCGGCCGGACCACAACGCATGCTCGTCCCGATCGACAATGCGGACGCCTTCGAAGCGGGCATCGGCACGTTGAGCGCCGACGAACGCGTGCGTTACACGAGTTACGCAGTCACCCGCAGCGACACCCTTGTCTCGATCGCCAAAGATCACGGTACGTCCGTGGCCGTCATTGCCAAGCTGAATGAGCTCAAGAATGGGAAGGTCGCGGCTGGCGAGACGTTAAAGCTTCCCGAGATCAATGGACAGTTGCCTGACAAGGTGTTGCTCGCGGCGCAGCGTATCGACCGTCCCGAGACGGACGTGGGCCCGAAGCAGCGTCAGATCGTGTATCGCGTACGGGCCGGCGAGACCTTGAGTTCCATCGCACGCCGGCACGGGATGCCGGTGGGAACGCTGGCGCGCCTGAATGGGATGAGTTCGAGCGAGTCGCTGGTCAAGGGTCAGCGGCTGGTGATCAAAGCGAGTACGCGCCGCTTTCGTGAAGAAGGCGTAGCATCTGGACGACGCGTGCTCTACACGGTGCGCAATGGCGATTCCGTGTTCAGTATTTCGAAACAGTTCCAGGTCTCGGTGCCCAAGCTGAAGAGCTGGAACGGCCTTAACAAGAACCACCAAATCCGGGCAGGCCAGCGGCTCGTGATGTACGTGGACTCGAATCGGACCCAGGGGTAGAAAAAAATGGCTTTCCTGAAGGGCAAGCGAGCACTGATCGTCGGGCTCGCGACGGACCGTTCCATTGCCTGGGGTATCGCCCAGGCCATGCACCGCGAGGGTGCTGAACTCGCTTTTGCGCATATCGACCGCATGACCGACCGGGTGGTGCCGCTTGCGCAGCAGCTGGGGTCGGACCTGACCTTTGTCATGGACGTGGGCGTGGATGCGGATGTCGAGAAGGGTTTCGCGCATCTCAAGGCGCGTTGGCCGGCATTCGACATCCTGGTCCATGCGGTGGCCTTCGCGCCCAAGGAAGCGCTCACCGGCGAATTCGTGGCTGCCACCAACCGCGATAATTTTCGCATGGCACACGATATCTCGAGTTACAGCCTGACCGCCCTCGCCAAGGCGTCCCTGCCCTTCATGGAGGGCCGTGCCGGCGCGATCGTGGCCTTGAGTTACCTGGGTGCGGTGCGTTCGATCCCCAGTTACAACGTGATGGGGTTGGCCAAGGCCAGCCTCGAAGCCAATGTGCGTTTCCTGGCCGCTGACTTAGGGCCCCGCGGCATTCGCGTCAATGCCATCTCCGCCGGCCCGATCAAGACCTTGTCAGCGGCCGGCATTCCGGGTCTGCGCAAGATGCTGGCGCACGTCGCCGCCGCCGCGCCGATCAAACGCAACGTCAACATCGAAGACGTCGGCAACGCCGCCGCCTTCCTCTGCTCGGATCTGGCGGCAGGCGTAACGGGCGAAGTGCTGTACGTCGATGGCGGCTATCACACCGTTGGCATGAGTTTCCCGGAAGACGAAAACGCCTGAAACTTGTCAACCCGGTCCGCGTTCTAACGTTGTTCTGGAACTGTTCGCCGGCGACTCTCGCCTCAAAGGTAAAGATTATGGTAAGTCGGAAATGGGTTTTGGGCGTCGTGGGCAGCGCGCTGGGTTTGAGCGTGGCAGCCTGCAATACGATTTCGGTGAAAACTGACGGGGCGCCTGACGTATCACTGGCCAGCTGCCATAGCTACGCGTTTGCGCAGGAGCATGTTGCCAATATTGATCAACCTGCCGCGTACGGTAATCCGCTCAACGCGCAGCGACTCAAGAATGCGGTTCAGGCCAACTTGTCGGCCAAGGGCATTCAGGTGGCGGATAAGGCAAACGCCGATTGCATCATCGGCTACGCGCTCGGCAGCCGTCAGGTGGTCGAAGACTACTACGGCGGACTCGGTTGGGGCTACGGTGCGGGCTACGGCGGCTGGGGCCGTGGACGTTATGGCGGCGGTGGCTTCGGCGGCAGCTTCGGTTACTACGATGGTCCGTGGGTGCAGAACGAGACCCGCATAGCAGTGGACGTCTACGACGCGAAATCGCACAAGCCGATCTGGCATGCGAGCGCGAGTCAGACGACCAACGATCTTTCGGGTCCGAATGCAGATGTGAAGATCAACGCCGCGACCACGGCGATCTTCAACAAGTGGCCGGGGGGCGGCGCGAGGACTTAAGGTCTAAGGCGTCGACCCGGGCAGGGGCCTGATTCAAATCCCGAAAAACAGGAAATCGATCGCTGCCAGAAGCTGAGAACGCGCCGATTCACCTGACCCGATGGGGTCGCTCAAGATACTCGACCGCATCGTGGTTGTCCGTCCCATGACAACGGTGTGCGCCTCGCCATCGAAGCTCACCTCAGGCACGAGATTGCGGCTCATGCCAGCAGGCACAGGCAGACGAGTGAGAGGTGCGACGATCCGCGACTTGAGCCCACATGACACGTTGGACTGCAAGTTGATGACGAATGGATAAACAGTTTTCGACGCCGTTATAGGATTACGAAAGACGTCAAATTGATTCATCGTCGGGTGCGGTGTACGGCCATACCGAATCTACGAATGAGCCGTTTTCTCGCTCGAACTTCTCCATGAATGCCCATTCGGCTTTCAGTTGTTCCTGCAACTGCTCCGAACGTTTGACGGCGTATTCATTACTGAGCGCCTGCTCGGCCACACGCGAGGCGTTGATACCGACACTTTTGGCTTTTGTGTAAAGGTCCGAATTGAGCGTGAGACTGACCGTCTGCTTTGGGGCAGCCAGGTCGTCGGGCAAATTTCGCATGGCGACTCCTTATTACCCGTGTGATTTACACGTGCTGGGAGACCCTTGTCTACTGCGGCTTCACGGGTGTTTTGACAAAAAAGTAGTACAAAGCGGCCAAGACCACGGCGACGCCCAGCACCAAGCCGAAGAATTTGTGCAGAGAACCTGCCAGCAGTTCGGGATGGTCGCCCACCGTCGCACCGAGCCACGCGAGCACCGAGGTCCAAAGCAGCGCTCCCAGCAACGTCGAAACCGCATACCAGCGAAAATCCATCCTGAGGATGCCCGCGGGGATGCCGATCAGATGACGAATTACCGGCAGCAACCTCGAGAAGAAAACACCCGGCGAACCGTAACGCCGCAGCCATCGTTCGGCCATATCCACTTTGGCGGCACCGAAGCCCACAAAACGCCCGTAGCGGATCACCAGGGGTCGCCCTAGGGAGTAGGCGAGGCCGTACATGGCCGACGCCCCCACCCACGAGCCGATCGTACCGGCCAGGATGACGCCGAGCAGCGAAAATTCCCCCTGTGTGCGCGCGAGATAGGCAGCGGGTGGAATGATGACTTCGCTCGGGATGGGCACGAAAGTGCTTTCGAGCGCCATGAGCGCAGCGATCAGCGGATAGCCACCCTGCCCCAGCACGGATAAATACCAGGCCGAGAATTGCTGCAGCCAATCAGCCAACTAGTCCAAGGCCTGCGGATTGAGCGACACCTTTGCGGCCGCCCGCGCCGCCGCTGCATAAATCTCACGTTCGCCCGACGCCATGCGCGCCGCCAGCTGCTGTCGGACCTGCTCCTCCGGCGGCTTCTTGTCCGTCGGATCCTCGCGCAGCGCGCTGAAGGCATACAACGCGGCGTCGCCGCCAGGGAGCTGGATCTCGCCATACGAGGGCTTGGCGGCCGGCTTGGGCGCCCCAAAGGCAGCCGTTCGAACCTCCAGAGGCACTTCCTGGTCGGACCGCGATACGAACTTCGGTCCCTGCACGGGAACGTTCAAACTCTTGGCCACCACGGCCCATGACTCGCCCGCGTCCAGGCGCTTCTTCGCCTCTGCTGCGGCGGCACCGGCCAGCTCTCCGCCACGCTGTCGCCGCAACGCCGCCAGCACCTCACTCCTGACCGCCTCGAGCGGCTTGAGTTGCGGCAACTTGTGGTCGGTGGCGTGCAGGATCACGCCACGGCCTTTTTCGATTTCGACGATGGGACTGAGACGCCCATCGAGCACGTCCTGACTGAAAGCGGCCTCACTCACCGCAGTCACGTTGCCCAGGTCGCCTCCCCCGGCAGTGCGACTGTATTCCGGAATATCTTTGACATCGAGTCCCGCCTTCCTGGCGACGGTCTCGATATCTGCATTTTGCAGGGCTGCATCCTGCAGGTCATCGGCAACCTTGTTATAGAGCCGCTCGGCCTCGCCATGCTTGTATTCGGCGACGAGTTCGCTCTTGGCCTGCTCGAACGTTTTGGTGGACGCCGGCTGTATACCGTTCAGCTTGAGGATGTGATATCCAAACTGGGTTTTGACGGGTCCCGCGATCTCGCCTTCTTTCATTTTCCACGCAGCGTCGGCGAACTCGCTCACGTACACCTTGCGCTCGGACAACCCGAGATCGCCGCCTTGCGCCGCGGAGCCCGGATCCTGGGAAAATTCCTTGGCGAGCTTGGCAAAATCCTCGCCGGCCTGCGCGCGTTTCAGCAAGCCCTCGGCCTTGGTTTTCACCGCGGCATCTTCCTTCGGATCAGCCACCGACAGCAGGATGTGGCTGACGCGGCGCTGCTCTTCCTGCTTGAAACGTTCCGGCGTCTTGGCCAGCTGCTCGTCGTAGAAACTCTTGAGCTGCGCATCGTCCACCTTCACCTTGGCTTCCAGCTGCGGCAGACCGATTTCGACGTAATGCAGGTTCACCGTTTCCGGAGACATGTACTGGGCCTTATGCGCGTCGTAGTAGGCCTTGACCGCGGCATCGTCCGGCGTCACGCCCGCGGCATACTTTTCGGCACTTAAGGTGAGCCATGCAAGCTCGCGCTGTTGGAACGTGAGAGCGCGCAAGTCCTTGAGCTCGGTGTTCGTCACGAAACTGGATGCGTCGAGCGCGTTGTCGAGCTGATGCAGCTTGGCATCGCGGCGAAACATCTCCTCGACCTCGCCCACGGAACGACCGTTGGCCTTGATGATGGCGAGCGCGTGGTCGCGATTGAACTTGCCGTCGACCTGAAAAGCCGGGACTTGCGCCATCGACGCCAGTACGTCTGCATCGCTGACGCGATAACCCAGGTCGTTGGTGCGGGTCAGCAAAGCTTCGCGGCGCACGTATTCGTCCAACACCTGGCGTTTGACCAGATCCCGCTGCAAGTCGTCGATGGCACCGTTACCCTGGCGCTGCACCTGGGAGAGCTGCTGCATGTAGCTCTGTTTGACTTCAGCGGCGGGGATCTCGACGCCATTGACCTTCGCCGCATAGGTGGGCGCGGTCATGGTCCAGTTGATGCCCCAGAAAATGAATACCAGGCCAATGGCCCCGAGCACCACGATGGCCAGCCAGCCTTTGAGCTTGTCGTGAATAGTCTGCAGCATGATTCCGCCTGATCTTAACCTTACTGCCTCGGACCCGCTCGGGCG
>CAZZZU010000173.1:0-6070 GCA_964658805.1 uncultured Steroidobacteraceae bacterium
CGTCGAGGTCGGCGGCGCCGTCAAGAACGTCATCGCCATCGGGTCGGGTATCGCAGACGGGATGGGCTTCGGCGCCAACACCCGGGTGGCGCTGATCACACGCGGACTCGCCGAGATGACGCGGCTCGGGCTGAAACTCGGCGCCGCGCGCGACACCTTCATGGGACTTGCCGGGCTCGGTGATCTGGTGCTCACCTGCACCGACGATCAGTCGCGCAACCGGCGTTTCGGCATGGCACTCGGCCGTGGCGCGTCGCTCGCCGAGGCACAGGCGGCAATACATCAGGTGGTCGAAGGGCTGCCGGCAGCCCGTGCGGTGCATGAGGTCGCCGGCAGGCTGGGCGTCGAGATGCCGATCTGTACGGAGATCCATCACGTGATGTATGGCGCCAAGCCGGTGCGCGACGCCGTGCAGGCATTGATGGGTCGCGAGGTCCGATCCGAGACGGAATAGCTGTGCTAGCCTTACCCGGCCTATGCGAAACCACCTGATCGTTGCATTCATCGCGGTGGGCAGTCTTGCCGCCTGCGCCACCACCGACACGCACCCGACGGTGCAGGCGCGCCTCAGCGCGCAAAACGCGCTGTTCGAGGAACAGTATGAATCGGACCTGCGGCTGCATCCGCTGCGTGCCAGCGCCGTCGGCGATTACCGCTACAATGACCAGCTCGACGACGTGTCCGTCGCAGCGTTCGCTGCGGCGCATGCTGCCGACGTCGGCTTCCTGCAGCGACTGGACCGCATATCGACGCGCGGTTTTCCGGAGCAGGATCTGCTGTCGCATCAGGTCATGTCGCACACGCTCAAGCAGCGCAACGACGACTACGGCTTCAAAGAATACGAAATGGCGGTCAATCAGATGGATGGCCCGCATCTGCGCCTCGCCGACCTGCCGCTGTCCTCGCCGTTCGACACGGTGAAGCAGTACGAAGATTACATCGCCCGGCTGCATCAGATTCCGCGCGTGTTCCTGCAGACCGAAGAGGTGCTGCGGGCGGGCGCTCGCGACCATCTCGTACCGGTGAAATTCCTGCTCGAAAAAATACCCGCAGAATGCGACGGCGTGGTGGCCGCCGATCCGTTCGTGCGTCCGATCGCCAAGTTTCCGGACAGCATCAGTGCGGCGGATCGCAAGCGCCTCGGCGACGCCATCGCCGAGGCGGTGAACACCGAGGTGCTGCCGTCGTACAAGCTCTTCAAACATTTTATCGTTGCAGAATATGCGCCTCTCGGCCGCAGCACCTTGAGCGTGACGTCACTGCCGGGCGGCCGGGCGCGCTATCAGAACAACATTCACAGCCGCACGACGACCACGTTGTCGCCTGCGGCGATTCACAGCATCGGTTTGCACGAAATCGATCGCATTCAGGCTGACATGCTGGCCATCGCGAAGCAGGAAGGCTTCGCGGATCTGGCCGCCTTTCGTCAGTCACTCAAAACGAACCGGAAGTACATACCGACGTCAGGCGATGCGATCCTCGAAGATTTCCGCCGCCACATTGCGGACATGCAGCCGAAACTGCCGGAGTTGTTCGGCTATATCCCGGGGTCACCGGTGAGCGTCGAGGCCATCCCGGAATTTCAAAGCGCGTCCGCCACCCATTATCAAACCGGGACGCCGGACGGCAAGCGCCCGGGGCGTGTGGTTGTGGCGACGTCGAATTATCAGAGCCGCACGCTGATCGATGACGAAGCCACGGCTTATCATGAAGGCATCCCGGGTCATCACATGCAATTGTCGGTGGCGCAGCAAATGACGGGACTGCCCAGGTTTCGTCAGCACGCATCCAATTCGGGTTACATCGAAGGCTGGGCGCTGTATTCAGAGCAGCTGGGCAAAGAGGTCGGCTTCTACAAGGACCCCGTCAGCGACTACGGCCGACTGAGCAGCGAATTGTTCCGCGCCATCCGGCTGGTCGTCGATACCGGAATTCATGCCGAAGGCTGGAGCCGGGAGCAGGTGGTCGACTTTTTCCGCCAGTACGAGGCCGTCGATGAGCCGACGATTCAGGCCGAGACGGACCGCTACATTGCGTGGCCCGCACAGGCGCTGTCGTACAAGCTAGGGCAGCTGAAGTTTCGTGAACTGCGGACGCGTGCCGAGACGCAACTGGGATCCAGGTTCGACATCAAAGCCTTTCACGACGAAATGTTGAACGGCGGTGTCTTGCCGCTCGACCTCCTGGACGCGCGCACCAGCAGCTGGATCAAGACACAGCTTTGAGACGACGTGCCCTGTTGCGCGTGGGCCTCGTCGCCGCCTCGTTGGTGGCCTCGAATGCGGGGTTCGGCGCGACTGCGCTGACACCACAAGATTTCGCGTACGGCATGGCCATCATGCCGACTGAGATCGCTGCAGCCTATCGCGTCAGCGTGCCGCTCGATGTGTACCGGACTTCGGTACGCAACCTCGCCGACGTGCGGGTCTTCGATGCCCGGGGACTGACGGTATCGCACCGCCTGGTCAGCAGCGCCGATGCAAATCCACCATCGCCGCGCGTGGCGCTCACGCTCATGCCGGGTGCGGGACCGCTCGTGGTCGACGCGCGCAGTCTCGATGCCGGCACCGCGGCGCTGCTGCTGCATTGGCCGCAGAGCACTGCCGACTATGCCGGTGGCTTACGCCTGGAGGCGAGTGACGATCTCGCCGCGTGGCGTACGCTGGTTGTGTCCGCGCCCATCGCGAACCTGCACGCGAATGGTCAGACGCTGCTCGAAAATCGCATCGAGCTGGGCAATCTGAAATCCCGTTACTGGCGACTGACCTGGTCCGGCGCCGCGCCGCCGTTCGCCATCGACGGCGTGCAGGCGCAGCCGGCTGCGGCGAGTTCGCGTACCAGCTGGTCGACCCTGTTCGTGAGCGGGACGGCTGCGGAATTCGATCTCGGCGCGGTGCTGCCCGTCGAGCGGATCAACCTCACCTTGCCGGCCGCGGATCACTCGTATGTTGTCGAGCTACAGGCGCGCGCAACCGCCACGGACGCCTGGGCGTCGGTGGCGCACGCCGGCTTCTACCGCTGGCAGGAGCGTCGCAATGGTCCGGTTGCGGTGCCGCTCACCAAAGCGCGTTACTGGCGCGTGCAATTCGGTGACGGCACGGTGGCGCCCAAGCCCCTGCGGCTGGAAGCGGGCTTCAGTCCCGACGAGATCCGCTTCCTCGCCAACGGCACACCGCCGTATCTGCTGGCCTACGGCAGTCTGAGCGCGCCGCTGGCCGACGACGCTGCGCCGCTGCCAGACGACATGACGGTGTCGCTCGCGGGCCTCGGACCGCAGACCAATCTGGGTGGCGCGGATCGCATCACTTCCGGCCTGCAGTCGATCGGCGCGCTCGGCTGGCGAAACACACTCATCTGGGTGGTCGTCACCCTGGCCTTCGGCGTCTTCACCTCGCGGGCGGTCCGCCTGGCGCGCAACTCTACAGGGCGGAGTAAGTCACGCTGACCGTGCCGAACTTGAGCGTGCCGGAATCATTGATGTAACTGTAGCCGAGCGTCAGGGGTGTCGAAGCCGTGATCGCAGTCGGCGTGTAGGTCAGCGTCAGGACGCAAGCGCTCTGGAAATTCGCACAGGCAAACGTGGTCGGGCCAGTCCAGTCGGCCGAGGTCGGCAGGCCGGACGTGATCGTGAAATTGCCAGCGGGATTGCCGTCGTCAGTACTGAAGGTGAAGGACACGGGCGTCGCGACGCCGACCGTCGCCGCGATCGGATTGGCGCTTGCCACCCCATTCACGTTGTTGTCGGTGGTCGACTGATACGGGATCATCACCGTACCGGTCTTATTGAAGCCCGCATCGTTGACGTAGCTGAAGGTCAGGCTGACGGTGCCGCTGCTCGGCGCCATCGGCGCGAACGTCAGGCCGAAGGTACAAGCCGCCGCCGTCGTCGGATCGAGTTCCGCACAGGTGAACGAATTCGTAGCGGCGCTCCAGTACTGCGGTAACGCGGTCAGATCGCTGCTGATGGCAACCTGGGTCACCGGCCCCTTATCGGTGGTGAAATACAGCGTGGCATGACCGTTGGGATTGCCGACGATGGTCGCGACCGAGGTCGGATTGGCCGTCGCTGCGACGTTGTTGTCGATGGTCGCGGTATAGGGAATCGTGATTTTCGCGCCCTTGGTCTCGAGCGAGTCGTCCTGATACGTGTAATTCAACGTCAACGTGCCCTGGTCGATGTCGGTCGGCGCGTATTGCAGCACCAACTCGCAGCCATTGCCGGTGCTGACGGTCGCGCACGGCGCCTGCGACGAGGCGACGCTCCAACCGGCCGGCAGTGTCGACAGATCAGGCGTCACGGCGTAGGCCGGATAGGTGTCATCAGTATTGAACGTCACGGTGACCGTCTGCACGGCCAGCGCGGTCGCGGTGATCTGTCCCACGGGCTGTACCGTGGCCAGGACGTTGTTCTGGGTCGTGGCCTGATAGTCGAACGTCATGGTGTGTTCGAACGTGACGGGCTCCGCTGCATTGTCGACGTATAGGTAATGCAGGGTGACGGTGCCGGTCGCGAGATACGCCTTGGGCGCGTAACCGAAATTGAGCACGCAGGAACTCCCCGTGCTGACCTGCGCGCAGCCCACGACGGGAGGCAGAGTCCAGTCGGCCGGCAGCTTGGTGTCGGTGATGGAGAAGCCCGTGATCGGCCGGCCGTCATCCGAGGTGAACGTGATCGCCGCGCTGCCCTGCACGCCGACGATCACCGACACCTTGTCCCCAACCGTGGCGCTCGTGACCATGCCCACGACCGTGTCGTGGGTGCCCTTGTTGACGGCGGCCTGATTGAACGTGGTGCTCGGCGGCTTGGTGCTGCCCGACGCGCCGGTACCCGTGGCGGCGATCTGCGCCGAGCCATTCACGCTGCTATACGAACTCGAGCCGCAGGCAGCAAGCGAAGCGCAAAGGGTGCCGATGAAAAACAAGCGGTGGTGCGTGTACATGGGCGCCACGGTATGTGCGCCGTGTTATGTACGGCACGCACCACGTCACGATCTGCCGCGCGCCGCAGCGGCGTCGCTACATAACATGGGCGATTAATTTTCGTTTTGACGTAAGCTGCCGCAATTTGTAAAACCGCTCTGCCGCCACGCTTCGTAGAGCACGATCGCGACGCTGTTGCTCAGGTTGATACTGCGCAGCCCTGCACGCATGGGGATGGTCACGGTGCGCTCGGGCCCGAGCGTCGTGAGCCATCGTTGCGGCAGACCGCGTGTTTCGGGCCCGAACAGAAATGCATCACCCGCGGCATAGGCCGCGTCGCTATAGCACTGTGGTCCGCCGGTTTCGACCGCGAAGACGCGGGCGTCACCCAGCAATGCCAGACAGGCGGCGAGGCTGGAATACACCTGTACCGTGGCGAGATCGTGATAGTCGAGCCCGGAGCGCCTCAGACTCTTCTCGTCCAGACGAAAGCCAAGCGGCTCGACGAGATGCAACGTCGCGCCGGTGTTCGCGCACAGACGGATGATGTTGCCCGTATTGGGCGGGATTTCAGGCTCGAACAGGATGACGTGGAACACGTTCCACCAGCACCATTTGCGTCGGATACGCGAACTCCAGCTCGAGCGTGCGCAGCTCGGCGACGATTCTCAGATTGATCAGCTGCTGCAGATCCATCAGCGCTGCGGGCGCAAGCACGAAATACGACAGCTCGTAGATGAACGCCGTCTCGCCCAAGGTCTTCAGGTGACAGCGCTCGAAACGCACCTGCGCGTTTTCGCGCACGATGCGCTCCAGCACGCCCGGCAACGCCTCAAGCTTGGCGGTGCTGGCGTCGAAACTCAGGCGCAGATTCACGAGCACGCGTTGTTCGGTCAGGCGCCCGAAGTTGCGGATCCGGCTTTTCAACATGTCGGCGTTGGAGAGCACGATCTGCTCGCCGCTCTCGCTGCGCAGTCGCGTGGTTTTGATGCCGATGTGCTCGACCTTGCCGACGAACGTATCGATGGTCAGGCCATCGCCCACGACGAAGGGCTTGTCGAGCGCAATGGAGAGGGACGCAAACAGGTCGCCGAGCACGTTCTGTAATGCGAGCGCCACCGCCACGCCACCGACGCCGAGGCCCGCCAGC
>CAZZZU010000174.1:0-5865 GCA_964658805.1 uncultured Steroidobacteraceae bacterium
TCAATGCCATATGTTTCTCCTGAACTTCATTCCGGCGCGGCGCCGGGCGAGGTGGGCGTGCCGTCGTCGTAAGGCGCAAGCCACTCAACCGCCGCATCGCGATAGCGAGACAGCCCCTTGTACTCGACCAGCGCGGGATGCAAGCCCTTGAGCACGCGGTGCATGCGCCGCGCCCACTTCGGAATGCTGGCGAGTTCCCGCAGGCTGATGAGATAACAGCGGATACCGAACAGCACGGCGTTGCTGCGCGGCAGGCGCCACAGCCCCTGCAACTCGACCCGCAGATTGACCAGATCACCGGCGTTCTGCGCCGTCACCCGGGTGCGATCGCGCCCCCACTCTGGATACGCTTCGGGCGAGGTGTCGAGTCGCGGGTGGACGGTCATGGTCCAGTTGAGCCGTCGCACCGGTGCCCCCAACCGCAGGTTGAGCAGGAATTTGAGCGCCCGATCGAACACGCACATCTCGTGCGCCAGCGGTACCGGGCCGTGCCACTCGGTAAACGTCATGCCCATATCGAAGTCGAGCGACCAGTCGGCCTGCGCGGTCACGGTGCCCGCCTCGATCCACAGATCGCCGTCGCGTTGATCCATCACGACGAAATCCCCCTGTGCCTGCCGCGCGATGTAGTCGAGCGGCTGGCGCGGCAGCGTGTCCGGCTCACCGAACACGAATGCCTGATCAATGTTCAGCGGGTGGTTTTTCCAGTGCCAGCGATTGGCGTCGCGCTGCAGGGAAAAATGCGCCGGGTAATCGCGCGCGAGCGCCGTCATGATCAGCTCGAGACAGTCCCACTGCGCGCTCAGCATGTGCGGCGCCGCCTGGAAGCGCAGCGGATCGGCGGCCAGCACCAGTTCGCGTTCGCGGCACTCGGCGACGTAGTGCTCGTCGACGTCGAACTCGAACTGCACTGCGGAGCCTGCGGGCCCCGCCGTGTGCGGTTCGATGTTGACCGAGTACATATACTCGTCCTGCATGAATGGCAACGGAAAGCGCCGGATCGCGTCCGGGCTGTTGGCGAAGCTGAAATCGTCCCGAAAGGATTCAGTTTTGAAGACGGCACTCATGGCTTGGCTCCCGTTGACGATTTCGCACGATTCACAGGTCGAGCACCAGGCGCTGGCAGCGCGCCCGCGACACGCAAGGCATGATGCTGCGGCCACTGGCCTTCTCGGCATCCGACAGAAAGTGATCATTGTGCACCAGCGTGCCGTCCACCTC
Organism: uncultured Steroidobacteraceae bacterium; assembly: GCA_964658805.1. Taxonomy (GTDB): domain Bacteria; phylum Pseudomonadota; class Gammaproteobacteria; order Steroidobacterales; family Steroidobacteraceae; genus Bog-1198. The sequence goes on from CAZZZU010000174.1 coordinate 1,222, forward strand.
GACGACCCGGGTGCGACAAAAGCCGCACACCCCGCCGCGACACAAGTAGGGTACGTCGACCCCGGCCGCCTCGATGCTCTCGAGCAGGCTGCGATCCGGCGGCACGTGCACGGCGATGCCGGCACGGGCGAGCAACACCTCGAAGGCTTCACCGATCGGCGGCGCGGCAAAGCGTTCCCAGTGAACATGACTGTCAGGCCAGCCGAGGTGCTTTGCCGTGACCACCACCCGGTCGATGAGGCCGGCGGGTCCACACACATACACGTGCGTACCGAGCGGCTGATTCGAGAGCACCTGCTCGACGTCGAGTGCCTGCCCGTCCGTGTCGTAGTACATGCGCAACGCATCGCCGGCCGCCGCCTGCAACCGCGGCGCGAACGCCGCATGTTCCGGAGAACGTACCGCGTAATGCAATTCGTAAGGCGCCATGCCGCGCCGCAGATCTTCGAGCTGCGCGAGGAAAGGCGTGATGCCGACGCCGCCCGCGATCAATACATGCTTGCGCGCAAGCTTGGCGAGCGCGAACAGGTTTACCGGGTGCGCGATGTCCAAGCGGCTGCCCACCTGCACCTCCTCATGCAGGAAGCGCGAGCCGCCCCGTGAGCTTTCCATGCGGCGCACGCCGATCTCGTAGTGCTCGAGGTGCTGCGGCGAACTCAACAGCGAGTACGGATTGCGATGCGTGCGTGCGGCGCTTTGCATCACCACGATCACGTGCGAGCCGCCGGAGAACGCCGGCAAGGGGGCATCGTCGAGCGCTGCGAGCGTGAAATGTTTGATCAGTGGCGTCACCATTTCGACGGCCGTCACCTTGACGGGAAAGGTCTGCGCGGGTTTCACGGATGCAACTCGCGCAGCGGCGGCAACTCGCCCGGTACCTCGGCATCCGCCATCACGCCCATGTAGGCGGCGTGCCGGCGTGAGTAGTGATCGCGAACCTGTAACCAGCGCGCACAGCCGGCGCAGCGCACGATGTTGGTCTTCACGTCCTCGGTGCTGCTGCGGCAATGGACGCAATGTACACGCCGTGCAGCCGTGCCGACATGCTCGGCGCGAATCTCGTCCTGGTTCAGATCGAATGACAGTGCAATCTGCAGCGCGCGCCCGATGAAGTTCTCGGGACCCGCGATGTACAGCCGTGTGCCCATGCGGGCGCGCTCGAGCACCTCGCGCGCAGCCGTGAGCAAGGTCTTGCTGTCATCGAACAACGTGACCACCCCACCCACGGGGGCCGGCGCGCCTGCAAACAACACGACGATGCTGTGCCGAAATGCGGGCGGTGCGAGTTCGAGTTCGTGCAGCACCCGGTTCAGACTGGCAGCGCCCTCTGCCACTCCCATGAGCACGTGATACCGCCCGCTGCTGTCGGCGCTCAGCGGTGCGTACACCGGCTTGCTCTTTACATCCGACATCACTGATACACCGCCAGCCGGTGCGTCACCGCGACCACCGCCACACCTGCCGCCAGCACCACGAACGGCCAGAATCCGGCGCGCTTGATGACGGCCGCGCCGCTGGATTGTCCCAGGTCTTGTTTCATTTCGTCCGGAAAGTGCCCCTTGTCCTGGATGTAGTGTCTGTAGATGAATACGGGCACGATCAGTGCGCAGAATCCGAGTCCCGTGCTCAACGTGCCGACGCCATAGACATCGGCGCCGAAACCCATGAAGGCGAGATTCACGAACGACAGGAAGGCACCGACGGCAAGCACCCAGGTCGGCGCCCGCCAGGGACGCTCCTGCGTCGGCCGGTCCAGACGGTGGATCCAGCCGGCATTCAAATTCAGGAAATTGAAGATCATGTAGCCGACATTGGCGGCGCCGATCACGAAGACGGAGTCGGACATCAGCAGCAGCAGCAGGTTGAAAACCAGGTCGGTGAGCATGGCGTTGGACGGCGCATGGTGCGCGTTCACCTGGGAGAGATATTTCGGCAGCCAGCCATCGACTGACGCTTGATAGAGCGTGCGCGAAGAACCCGCCATCGAGGTGATCAGCGACAGCACCAATGCGAGCACCAGCATCACGACCACCAGCGCACCGATCACCGGCCCGGCGCGCACCATGCGTGCCATCACCGCCGCCACGCCCATGCCGCTGTAGATATCCGGCGCCAGCATCGCGCTCAGGCCAAGATAGCCTTGAAAAGCGAATGGCACGAGCGTGTAGACCACCACGCACAGCAGGCCCGAATAGAAAATCGCCTTGAAGGTATCGGTCTTCGGATTCTTGAGCTCCGACGTGTAACACACTGCCGTCTCGAAACCATACGTCGACCAGGCCGCCAGAAACATACCGCCGGCGAGGACCGTGATGCCGGCGAGATTCCAGGAGCCTGCGATGACGTTGCCTGCGGCATCATGCGCGAGCGGCAGCAGCGGAAAGAAATTCGCCTGCACCAGATCGCCGGTGAGGATGGGCACGATGCCGATCAGGATCAACGGGATCATGGCGGAAATGCCGAGGATCTTGGTGGTGTTGGCCGACCGCAGAATGCCGCCGTCCTGGATGGCCTTGACGGCGAACATGATCACGGCGCCGAGCAGGAACACCGCATTGATGCGCAAGCTGAGCCCGCGCTTGATCGCGCTTAAATCGAGCAGCGTCACCGACCAGGTGTTGACGCGTGAATCGGGCGCGAACAGGGCATTCAGGATATAACCGGCGGCGAAGGCCGAGCCGGTCGCCTGCACCGGCGACCACGCAAACCAATTGCACCAGACCGAGATCGGCGCGATCACCTTGCTGTAACGCACCCACGCGATCGCGCCGTAGACGGAGGTACCGCCTGACTTGTTCGGGAACAGTCCGGCAATCTCGGCATAGGTGAAAGACTGGATGAAGCCAAGGCCGATCGAGGCCGCCCAGATCACCCAGGATAATTTGCCCACGGTGGCGGCCACCGCGCCGATCGAAAACAGCACCAGCGGCGGCACGCCACTCGCGACCCAGAATGCGCCGGTCCAGTCGATGCCGCGTTCCAGACCGGCTTCGCCGGTCGCGCCGCTGACAGCGCTCACACCTCGCCCCGCCGCGGGATGCAATAGTTAGACATCGGATTTAAATAGCACGCGGGTTACTGTAGTGCAAATAGTTTGCGTGGCGTGTAAATTCACGCCGATGAGTCCACCGCGCAAGAAAAAGGTCAATGACGGCGCTGTGCGCAGCGCCCGGCTGCCGCCCGACGCCGGTGCGCACCCGGATGTGGGCCGCCAACTCGGAGCGGTGGCCCGTCGTGTTCGCGAGGAGCAACGCCTGACGCTCACCGACGTCGCAACCAGCGCAGGCATCAGCGCAGGCATGCTCAGCCGGCTCGAAACCGGGCATGTGACCCCGAGCCTCGAAACACTGGTGGCACTCGCCGCGGCGCTCGGCGTGCGGCCTGCCATTCTTCTGCAAGGCGTCGGCGGCGATGAGGAAGGCGCGCAGCGCGTGCCTGCAGGACTTGGGTTGGAAGTCGTGCGTCGCGGCACCCGCCGCGGCCATACGTACCATCTGCTCGCGGCGCAGCGCGGGCCGCACAAGGCATTCGAGCCATTTCTCGTGACGCTCACCGACAAGAGCGAAGTATTCCCCGGCTTCCAGCATCCCGGCACCGAATTCATCTACATCCTCGCCGGCTCACTGACTTATCGGCATGGCGGCCAGAGCTATCCACTCGCACCCGGCGACAGTCTAAGTTTTCGCGGTGACGTGCCACACGGGCCGGAAAAACTCGATAAGGTGCCGATCCGTATGCTCTCCATCATCATCTACCACGAGTGACTTGCGAGCTCATGCCTGAAGCTCTCCGCAAAACTGCGATACACGGCGACCTCGACCACTGCGCCGCCGTCGTGGTCATCATCGAGCCGCCATAACAGCGCGCCCATCTGCGCGAGGACGGTAGCCGCCACATCACCCACCTTGAAGGCGCGTGGATGAATATCGATGGGCACGAGTTTCGCAAGTGTGGTGCGCAGCGCCGGCCCTTCGAGGCGCAGCAGCGCATACGCATCGGTTTGATCCGTCACTGAACCGGCATCGCCCACCGCGGCCTTCACGGTGGCGCTCAATGCATTGGCAGCGCGCTCACCCGTGACCAGCCACGTGCCGGGCCCCGTGCCGGCGAACGCGATGTCCCCTGCCGCTTGCCGTCGCGCCCCGTGTGGCAGCGGCACCGCAAAGGCGGTCGTGACCCGCTCCTGCAACACGGCGCGCTGCCCACGTCGCACGCTCAAGCTCGCGATCCCGAGCCCGTCGCGCTCACTCGCCACGAGACCCGGCCCCAGCGCGGCCTTAGGCAAGAAAGGCCTCGAGCGAATCATCCAGTGCCTGCATCCACCGGGTGTGATGCGCCGGGGCGACGGTGCCTGTGAGGGTGGAGGGATAAGAGCGGTCACGATAGGTGACGATGCCTTCGGCCTTGTGATGTTCCCATTCTTTGAACAGCGCGCCCATCTGTCGCACATTCATCGGCGGGTAATCGGTGGCGGCGAGCAGATCGAGCATGTAATCGCCCTGGAAATCGATGCCGGTGAACGCGTTGGTGACCCGCTCCTCGCGGGCACGCCATTCGGCGATGTCCCTTGCCATGGTGCCGGCATCCGGCAGGGCGATCCGGCCGAGTATCACGTCGCGCGCGTACCAAGCCTGCGCGTCGAAC
>CAZZZU010000175.1:0-5744 GCA_964658805.1 uncultured Steroidobacteraceae bacterium
CGGCCTCCCATTGACGGGGGCCGGCGCGAGCGATACAGCATCGCATCCGGCTCCGGTGGTCGAAAAAGCACCCCCTGCCACCGCTGACGAGGCGGCGCAACGGCATATCAAACGCACGGCGTGCCTGCGGGAAGCTCGCGACAAGAAGTTGCTGGGCGCCGCTAAAGATGCGTTTCTACGAAGCTGTATTACGGCGCCTTAAGCGCCGGCTTGTCCTAGTGCACCCGCGGCGGTGAGGCAGTCACCGTGATCCGTACGGCGTCGGTGTCCGAGCCGCTCAATTGCAGCAGGACCGGTGTTCCTGCCGTCAGTGTGAATTCGACAATTTTATGCGGGTCACTGCAGTCGCGCTGGCCCTGATAATCGTTGCTCAAAATACGCGACTTACCCGAGACCACGTCGATCCAGAGCGGCGCGTCGACGGCGATTCGATAGTTGCCGGTTACCTGCACCAGCACCGTCGCGAGACCCGCATAGCTGTCAGCGGCAGGTGCATGACCGGGCAGCGTGGCGAACTGCACCGTGGCCCTGTCGGTGAGTTTCAAAAGATATAGATGATCGAGCGCCAGGCGCGGTGGCGCTGTCGCGCTGCTCGCCGCAGCCACTGCATTGGCATCGGTACGAAAGAGCGCGCGCTCCCTGGCGACGTCCCATTTGAAGTCCAGGCAGCCGTCGGCGGCAGCGGCGGTCGCGTACATCAGGATCCCCACCATATAAATTCCACGCCGAGGCAATTTCATCGCGCCTCTCAGCGTTTCGGAACATATAAATCGGTCAGCGTGCCTTCGAAGGCCTCGGCCGAGAATGCGACGGTCTCCGACAGAGTCGGATGGGCATGCACCGTCAAACCCACGTCCGCAGCGTCAGCACCCAGCTCGATGGCAAGTCCCACTTCCGCAATCAGTTCGCCCGCGTTGGTGCCGACGATGCCCGCGCCAATGACGCGACGCGTGCTTTTGTCGAACAGTAACTTGGTGAATCCTTCGTCACGATTGATCGCGAGCGAACGGCCGCTCGCCGCCCACGGAAACAGGCCTCTGCCGTACTCGATGCCGCGGGCCTTGGCGTCGATTTCGGTGAGACCGACCCAGGCAACTTCGGGGTCGGTGTAGGCCACCGAGGGGATCGCGCGTACGTCGAAGTAAGACTTGTGGCCGGCGGCCACTTCAGCCGCCACCTTCGCTTCGTGGGTAGCCTTGTGCGCGAGCATAGGGACGCCGGCGACGTCGCCGATGGCAAAGATGTGCGCCAGGTTCGTGCGCTGTTGCCGGTCGACCGCGATGATGCCCCGCGCGTCCACCGTCACGCCGGCCGCTTCGGCCGCCACCTTTTTGCCGTTGGCGGTGCGCCCGACTGCGACGAGCACCCGGTCATAGATCTGCGGCTCCGGCGCGTCGGGTCCGTCGAAGGTGACGCGCAAGCCTTGGTCCAATGCCTCGATCCCGGTTACTTTCGTCTTGAGGAGAATGCGTTCGTAGCGTTTCTCGATGCGCTTTTGCAACGGTCTCACCAGGTCGCGGTCTGCGCCCGGCATCAGCCCATCGCTCAGTTCAACCACGCTGACTTTTGCGCCCAACGCATCGTAGACGCAGGCCATCTCGAGACCGATGATGCCGCCGCCGATGACCAGAATACGTCGACAATCCTCTGGCAATTCGAGCGCGCCGGTTGAATCGATGATGCGCGGATCGTCTGGCAGTCCCGGCAAACGCACGGACTCGGAGCCCACCGCGATGATGCACTGCTTGAAATCGAGCCGGCGCATGCCGTCGCTGCCGCTGATCTCGAGAGTATGCGGGCCGGTGAATTTGGCTTCACCCTGAATAATGTCCACCTTGCGCTGCTTCGCCAACAGGGCGATCCCGTTCGTGAGCTTCTTCACCACGCGGTTTTTCCAGTCGCGCAGTTTGCCCCGATCGACGTGCGGCTCGCCGAAGAGGACGCCGTTCTCTGCCATAGCCGCCGCGCTTTCGATGACGTGCGCAGCGTGCAACAGTGCTTTGGAAGGTATGCAACCGACGTTGAGACAGACGCCACCCAGCACCGGCCATCGTTCAATGAGCGTCACTTTAAGCCCGAGGTCCGCGGCACGAAAAGCCGCGGTGTAGCCGCCGGGACCGGATCCGATCACCACCAATTCCACAGCGCCCTCCGGCGCGCCCGATGTCGACGGGGGCGATGACGCAGGCGCAGTTGCTGTTGCGGTTGCGGTTTTAGGCGCCGGCGCTGCTACGGCGCCGCTCTTGATCACGCCGATCAGCGAGCCACTGATCACCTCATCGCCTTTGCGGACGGCCAATGACTCGAGCACACCCGCCACCGGCGACGGAATGTCCATCGACGCCTTTTCGGATTCGAGCGTGATCAGCGGATCGTCGACGGCGACGACACTGCCGGGTTTGACATGCACCTCAACGACAGTCACGGGCTTCGGATCACCCAGATCTGGAACGTGGACGTCAGTGCTCACTGCAGCGCCTGTGGGTCGGTGAGCAGCTTCGCCAAGGTCACCACGAAGCGCGTGCCCGCCGCGCCGTCGATCACGCGGTGGTCATAGGACAAGGCCAGCGGCAGGAGCAAGCGCGGAATGAAACCACCCCGCTCATACACCGGCTTGAGACTCGCACGCGCGATGCCGAGGATGGCGACCTCAGGCGCATTGATGATGGGCGTGAAGGCGGTACCGCCGATACTGCCGAGGCTCGAGATGGTAAAAGTTCCACCCTGCATCTCCGCTGCCTTCAACTTGCCGGCGCGCGCTTTCTCGGACAGTTCTCCCAGCTCGTGCGCGATGCCAAAAAGGTTCAGCCGGTCGGCGTTGCGGATCACGGGCACCACGAGCCCTTCCGTCGTGTCCGCGGCGAAGCCGATGTTGCAGTAATTTTTATAGACCAGACTTTCACCGCCCGGGTCGAGCGATGAATTGAAACGCGGATGCTCTTTGAGGGCGATGACGCAGGCTCGCACGATGAAAGCCAGCGGCGTCAGGCGCACACCTTCTTGCTGCGCTTTTGCTTTTAACTGGCTGCGTAATGCCTCGAGGTCCGTAATGTCGGCGTCTTCATATTGCGTGACGTGCGGGATATTGATCCAGCTGGCCTGCAGCCGGGCGCCCGATATTTTCTGGATGCGCGACAGCGGCTTGATGTCGACCGGTCCGAAGGACGCGAAATCGACCACCGGCAGCTTCGGCAGACCGACGCCCTCGGTACGTGCCCCGCCGCCTTGGGCGAGTAGCCGCTTGATATGCGCCTTGACGTCCTCGTGAGTGATGCGCGCCTTGATGCCGGTTCCAGTCACTTCCGCCAGATTTGCGCCCGTCTCACGCGCGAAACGGCGCACCGAAGGACTCGCATGCGACCTGGAAAACCCGCTTTCGTCGATGGCGACGAGCGGTGAGGGTCGGGGCGGTGTTGCCACGGATGGGTCGGCGGACGCCACGGGCACGACAGCTGCCGGAGCCGGCGTCGCGGGCGCAGCTGCAGGCGCAGGCCCAGCTGCAGGCGCCGGTTCGGAAGGCGTCGTAGCCTTTGCGGGGGAATCCGCTTCCGCCGCGCTTTCCAGCAGCAGGATGAGCGAACCTTCGGACACCTTGTCGCCCGCCTTGAGCCTGACCTCGGCGATTTTCCCCGACGCCGGCGCCGGCACATCCATGGCCGCCTTTTCGGTTTCGATGGTGATCAGCGGCGTTTCCTTATCGATGTTCTGGCCGGCTTTGACCAGCACATCGATGACGCTCACATCTTTGAATCCCCCGATGTCCGGGACTTTGACTTCAACTGGACTTGCCACGGTGTCGCCTACACGGAAAGAGGATTGGGTTTTTCTGGATCGATGCCGAAAGTGCTCATCGCCTTGCTCACCGTCTGCTTGTCGATCTTGCCTTGATCAGCGAGCGCTTTGAGCGCGGCGAGCGTCACGTAGTTGGCGTCGACTTCAAAAAAACGCCGCAACTCGGAACGCTTGTCACTACGGCCGAAGCCGTCGGTGCCGAGCACGACATACGGCCCCGGGACCCACTGACGGATTTGATCGGCCACTGTCTTCATGTAATCCGTGGAAGCGACAAACGGCCCTTCGCACTCTGCCAGCAACGCCTGCACATAGCTCTTGCGCGGCGGATCGTTCGGATGCAACAGGTTCCAGCGCTCAACCGCCAGGGCATCGCGGCGCAACTCACCGAAGCTCGTCACCGAATAGACGTCGGCCGGCACACCGAAGTCCCGCTCCAGCATCGCGGCAGCGGCGAGCACTTCGCGCAAGATCGTACCGGACCCGAACAGCGTGACGCGCACCTTACCTGCACCGCCGGTCTGTAGACGATACATCCCCTTGATGATGCCGGGTGCTGCACCCTCGGGCAGTGCCGGATGAGCATAGTTTTCATTCATGCAGGCGATGTAGTAGAAGATATTTTCCTGCTCCTGATACATGCGACGCAGCCCATCCTGGATGATCACCGCCAGCTCATACGCATAGGTGGGGTCGTAGGCGACGCAGGTCGGCACCGTGCTCGCGAGCAGCAGACTATGACCATCCTGATGCTGGAGGCCCTCGCCCGCCAACGTGGTGCGGCCGGCCGTACCGCCCATGAGAAAGCCGCGTGCCTGGCTGTCTGCAGCAGCCCAGATGAAATCGCCGACGCGTTGGAAACCGAACATCGAGTAATAGATATAAAACGGCACCATGCTGACGCCGTGGTTCGCATACGCCGTCGCCGCAGCCAGCCAGGAGCACAGGCTTCCCGCCTCGTTGATGCCTTCTTCGAGGATCTGGCCTTTCTTGTCTTCGCGGTAGAACATCAGCTGATCGGCATCCTGCGGCGTGTACAACTGCCCCACGGACGAATAGATGCCAACCTGCCGGAACATGCCCTCCATACCGAAGGTGCGCGCCTCATCAGGCACGATGGGTACGATGTGTTTGCCGATCTTCTTGTCCTTCACGAGACTCGTGAGGATTCGCACGAACGCCATGGTGGTTGAGATCTCGCGTTCAGCCGTCCCTTCGAGCAGTGAGCTGAAAAACTCGAGCGGAGGGACCTCCAGCTGCGGCGCGATCGTACTGCGCGCAGGCAGATAGCCGCCGAGGGTCATGCGGCACTCCTGCAGATACTGCAGTTCCTCGCTGTCGGCTGCAGGCTTACGAAACGTGACGCTCACGATTTCTTCGTCCGACACTGGAATATTGAAGCGATCGCGCACGCGCTTTAAATCTTCGAGCACAAGCTTTTTCTGTTGATGCGCGACGTTCAGGCCTTCGCCCGCGGATCCCATGCCGAAGCCTTTCACCGTCTTGGCCAGAATCACCGTCGGCGCGCCCTTGTGCGCGACTGCAGATGCATACGCCGCGTAGACCTTTTGTGGATCGTGGCCGCCCCGGTTCAGGCGCCAGATCTCATCATCTGACATGTTGGCGACCATCTCCTTGAGCTCCGGATACTTGCCGAAGAAGTTTTCGCGCACATAGGCGCCGTTCTTCGATTTGAAATTCTGATACTCGCCGTCGACGCATTCCTCCATGACGCGCTTGAGCAGACCCTTCTGATCTTTCTCGAGCAACGGATCCCAGCGCGAACCCCATAGCACCTTGATCACGTTCCAGCCCGCACCCAGGAACGCCGCTTCCAACTCCTGAATGATCTTGCCGTTGCCGCGCACCGGTCCGTCCAGACGCTGCAGATTGCAATTGATCACGAACACAAGATTGTCCAGCTTCTCGCGCACCGGCATGGTCAGCGCGCC
>CAZZZU010000176.1:0-5727 GCA_964658805.1 uncultured Steroidobacteraceae bacterium
CTTGAAGCCCAGCCGGTTCATGCCGGTATCGAGTTTGAGCCAGATCTTGAAGCGGGCATCTGCCGGCGCGGCCCGCAGCAGTTCGATCTGCTCCGGCGTGTGCACCACCAACTCGAATCCGGCGCGCGCTGCGGCGAGCAACTGTTCGGCGTCGAAGACGCCTTCGAGTAGCAATACTGCGTTCCCGATGCCCGCCGCGCGCAACATCAGTCCCTCGTCCACCCGGGCAACGGCAAAAGCGTCGGCGGAGGCCAACGCGCGGGCCACGTTGACGAGACCATGTCCATAAGCGTTCGCCTTGATCACCGCCATCACGCGGGAGAGTGGCGCACGGCGCCGGATCACATTGAGGTTGTGCCTGAGCGCACCCGTATCGATGGCGGCACTCACCATCGGTTTCATGGGATGGGTCATGCCGCTATCGAAACACGCCCTCGGCATAGGACTCAGGGGCGTAGTTCTCGAATTTGGTGTATTGACCGAGGAAGGTCATCTGCACCTCACCGGTCGGACCGTTACGCTGCTTCGCAATGATGATGTCCGCGATGCCCTTGCGCGTGGTGTTCTGGTCGTACACCTCTTCCCGATAGATCAGCAGGATGACGTCCGCATCCTGCTCAATCGCGCCTGATTCTCTCAAATCCGACATCACCGGCTTCTTCTCGACCCGCTGCTCGACACCGCGATTCAGCTGCGACAGCGCAATGACCGGCACCTTCAGTTCTTTGGCCAGCGCTTTCAGCGAGCGCGAGATCTCGGAGATCTCGGTCGCCCGGTTTTCCTTGTTGCCCGCCACCTGCATGAGCTGCAGATAGTCGACGACGACGAGATCAAGACCGCGCTCGCGTTTCAGACGACGGGCGCGCGCGCGAATTTCCGTGGGCGTGAGGCTTGGAGTTTCATCCACGAAAATCTTGGCATTGCCCAGCTGGGTCATGGCCGAATCGATGCGCGGCCAGTCATCTTCGCTCAAGCGACCCGCGCGCAAGTTCGCCTGATTGATGCGGCCAAGTGAGGAGATCATGCGCAGCGTCAGCGATTCCGACGACATTTCCATCGAAAAGATCGCGGCAGACTTGCCGGATCCCAGTGCCGCGTTTTCGGCGATGTTCACCGCCAACGTCGTCTTGCCCATGGAAGGGCGTCCCGCAATGATGATCAGATCGCCGGGCTGCAATCCCGAGGTCATTTCATCGAGCGCCTTGAAACCGGTCGAGATACCGGTGGTGGTACCGCCCGAGTGGAACAACTCGTCGATCCGGTTCACCACGTCGGGCAGGATTTCCTTCACCGACTTGAAGCCGACCTTGCCACGTGAGCCGCGTTCGGCGATCGCGAACACCTCGCGTTCCGCGTCGTCGATGATTTCCCGCGCCTCGCGCCCCTCGGGCTCGAGCGCATTACCGACGATGCTGTTGCCGGCCGAGATGAGCTGCCGCAGCACGGCACGCTCACGCACGATGTCGGCATAGGCGCGAATATTGGCCGCAGTGGGCGTGTCGCGGGCGAGAGAGCCTAAGTAGGAAAGTCCACCGACCTGATCCAGCATGCCCTGCGAATCCAGATGGCCGGACAACGTTACGGCGTCGCACGGCTGGCTGCGCTCGATCAGGCCAGCCACCGCCTCGAAAATCAACTTGTGGTCGCGCCGATAGAAATCGTCGCCCGAGACGCGATCGGCAACCTGATCCCAGGCGTTGGCGTCCAGCATCAATCCGCCAAGCACTGACTGCTCGGCTTCGATCGAGTGCGGCGGCAGGCGCAGTCCATCGCCCTTGGATCGATTATCGATGCGTGCGGCCACCTGCGACGACAGGCGTGTTCGGAGCGCTATTCTTCGGGAATGATGTTGACCGCGAGGGCCACATCCACATCGGTATGCAGGTGCAACTGCACCTGATGCTCGCCGGTAACCCGGATCGGGCCACTCGGCATGCGCACTTCGCTGCGGCTGATCTGCTGACCGGCCTTGGTAGCCGCTTCCGCAATATCAGACGTACCGATCGAACCGAACAATTTGCCTTCGGTCCCCGCTTTCGCCCGGAGTTCCAACTTGAACTCGGACAACGTCGCCGCTCGCGCCTGTGCGGCGGCCAGCTCCGAGTTCGCCTTCGCTTCGAGCACGTGACGCTGTTCTTCGAATTTCTTGATGTTCGCCGTGGTCGCCATCGTGGCGCGCCCGGTCGGGATCAGGAAATTACGACCATAGCCCGACTTCACTTTGACCCGGTCGCCAATGACGCCGAGATTAGCGACCTTCTGTAGAAGAATGATTTCCATGATTGTCGCTCGTGCTTAATGCTGATCGGTATACGGCAGAAGCGCCAGGAAACGCGCGCGGCGAATGGCCAACTGCAGCTGACGCTGATAGTGCGCGCGGGTACCGGTGATGCGACTCGGGACGATCTTGCCGGTCTCGGTGACGTAGCTCTTGAGCGTGGTCAGATCCTTGTAATCGATCTGCTTGACGTCATCGGCGGTGAAACGACAAAACTTTTTACGACGAAAAAAACGTGCCATGAGGTTCTCCTGATGCCGGGCGCTTAGCGGGCGCCCATCGGCATGTCATCATCATCGCCATCATCGCCGAAGTCATCGTGGCGACGGGCATTCTCGTCCGGTGCGCGCGCCATGGGCGACGCCTCGGTGACCGCTTCGTCCATGCGCACCACAAGGCTGCGCAGCACGGCGTCGCTGAATCGGAACGAGCCTTTCAACTCATCGATGGTCTTTTGATCGCACTCGATGTTGAGCAGGATGTAGTGCGCCTTGTGCACCTTGGAGATCGGGAAAGTCAGCTGGCGCCGGCCCCAGTCCTCGAACCGATGCACGGAGCCGCCCCCGGCACTGATCATGCCGCGGTAGCGATCCACCATCGCAGGTACCTGCTCGCTCTGATCCGGATGGACCAGGAGCACTATTTCGTAATGTCGCATTGTAGCTCCCTACGGTTATAGCCTTCCGTTGCGAGCGGTAAGGCAAGGAGTGAAACCGGGCCGATTTGCAGCGGTGAGCCGGCGAAAAAGAGCGCGAAGAATACGCTGTTCAGGGGTGCGACACAACTTCCCAGCACATGCAACGCCTATCCGCCACGCTGGCGTCGCGCCTCGAACAGCGCCACTCCCGCAGCCACCGAGACGTTCAGGGACGCGACCAGCCCCGCCATTGGGATGCGCACCAGAAAGTCGCAGCGCTCCCGCGTCAGGCGCCGCATGCCGTCCCCTTCGGCGCCCAGCACCAACCCCAACGGCCGGCGCAAGTCCGCCGTGTACAAGGTTTGCTCCGCCGCCTCATCCGTGCCGACAATCCAGATCCCGCGCTGCTTTAGGGCATCCAGGGTTCGGGCCAGATTGGTGACCGCGGCCACAGGCACGAACTCGGCCGCACCGGCGGCGGTTTTCCGCACCACCCCGCCCATTGCGCCGACGCCGGCGGCGCGGTCCTTCGGAATGATCACCGCATGCGCGCCGGCTGCATCCGCGCTGCGCAGGCATGCGCCCAGGTTGTGCGGATCAGTGACCCCATCCAGGATCAAGAGCAATGGCTCGTCGCCGAACGCGTCGAGATGCGCGAGCAGCCCGTCCTCGTTCCACGGCTCGAGCGGGCGTACCGCTGCGACCACGCCCTGATGCGCCACGTCCCCCACCAGCTTGAGCAGGGCAGGGACGCCGGCGGCCTGCAGCCGCACGCCCGCACGCAGGGCCTGCTCGCGCAAACCGCGCGCGCGTTGGTCGTCGCGCAGCTCCGCCATCCACAGTTCCAGCACCCGCTCCGGTGCGCGCGCTAATGCCGCGTTGACCGCGTGCAAGCCGTAGATAAAGTGGCGCCCGGACTCCGCCACGATGACGTCAGGCTCGGAGCGCGCTGTCAGCCACGGCGCCCGCGCTTGCGTTTGGCGCCGCCGCCCGTGCGTGGGCCATTGTTGTTGCCCGAGCCGCGACGCGAGCCCGACTCCGCCCCACCGCCACCGCCACCTCGCCGCGGTGCGTAGACCGTGCCGTGCGTCGCTGCGCCGCTCGTGTCCACCAGTTCAAAATCGATCTGCCGCTGCGTCACGTCGACGCGGTTCAACCGCACCCGCACCGCCGCACCGAGCTGGTAACGTGCCCCAGTGCGTTGCCCGCGCAACCCCATGCCGCCCTCTTCGAGTTCCCAGTAATCACCCGGGATCCCGGACACATGCACCAGTCCGTCTATCGGCATATCGCGCAGCTGCACGAACAACCCGAACTCCATCGCACTCGTCACCGTCGCGTCGAATTCATCGCCGATGCGCGGCTGCAGATAAAGGCATTTCAGATACCCCATCACATCGCGCGATGCCTCATCGGCGCGCCGCTCGCGCTGCGAACTCTCGATGCCGAGGGCTTGCAGTGCCGCGACCGAGTACTTGTAGCCCGCGCGCGATTTAGGCACCACGGCGGCCTTGATGGCGCGATGCACCACCAGGTCAGGGTAGCGACGGATCGGCGAAGTGAAATGCGCATACTCTTCGAGCGCCAAGCCGAAATGACCGATGTTGGTCGGCTGGTACACAGCCTGTGCAAGGGTGCGAATCACCTGACTCTCGAGCAGAGCCCCGTCGGGTCGCGCCGCCAGTTTGTCAATGAGTCGGCGAAACTCCAGTGGCGTCGGCTTCTCGGAAAAATCTGCGCCCACCTGCAATGCCGTCATGACTTTTTGCAGATCGTTGACCCGTTTGTCCTCCGGTTGACCATGCACGCGGAACAACCCACCGGCCTTCGCCAGTCGCAGCGCAATGGCGGCCTGCACGTTTGCGGCGATCATGCACTCCTCGATCAAACGGTGCGCATCGTTACGCATCACCGCGAAGAATCCGTCGATGGTGCCATTGGTGCCGATGCGCGCCTTGGTTTCGCCAGCGCGAAAGTCGAGCGCGCCGCGGGCGTCGCGCGATTTTTTGAGCGCTCCATATATCGCATAGAGGGTCTGCAGCGATTTGCGCACGGCCGGTGACAAGGCTTCCGCTTCTGTTCCCTTCGGTTCCGCGATGGCCGCCCAGGCGCGATCGTAGGTCAGCCGCTCATGTGAGCGGATCACGGCTTCGTAAAATTTGGCTTTGCCGAGCTTGCCTTGCTTGCTGACCCGCATGTCGCAGACGAATGCCAGGCGTTCCACCCGCGGCAGCAGCGAACACAGATGATTCGACAACTTCTCGGGCAGCATCGGCATGACGCGGTCGGGAAAATAAACCGAGGTCGCGCGCGCGCGCGCTTCCACATCGATATCGTCGTCGACCCGCACGTAATGACTCACGTCCGCAATAGCGACGATCAACCGATAACCGCCCCCCCATCGCACCGGGGCAGCAAAGACTGCATCGTCGTAATCCTGGGCATCGGCGCCGTCGATGGTCACGAGCGCGAGATCACGCAGATCCTCACGGCCGGCGTACTCATTCGCAGGCACCTCGGGCGCATAGCGCGCCGCAGCCTCGAGTACCGCGGGGGGAAATTCCTGTGGCAAGTCGTGCCGCAAAATCGCGAAACGTGCCGCGAGATCCGACGGTCGCAGATCGTGCAGCACCTCGGTCACCCGGCCATACGCCGGCAGATCGCCCTGCGGACGCTTGGTGATTTCGATGATGACGTTGTCACCGTCGCGCGCGCCATGCCGATCGCGATCGGCCACCTCGATCGCGTACCAATGACCCGGGTCCTCCGGCTCAAGGCGGCCATGATGAAGCGCGTCGTGCCAGATGCCACC
>CAZZZU010000177.1:0-5539 GCA_964658805.1 uncultured Steroidobacteraceae bacterium
CGCAGAAGTCGAATTTCAGGAGGTTTTGGCGCATCAGGGAAAGCGCACGTTTACGTTCATCGCGCTCGCCCATGCGGGCCTGGCGCGCATCGCGGCTGCCCGTGGTGACCGTGCCGCCGCCCTGGCAGAAAGCCAACGGGCTCTCGCAACTTTGGCAGACGTGCAAAATCTGTATGACTTGCGTATCCAGCCGCAGATCTGGCTGGTGCACAGCGCCGTGCTCTTGCTGAATGGGGACAAGGCCGGTGCCCGGGAGTGGGCGGAGAAGGCACGCGCAGCGAGCCTGCGCTACGACGATCCGTCCAGCAGCGCGATCGTCCAGGCGAACGCCGCGGTGGCAAGGGCCACCACCGGGCGCGCCGGCATCTGATCAGAACAGGCCGACGACTCGGCCTTGCTCATCGAGATCGATCTTATCGGCGGACGGTATCTTGGGCAGGCCCGGCATCGTCATGACGTCGCCGCACACCAGCACGATGAACTCAGCGCCCGCCGCGAGTCGTACTTCGCGAATATTGAGCACGTGCCCTGAGGGTGCACCTTTGAGCGCCGGGTCCGTGGAAAACGAGTACTGAGTCTTGGCCACGCAGATGGGGTAGTGACCATAGCCCGACTTCTGCAGCTCTTCGATCTGAGCCATGATCTTGGCATCTGCAACCACTGATGCCGCCCCATAGATCTTGGTGGCGATCGCCGTCACCTTGTCCCACAGCGACGCAGACTCGTCGTACACGAATTTGAACTTGGCCTGATTTTCTTCGATGAGGTTGACCACCGTGCGCGCGAGCTCCGCAGCGCCCTTGCCACCCTCTGCCCAATGGGTGCACAGAATGACCGGCACACTGTGCTTGGCCATCGTCTTTTTCAGTGCGTCGATCTCGGCGTCCGTATCGAAACCGAATCGATTGATCGCCACGACGCACGGCAAGCCGTAATGATCACGCACGTTGCTGACGTGCTTTTCCAGATTCGCGACGCCGGTCGCCAGCGCTTTTAGATTTTCGCTGTTGAGCGACTTGAGCTCCACACCACCGTGAAATTTGAGGGCGCGAATCGTCGCAACAATGACCACGGCACTCGGCCGCAGGCCGGACTTGCGGCATTTGATGTCGATGAACTTTTCGGCACCGAGATCGGCACCGAAACCGGCTTCCGTGACGACGAAATCGGCGAGCTTCAAGGCCGCCTTGGTTGCCAGTACGGAATTGCAACCATGCGCGATGTTCGCAAATGGGCCGCCGTGAATGAAAGCGGGATTATTTTCGAGCGTCTGCGCGAGGTTCGGCTTGATGGCGTCCTTGAGCAATACCGCCATGGCGCCGTGCGCATTCAGGTCACGTGCAGTGACGGGTTTGCGGTCCGCCGTATAGCCAACCACGATGTTGCCAAGCCGCTCCTTCAGATCCTTGAGCGAAGTCGCGAGACAGAAAATGGCCATCACCTCGGAGGCGACCACGATGTCGAATCCGTCCTGCCGAGGATAACCGTTCGCAGGGCCGCCCAAAGCAACCGTGATGTCGCGCAGCGCCCGGTCGTTCATGTCGACGACCCGTTTCCAGGCGATACGGCGCACGTCGATGCCGAGCGCGTTGCCGTGATGAATATGATTGTCGAGCAGCGCCGCCAAAAGGTTATTCGCAAGGGCGATCGCGCTGAAGTCCCCGGTGAAATGCAGATTTATGTCTTCCATCGGGATGACTTGCGCATAGCCACCGCCCGCCGCACCGCCCTTCATGCCGAACACCGGCCCGAGTGACGGCTCGCGCAGACAAATACAGGCTTTTTTGCCAATCAGATTCAGTGCATCACCGAGACCCACGGTGGTGGTGGTCTTGCCCTCGCCCGCCGGGGTCGGCGTGATCGCCGTGACCAGAATCAGCTTGCCGTCGGGGCGGGAACTCAAACTGTCGATGAACTGCAATGACACCTTCGCCTTGTAGTGGCCGTAAGGTTCCAGATGCTCATCGTCGATGCCGAGCTTGTCCTTGGCAATGTTGACGATTCGCAGCGGCTTGGCTTTCTGGGCAATTTCGATATCGCTTGGCATGATTTTTTTGACCTGTCGATTGCTGGCGAGTAACTCCGGTACTCCGTGACGGCAATTTACTACGGATCGAGGCCATTTGCCGCGTCAAACGCTGTCAACATCCTTACACACGGCTTCCATATGCACCTTGATGCCTTGCGGCGTCGTTCCGTCAAATCGGATTATGCCCCCCTTGCCCTTGATCTCGAGCGTCACCGGCACGGGTGAAAAATGGTATTCGACTTTATTTTTGTCTTCTCCAAACGCGACATCGGCCCGGCCTTTTTTCGGTCCTGGGAGATCGGGGGCGTAGACACCCAAGCCCGCCTCGGCGAAAGCCTTGTCGCCCTTCGCGTTGAAGTCTTTCCAGCCGGCGCCGAATACGTCCTGCGACTTGGCGCGCATGCAGATCGGCGAGTCAGCGTGATAGGTGCCGGCAAACGGACCGTTGCCGATCACGACCGTAATCTGGTTGTCGTCTTTGGCATAACCGGTCCCGATACTGGTCACGGCAACCGCCAAGAGAATCAGTGCGTATGGGTATTTCATACCGGGGGATACGTATAAAGAGCGGCGCAAACGACAACAACGTTTAATTAGCGCCGGGCGGTGCGGCGAAGTGTTCCCGAATACCGAGAAATGCCTGCAGTCGCCGCATCGGCTCCCCGATCATTTCGTAGATGGCGAGCGATGACCGCAGCAACGCGGAAGCCGTCGGAATGAATCGCAAAGCTTCAAGTTCGCGCGGTGTCGTCAGTCCCGTCGGCGCCGGCGTGACGGTGAAGCCCGCCGCGGCAAATTCTTGCGCGGCCCGCCACATATGCGTGCTCATGGTCACGAGCACGATCCGTTTGATATCGAGCGGCATGAGCATCTGTGCCGAAAAAAGCGCGTTTTGATAAGTGTCCCGGGAACGGTTTTCGATCCAGCGTACCGTGATCCCAAAGTCTCGCTGCAGGGAAGTTTGCATCGTCAGGGCTTCCAGCGGCGCGCCCGACACGAGCACGGGCAAGCCGGTGCGATGCGCCAGAAAAGCGCCATAGTCGAGGCGGTCGAGCAGCAGGAAATCGGCGGCCGGCCCCGCGTATTCGGGGGCAAGTTCGCGCGCGCCGCCACCACCGATGATGACGATGGCCTGTGCATCGAGCGGCTGCGCCGGATCCAACGCCGCATACCGCTCGATCGACATGGAAAGCGCATCCGCCACCACCGCCGTCGATAGCAACCACAACGAGAGCCCGCCCGTCATCATGAAGGCGATACCGATTTTCCGAAATCGACGCGCGATCCAGTAACCGCAAGCTGCCAAGAGAAGCGGACTCGCCGGTGGTAGCAGCAGGGTGCGCAAGGTCGCCTTGAGGATAAAATACATGGTCTTCCCTTTCCCCTCCAGTTTGCATCATGCCAAGAAATGACGCTCCGCGGTGTTAGGCTAGGCACTTGCCGTTCCGCGCTTTCACCCTCTCGGAGAATCTATGTTCGTTTGCACTGGCTTTGGCACCTCTGCCGCTGACAAGCCGCTCGATAAACTGACTTTTCAGCGCCGCGACGTCGGCCAGGACGATGTCAGGATTGACATCCAGTACTGTGGAGTCTGCCACTCTGATCTGCATTTCGCGCGCAACGAGTGGCACTTCACCGTCTATCCCGCGGTTCCCGGCCACGAGATTGTCGGCCGTATCGCCGAAGTCGGCGCCAACGTCACGAAGTTCAAAGTCGGCGACACGGTGGGCGTCGGGTGCATCGTCGACTCCTGCCGCGGTTGCAGCGCCTGCAAGGAAGGGCTGGAACAGTATTGCGAAGTCGGCATGACCGGCACGTACGGTGGCACCGACAAGGTCACAGGCGGTCCGACCTTTGGCGGTTATTCGAACCATATCATCGTCGACAAGAATTATCTGTTGCGCATCCCAGGCAACCTGCCGCTCGCCAACGCCGCGCCGCTGTTGTGCGCCGGCATCACGCTCTACTCACCTTTGCGTCACTGGCAGGCCGGCCCGGGCAAGAAAGTCGGCATCATCGGCTTGGGCGGACTCGGGCACATGGGCGTCAAGCTGTCGCACGCCATGGGCGCGCACACGGTGCTCTTCACGACTTCCCCTTCGAAGGTGCCCGACGGTAAACGTCTCGGCGCCGATGAGGTCATCGTCTCCAAGGAGGCTGATCAGATGGGCAAGCATACCGCCTCGTTCGATCTCATCATCGATACCGTCTCGGCGGCGCATGATCTCGGGCCGTTTTTCGAGTTGCTGAAGCGCGAAGGCACCATGGTGCAGGTCGGCGCCCCCGAACTTCCCATGCCGATTCCCGTGTTCCCGTTGCTCATGAAGCGGCGAAATTTTTCCGGCTCGATGATCGGCGGCATCGCCGAAACTCAGGAGATGCTCGATTTCTGCGCAGCCAAGAATATCTCGGCCGACGTCGAGGTGATTCCGGTGCAGAAGATCAACGAAGCCTACGAGCGCATGCTCAAGAGCGACGTGAAGTATCGCTTCAGCATCGACATGGCGTCGCTCACCCAATAGCCGCGTTGCGCCCCACGCTCGCAGCTATTCCTGACCAGTCGACGTCCTCACCGCGTTGCGCAATGGTCTGCAGCAGATGGTCGCGCAACACGCTCAACACTGGCATGGGCACCCTTAAGGTGTCCGCGGCCGCGCCGACGAGTTTCATGTCTTTGAGACCGAGCGGCGCGGCGAAGCCGGCCGGCGTGTACGTCTTCCCGGCGATGATCCCGCCGTAGGTCTTATATACAGGCGCATCGAACAGTGAGCCGGTCAATACTTCGAGCAGCAGCTTTGGGTCGACGCCGCCTTTTTCCGCCAGCGCCGCCGCTTCCCCGAGCGCCTCGATCGCCGCAAGGATCATGAAATTGCCGCAGAGCTTGATCAGACTCGCATCTGACGGCTTCGTGCCGACGCGAAAGACGCGCTGCGAAATGGCGGCAAAGGTGGGCTCGACCTGCGCGACGGCGGCCGCGTCGCCGGCTGCGACGATAAATAATTTTGCCGCTGCGGCCGCTTCAGGCCGTCCAAACACCGGTGCGCAAATGAAACCTTGTGCGCGTCGCGCATGTTCTTCGGTCCACCGCTCTGCTGAGGCCACCGCAATGGTGCTCATGGATACGTGCACGCTGTCCGTGCCGAGGCCGGCAAGAATGCCGTCCGGACCGGGTAATGTGGCCTCGAGCGCCGCATCGTCTGCAAGCATGCTAAATACGATATCGGCGCCTGCCGCCGCTGCCCTCGGGCTCAAAGCCAGCTGCGCGCCCGCAGCGAGCAGTGGCTGGGCTTTCCCGACCGAGCGATTCCAAACGGTAACTGCGTGCCCCGCCGTGACGAGATTCGTCGCGATCGCTGCACCCATCTTGCCCAGTCCGACGAAACCGATATGCATACTTCTTCCCCGGCCAGAGTTGCAGCATTGTATGAGAAACTTCCCGTCATGAAAGCTTTGCTATTGATGGTGAGCGCAGCGCTCGGCTTCGGCACCGCACACGCTGCCGACCCGCCC
>CAZZZU010000178.1:0-5513 GCA_964658805.1 uncultured Steroidobacteraceae bacterium
CGTGCCGGCCATGCCGGGCAGTCTCGCAGCGTTCGATCTGAAGACCGGCACGCCGCGATGGCATTCGCAGTCCCCGCAGCCGGCGTGCAACACCGTCATCACGGAGTGCCAGCACGGACAGTCGCAAGCCGTGACGCTCATTCCAGGAGTCGCCTTTTCAGGATCGCTCGACGGCCATCTGCGGGCGTACTCCACGATTGACGGTAAAGTTCGCTGGGATGTCGATACGGCCAAAGCGTATTCGACCCAGAACGGCATGAATGTGAGCGGCGGAGCGCTGGATCACGGCGGCCCGACTGTCGTGAACGGTATCGTCTATGTCAATTCGGGCAACGTGCTGCTCGCGTTCTCGGTCGACGGCAAATAAGGATTTTGCTGCCAACATGATGCGTATTCGCTGGCTTGTCCCGTTCGGCCTGATTTTTTGCTGCGCGCACTTCGCTGCGGCGAAGACCGCTGCCCCCGACCCGGCCAAACGGTCGGGCGTCGAGAATTCGGTGGTGAAGGTCTTTTCAACCATGCGTTATCCCGACCCGTTCAAGCCGTGGAGCAAGCAAGCACCGAGCGAGGCCACCGGTACCGGTGTCGTGATCGAGGGCAAACGGATTCTGACCAACGCCCACGTGGTGTTGTACGCGAGCCAGGTGCAGGTGCAGGCCAATGCGGCGGGTGACAAGGTGTCGGCCACGGTGCTCGCGATTGCGCCGGGCATCGATCTGGCGGTGCTCAAGTTGGACGATGAGTCGTTCTTCGATGCACATCCCGCGGTCAAGCGCGCCAGCAAGTTGCCGGATATCAAGGACGCCGTCCTCGCGTATGGCTTTCCGGCCGGCGGCGCATCGCTCTCCATCACCAAAGGCATCGTCTCGCGCATCGAATTCGTACCTTACAATTTTCCGGTGTCCGGTCTGCGTGTACAGATCGACGCGGCCATCAACCCTGGCAACAGTGGCGGGCCGGCCATTGCTGAAGACAAGATGATCGGTCTCGCGTTCAGCCGATCCACCGGCGACACGCAGAACATCGGCTACATCATCCCGAACGAAGAGGTCGAGCTTTTCCTCAAGGACATCGCCGACGGCCGCTACGACGGCAAGCCAAGCATGTACGACGATCTGCAGACGCTCGAGAATCCGGCGTTGCGTGATTTTCTGAAGCTCGATAAATCGGTGGAGGGCATGGTCGTGCACCGCACCGACCAGCCCGATGCGTCATATCCGCTGCAAGAATGGGACGTGATCACGCGGATCGGTGATACACCCATCGACAATCAGGGGATGGTGAAGCTCGGCAAGGATCTGCGCGTCAACTTTCAGTACGAGATCCAGCGTATCGCGAAGAACGGCACCGTCCCCTTGACGATCCTGCGCGCGGGCAAGTTGCTCAAAGTCGATCTGCCGGTGAGCGCCGACCGGCCGACGTTGGCGCCAGACCTCAAAGGCGATTACCCGCAATACTTCATCTATGGACCGCTGGTGTTCGAAAGCCTGAACCGGCAGATGCTCGGCTTCTTCGAAAACAACACCAACTTCCAGCGCGCGCTCGCGTACCTCAAGAGTCCGCTGATCACGCGTGCCTTCGACGCACCGACGCCCGAGCTCGAGCAGCTGGTGGTGGTGTCATCGCCATTTTTTCCGGATAAGCTGTCCATCGGCTACGGCAACCCCGCGAGCCAGGTCGTGTATTCGGTCAACGGCACACGCATCCGCAGCTTGAAGCACATGGTGGAAGTGCTGCGCGATCTCAAGGATCGCTTCGTCACCTTCGAGTTCGATCAGAAAGGCGGCGAAGCGCTGGTGTTCCCGCGCGCGGAGCTGCTGAAAGCAACCGACGATATCCTCACCGACAACGGCGTGCGCGCGCAAGGCTCGAACGACATGCTGGCCGTCTGGCAAGCCAAGGCCGCCGACTAATTTGCGTCGATGAGTGCCGCGACGTCGCGCGCATCAGCACGCTTCATGGGCCGGCCGTCCACGGGCGAATAGGGCGACTGCCGGATGCCGTCGATCGGAAACACGGTCGCATCGACGTCGCGGTCCTGCGCCGTGAAGCGCAGCGCCGGATGGTTGACGGATCGCTCGGCATCCATCTTCACGCGCCGCTCGTAGAATTCATGCGGCACGTTGAGCTCGAGCAGGCGGATGGCCACCGACTCGGCTGCGTCGGCGAACAGATGCAGATTGATGTCGCTGTGATTGGAGGCCGTGCCCGTCAGCACCGATCCCACCAGGCGCGGTTGGAACTCGGCCAGTCTGCGCATGATTTCCAGCGCCACCTGGCGTTGCTCGCGCAACGTGGCACCGTGAGTCGCGCCGCCAAAGAGTCGCTGATGAGCGCGCAGCGCCGCCTCGATCTCTATGTTTTTCGGCAGTGCCGATACGTCGTGGACGCCGAGGCGGTCGGCCGCTTTGCGCTTCGCCTGTAAAAAATCTTCGATGCCATGTTCGACCATGAGACGGGCCGCTTCCTGGGCAAGAGCGGTACGCAGATACTCAGATCGCTGCGAAAACTTCTTAGCCATGCCTCCTAGAATAACGGCTTATCAGGATCCGATATGGGATTCTTGCTGTCAGGCCCTTCGTAGACTTCAGCCTTCGGCAGATTGCCCTCGATGAATTTCTCGAGTATTCCGTTCGGATTATCCGAGCTCGCGAGCAACCCGGTGTCGGGCGCGATGCGGACCGTCACGATGCCGTCCGGTATCGGTACCCCGCGCTTCGGGGCGCCCGCCAGTGCGTCGTGCGTGTAGTAGATCCACGTCGGCAAGGCGGTGCGCGCACCCTGCTCGCGCGGTCCCAGGCTTCGATCCTGATCGAAGCCGCTCCACACGGTCGTGACCAGGTCGCCGTTGAAGCCGTTGAACCAGGCATCGTGCGCATCGTTGGTGGTGCCGGTCTTGCCGGCGATGTCGTCGCGATTCAGGACGCGGGCACTTGCACCGGTGCCGCGCTTGACCACGTCCGCCATCATGTCTGCGAGCAGGTACGCGATCTGCGGCCGGATGATTTGCGGCGCCAGATTTTTCGGACTGATCACCGTCTTGCCATCGCTCGGCGCCTGATCGGTTTGCACGCTCTTGCCGCCGACACCGCGCGGCGGCGGCGTCTGCGCGTGCGTGCACAGGAAGCACGCGATGGCCGGATCGGCCTGCTGTAACACCTTGCCGTAGGCGTCCTCGACGCGATCGATGAAATACGCCGTGACCTTGAAGCCGCCGTTGGCGAAGGCGGCATAGCCGATGACGACCTGCAGCGGCGACAGCTCCGCCGTACCGATAGCCAGGGTCAGATCGTTCGGCATCTGTGATTTGTCGAAACCGAAGCGCGTCAGGTAGTCACGCGTGTAGTCGCCGCCGATGTCGCGCATCAGCCGCACCGAAACGAGATTGCGTGATTCGACCAGCGCTTCGCGCAGGCGGATCGGGCCCTTGAAATCGCCCTCGATGTCCTTCGGACGCCACGGCTGTTCCTTGCCTTCTTCGTCCACCACCACCGGTGCATCCAGAAGCACGCTGGCGGGCGTGAAACCCTTGTCAAACGCCGCCGCATACACGAACGGCTTGAAGCCCGAGCCCGGCTGCCGGCGCGCCTGCGTGACGCGGTTGAACTTGCTCATGCCGAAATCGAAGCCGCCCACCAGGGCGACGATGGCGCCGTCGCGCGGATCCACCGAGACGAGTGCGCTCTGGGCCTGCGGCACCTGCACGAACTGCAGCTGCTCGGCGGTGCGGCCCACGGTGTAGACCACGTCGCCCGGCGCCATGAACTCCGAGGTGTCGGTCGGGGCGCGATCGACGAGTTCGTCCGGCAATTGCCGGCGCGCCCAGTTGAGCCGATCCCACGGCAGGGTCACAAACCCCAGATCGCGGACATACAGGCGCGCGCTCTTCGGTTCGAGCCGTTGCACGATAGCCGGCTTCAAGCCACCCACCACCGGGTATTCATCCAGTTGCGCATCGAAGTCGCGCGCGCTGTTCAGCTTGCTCAAGTCCACCTTCGCCGTCGCGCCCCGATAGCCGTGCCGCCGGTCGTATTGCAGCAACCCGGTGCGCAGCGCGACGGTGGCCGCGTTCTCGAGTCGTGAATCGATGGTTGTGAAGACGCGATAGCCTGCCGTGTAGACGCTGTCGCCGTACTTCATCTGCAGCTCGTTGCGCACCATCTCCGCCACGTACGGTGCGTCCACTTCGATTGCCGGCAGATGCAGGCGCGACTCCATCGGCGTCGCCCGGGCGACGTCATATTCGCCCTGGCCGATATAACCCAGGTCAAGCATGCGCCCGAGCACATGGGCGCGACGCGTGGTCGCCGCTTCCGAATTGGCGACCGGATTGATACTCGACGGTGCCGCCGGCAAGCCGGCCAGGGTGGCCATCTCGGCGATGCTGAGCTGATCCAGGGTCTTGCCAAAATAGACGTCCGCGGCAGCCGCGACGCCATAGGCCCGTTGCCCCAAGAAAATCTTGTTCACATACAGGGTGAAGATTTCCTCTTTGCTAAATTCGGCTTCCATGAGGAGGGATATGTAGACCTCACTCATCTTTCGTTTCATATCCCGTCGGGCATTCAAAAACATATCCCGCGACACCTGCATGGTGATGGTGCTCGCGCCCTGACGAATGCCGCCGGCTTTCAGGTTGGCGACGGCCGCCCGCAGCACGCCCTGCCAGTCGACGCCGTGGTGTTGGAAGAAACGGTCGTCTTCGGTGGCGAGAAAAGCCTGGATCAGTTTTTTCGGCAACTGGTCGTAGCGCACCGGGATGAGCCGTTGCTCACCAAACGAGGCGATCAGCTTGCCGTCGCGCGTGAAGATGCGCAGCGGCACCTGTAGTTGCACTGCACGCAGGCTGCTGACATCCGGCAATGCGGGGCGCAAATAAACATAAGCGCAGACGTTTGCGAACACGAGTAGCGCGATGAGACCTACGACCACCGCGAACATGCGGGAGATGAGAACTAGATAACGTTTGCCCACAGTGAACCGTTCTAACTTAATGCTCCGGCGGAACAGGGCCAGCAGTGTACCGCCGGAGACGTGACGCGGACTCGCTGAATCCACAGTAGGTCTCAGTTTTGCGACGTGGCTGACGTGGGCGGGTGAGTACCGTGAGTAGCTTCACGGTTCCATTTAACACTTTCTTGCTAAGTTTGCTTGGGCGCTCAAGGTACTGAGAAAAAAGGAAATATTTGTGTGGTCGTTAGGCAAAAGATACCGTCCGCTCCTGGGACTTGACATAACTACTTCCTCGGTAAAGTTGATCGAACTGAGCATGTCAGGCGGTCAGTACCGGGTTGAGTCCTACGCCGCGGAGCCGACTCCGCACAACGCGATCAATGAGAAAGCCATCGTCGACGCCGAAGCCGTCGGCGAGGCGATCCGCCGCGCCGTGAAGCGCTCGGGCGCCAAGAGCCGCTTCGCCGCCATCGCCATCTCGGGCGACGCCGCCATCACCAAAGTGATCCAGATGCCGAAGAGCCTGGGCGAGAACGAACTGGAAGGCCAGGTCGAGATGC
>CAZZZU010000179.1:0-5348 GCA_964658805.1 uncultured Steroidobacteraceae bacterium
CTTTCCTGTTCGATTGGAGAGCCTGCTTTCCCGCCCCGACCTGGCGCCGCCGTGGCTGCGGCGCGCAGCGCAGGGGATGGGAGGAGCGGAGCCACCCGGAGCCACGCGCAGAGCGCCTTTGGCGCGCGAGCATGGCGAGGATGGCGAGAACCGGACCTTCCCCGAAGCGAGCACCGCGGCACACTGATCCCAGTCGGCAACCTGGCATATGAGCGATCTAGCGTTACGTCACGGATTGCAGTGGGGGTTGCTCGGGCTCACCGCCCGGAGGATTAGCGCCGAATACCAGTTGATGTGCGTTTTCCCGCCGCCATACTTTGACACGACGCTGCAGCGTTCGGAGCAATTTAATCGGATAAGCATCTGGCTGCTGCGCCTGAAGCCGTTCCAGCAGTTCTCGAGACGTCCGCCAGGGCTCGGCGTCGAACCATTCACGCATTTGCGCCGCCACCGTCAGGAATGGATCCGGGCATCGGCGCAAATTTTTACTGACTTTCTTCTTCGGCTTACTTGTGGGACGCACCTCACCCTCCTGCCATGACGTGCGGAGGCCTTCGAGGAACTGTGCCAACGTCGGCTCAGTGACCCGAGCTGCCTCGCCCGTTACTGGCCGATCGGCGATTTCGACAAGCTGCTTCTGGGCAACACGGATCTCGCTCAACAGCCGCACCGGATCCAGGGTCGCCTGGATAGCACTGAGACGTGCTCGTATCGGCACGCTCGTCCGAGGATCGGCCAGCAGTCGCTGATACGGCGTAGCCGGCGGATGGTAGCGCTTCGTCACCTTCGCCCCATCGCGAGCCTTACTGGCCAACTTGAAAGACGGCTGAAAGAAATTCACATACAATCGGACCGACATATACAGTCGACCTAGCGCCGCCGCGGCCTCCAGCCCGACAAAACGCCGGTAACCCACAATACGGCGAACGACGGCGCCGTTCTTCTGCTCTACCCATGCTTGGTCGTTCTTGCGATACGGCCGACAGCGCGTGAATTCTACGCTGGCCTCCTTGCAATAGGACTGTACAGTCTCATTCATGAACACGCTGTCGTTGTCTGTATCAAACCCCAGCAGAGGGAACGGCATCCGCCTGCGGATCTCGCTCAGCACCGCAACCAACACCGTCTGCTCGCGGACCAGCAAGGGCGCGCATTCCGTCCAGCCGGTCGCGATGTCAGTCATCGTCAGCGTCTGTATGAAGCTGCCCTCTGCCACCGGCCCACTATGCGCGACCAGATCCGCCTCCATGAACCCGGGCGCCGGATCATTCCAGCCATCGAAAGTGCGAATCGGCACGCTGCGCCGGACCCCGGGCGAGGACGCAGAACGCCGGCGAGGGCCTCCGCTCGCCTGTTCCTTTACCTTGGACAATGCTCGATCAATGGTTGCAGCGCTCATCGTCACCAAGCCGGCACGCACTTCCGCTGCAAGCTGGAGATGACCATGCCGTTCCATCGCTTCCATCAGGATCGGCACTAATGGCCGCAACCGCTTGCCGCACACGCGATCCGCTGCTTCCCAGATGACGATCAACGCCTCTCGGACCGCCTCGTTATAGAGTCGCCGCGTAGGTCGGGGGCCGGCGCCCGGGCCCGACCGCCCGGCGCGGAGAAGCCGCATCGCATGCTTGCGGTGGAACCCGCTCACCGCAACGAATTCGTCCAGAATACAGCCTCGATGCTTTCGGCTGCTTGATGCGTAGCGTCCGGCTAGCGCAACCACCAACTCATCCCGTGTCGCCATGCTCATGTGCCCCATATCCGCTCCCGCCGATGCAGCACCGGCTGCACCGCAGGGGAGCAATTCGAATGAGGCAACACTCCGGAACGTGGGAGCATTTCAGGTGAGGCAATGCGCCGGTTTGCGACACTAGCGGATGGCCGGTTGGACTGGCCGACAGTTGGGCTATCCCGGCCGTCTGGTTAGTTCGACCGGCGACGTGGGCGAATGCCTGGGTCTGCGGGCCGCGGCGTGTGCGGGCCATATTGGTTTCTCAACAACCGTGACGAGAACCGAATTGCCCGGACGACACGTCACCAGTCAGCAACAGAGGTTGTTCATGAAGTTCCGTCCGCACCATCCCCAGCACATCGCGGCAGCCAAGGCCGGGTTCAGCGAGCGAACCGCCCGCCGCATGGCGAGCAATCGGCTGTTGGCAGGTGCGCCAACCGCCATTCGTCGTCGCCGCGTTGCCGATCCGTTTGACGGATTATGGGACCGCGAGATCCGCCCGATGCTCGAGGCGCATCCCGGTTTGCGACCGGTTGCCCTGCTCGAGGAGATGCAGCTGCGTCATCCCGGTCAGGATTGGGACCGGCTGCGTCGTAGCCTGGAGCGTCGGGTTCGTACCTGGCGCGCCGAACACGGCGCCGATCGCGAGGTGATCTTCCGTCAGGACCATGTGCCGGGACAGCAGGCGTTGTCGGATTTCACCGACATGGCCGATGTTGGCGTCAGCATTGCCGGCCAGGCGCTGGATCATCGGCTGTATCACTTCGTGCTGGCCTACTCGGCTTGGGAGCATGCCGAGCCGGTGTTGGGGGGCGAGAGTTTTACCGCGCTGGCTGTCGGCCTGCAGAACGCCCTTTGGTCGCTCGGTGGCGTGCCGATTGAGCACCGCTCCGACAGTCTCTCGGCCGCGTTCCGCAATCTCGACGACGATGCCCGGGTCGACCAGACCCGTCGCTACGAGGCGTTGTGCGCGCACTACGAGATGACGCCGACCCGCAACAACACCGGGGTGGCGCACGAGAACGGCGCCATCGAGAGCCAGCACGGACATCTCAAGCGCGGGGTGACCCAGGCTCTGCTGCTGCGTGGCAGCACCGACTTCGAGAGCCTCGACGCCTACCGCGCCTGGATCGCCAACCTGATCGGCCGGCGCAACGCCCGCCGCGGCAAGATGGTGCAACTGGAATGCGCCGCGTTGCGAGCGCTGCCACCGGGACGAACCACTGACTATGACGAGGCCACGGTGTTCGTGACCTCGAGCAGCGGCTTCGTGCTGCGCAAGGTGTTCTATACGGTACCGTCGCGGCTGATCGGCTTTCGCATGCGGGTGCGTCTGTATGACGATCGGCTGGAATGCTTCGTCAGTCAGAGCCTGGCGCTGACCTTGTGCCGTGGCCGCAGCCAAACCGAGGGACGCCACGGTCACGTTGTCGACTACCGCCACGTCATTCACAGCCTGCGTCGCAAGCCGATGGCACTGCTCAACCTGGTCTATCGTGACGCGCTGTTCCCACGCCCGGCTTATCGCCTGGCTTGGGAGACGCTGTTGGCGGCCGGCGATCCGCGCCGTGCCTGCAAGTCAATGGTGGCGCTTCTGGCGCTGGCGCATGATCGAGGCTGCGAAGCCGAACTCGCCGTCGCCCTCACTGAGCAGATGACCGGTCGGGACGCAGGAGGCAGCGGTGTCATCGATGTGGCGGCGCTGCAGGCGATGTTCGCCCCGGTGCTAGCAACGATGCCCGACGTCGTCGTCAGCCTTCCGCCGGTTGCCAGCTACGACGTCCTGCTGTCGCTGGGAGAAGCGGCATGAACGACAGCACCAGCGACACCATCAAGGTCGACATCGCGCGGCTGCCGTTGCTGCTGCGCGAACTGCGGCTGCCGACAATCGCGGCCATGTGGCAGAGCTTCACCGAGCGCGCTGACCGCGAAGCTTGGCCGGCGGCACGATTGCTCGCCACGCTCACCGAGTTGGAACTCGCCGAACGCGATCAGCGACGCATCCAACGACATCTGATCGAAGCCCGTCTTCCCCCCGGCAAGACCCTCGACAGCTTCGACTTTGCCGCGGTGCCGATGCTGAGCCGTGCCCACGTGGCCGCGCTCGCCACCGGCGACGGCTGGATCGATCGAGGCGGCACGATCCTGTTGTTCGGCCCGAGCGGCTCGGGCAAGTCCCATCTCAGCGCCGCCTTCGGTCACGCCCTGATCGAGAACGGCTACCGCGTGTTGTTCACCCGAACCACCGATCTGGTGCAGCGTCTGCAGCAGGCGCGTCAGGCTCTGTCGCTGGAGAGTGCGATCGAGAAGCTCGACAAGTACCACGTGCTCATCCTCGAGGATCTCTGCTATGTACGAAAGGATCAAGCCGAAACCTCGGTTTTGTTCGAGTTGATTGCTGCTCGATACGAACGGCGCAGCTTGATCGTGACGGCTAATCATCCATTCGGCGAATGGACGAGCGTCTTCCCAGATGCCGCCATGACGCTCGCCGCTGTCGATCGCCTGGTGCATCATTCGACGATTTTCGAGATGAACGTTGAGAGCTATCGACGCCGGGTTGCCGCTGCGCGTACCCCGCGCAGGCCGAGGGGCGTCAGCGACAGCAAGAGCGACAGCGAGCCGGCGTAAAACGCCGGGCCACTGTCGAACGTCCACAACCGCTCGCCTCTGCATTCCGTCACGTAACGGAATCCAGAGGCAAGTTCTCTTCCAAAGCAATGCATAAAGACGCCCTTGGCCAGTGTACGACGCAAGCCATAGCGGACAAGCCAACTGCGGCACGGTGCGCTGCTGCTCTCGTCCGTGGGGAAAGTGGCATGATCCCGATGACCAAGGGCGACCCCACGCGACGGCGCGCCAATGGGCCGCCCCTCACTGATCCCCTCTAAGGAGGTGGTCGAGGTGTCAGCGACAGCAAGAGCGACACGAGGAGCCGATGTTCTTGGGATCGAGCCAAGACTTGCGCCCTACCAACGTTTGGCAAGTCATTTGGAGAGACATAAAGGCTCTCTTCTTACTTATCTTCTAATTCTTATAATATAAACAAATATGCCTTGGCTGTTGTTGATGAGCCGGTGGAGTTGTGTGTAACGCCCTTGCGTTATGCACAAATCCACGGGTTCTTGCGGTGGTCGTCGATCTACAGGCGCTGAACCTCTGAATATCAAAGCTGCAGCAAAAATCTCTTGTCGTGCCGCGTCAGTACGACCATCCTAATGGCGCGCAGCGACCGGCCATCCGGGTGTCGCTAGCCGGCCTTCCGTCGTGTCGCGCTACAAGGGAACAATCGCGCAGGTCCCAACCATCCAAGTGAAGGAGATCAAAGACATAAAACACCAGCTTGTCGTCGCGGCCGGCCTTCAGAGCGGCCTGAAGCCCGGGGAAGCTCGACGCCCCGTCGTCCTTCAGGGCGACCAACTCGCCATCTAACATGGCGGCCTGAACCGGAAGCTGCTCAATCGCCTTGCGGACCGACGGCATACGGGCCGCCCAGTCGTGGCCGTTGCGGGTGAGGAGTTTGACGTTTCCATTCGCCACCGCGGCCAGCAGGCGATAACCATCGAATTTGATCTCAGAGATCCAGTCGGTGCCTTCCGGCGGCTCCGCAACCAAC
>CAZZZU010000180.1:0-5318 GCA_964658805.1 uncultured Steroidobacteraceae bacterium
TTTGTCTTTGTCCTGCGCCTTGACCTGCGCCATGACCTCGCCAACGAAGTCGTCCTGCTTCTTCTCGATGCCGGCCCCTACTTCGTAGCGCACGAACTCGACCACCTTTGCACCCGCTTTCTTGACGAGTTTTTCGACACTGGTGTCCGGATCCTTGACGAACGGCTGACCCATCAGCGTGATCTCCGCCAGATACTTGCGCAGCCGTCCTTCCACCATCTTCGCGATGATCTCAGCAGGCTTTTTTTCGCCCTTGGTCTGCTCGGTCAGAATCATGCGCTCTTTTTCGAGCACGTCAGCCGGCACCTCTGTGGCATCGACATAGGCGGGGTTGATGGCCGCAACATGCATGGCCAGATCACGGGCGAGGGTCTCATCCCCACCCTGGATTGCCACGATGCTGCCGATACGGCTGCCATGAATGTAGGTGCCGACAGTGCCCGGCGCGGTCACCCGTGCGAAGCGTCGTACGCTGATGTTTTCTCCGATCTTCGCAATCAACGCGCGGCGCCGCGCGTCGAGTGTTTCGTGGTCCACCTCGAGCGCCAGCAAACTCTCGAGATCGGCAGGCGAACCCGCAAGCGCCGCCTGTGCAACCGCCCGGGCGAACGCAGAAAAATCATCGCCGCGCGCTACGAAGTCCGTTTCGCAGTTCACTTCGACGACCACGGCGCTCGTTCCGGCGCGTTCGATTGCGATCGTACCCTCGGCCGCAACCCGGGTGGCCTTCTTGTCGGCCTTGGCAAGACCGGTCTTGCGCATCAATTCAGCGGCGGCGTCCAGATCGCCCTGCGTCTCCACCAGCGCCTTCTTGCATTCCATCATGCCTGCGCCGGTGCGCTCACGAAGTTGTTTGACTGAGTCTGCGGTAATGTTCATTAGTGGTCCAAAACTGCCGTTTTGCGGCGTCCGCGAAAGTGATTGTCGTTCGATCATGGCCGGCGCCGAGTGGCGGCCGGCCCCAGGCCCGGTTAAGCCCGGGCCCATCGAGGTCAGGGACGGCGCGGTGCGCCTGGGCGTCCCGTGGGCCGACGGCGTGGCGCACTGGCACTGGCCGGCCGGTTCTCACCAGGCGGCGTGTCCGTCGCGTCGACCTCGACCTCATCAGGCTCCTCGTTCAGGACTTCACCGACCGGGGCGTCACTGACACTGGCCGCGCTCACCGGCACATCCGTGACGGGTGCATCGCTGACCGGGGCGTCCGCGACGGGCGCGCCGGCGGCGGCCGACACCACGGTGACCGGCACTTTGCGACGCGGCGGGACCTTCCTCGGCGCACCGCGCGCAGGCGGCGGCGGCCGACGACCACCGGCAGCCCGCTTCTTCGGATTGCCCTCTTCGTCCAATTCGACGAACTCGTCCTCACCCACCGGTACTTCCGGTAACGACGCCTTCCCCTCGAGCACCGAATCCGCGACTCCGCCGGTGTAAAGCAGGATGGCGCGCATCGCATCATCATTGCCGGGGATCACGTAATCGATGCCGTCCGGCGAGCAGTTGGTATCCACCACGGCCACCACCGGAATGCCGAGCTTGCGCGCTTCATGGATGGCGATCTCTTCATGGCCGACGTCGATGACGAACAAGGCGTCCGGCAGCGCCGTCATATCGCGGATGCCGCCCAGGCTGCGCAGCAGCTTGTCCATCTCACGGCGCAGCATCTGCGCCTCTTTCTTGCCGCGGCGATCGAGTGCGCCACTCGTCGCCATCTCATCCAATTCGTTCAGACGTTTGATCGATTGACGAATGGTCTTGAAATTCGTGAGCATGCCGCCGAGCCAACGCTGGTTGACGTAGGGCATGCCACTGCGCGACGCTTCCTTTTGCACGGCGTCACGCGCTGAACGCTTGGTGCCGACGAACAACACCTTGCCGCCCTCCGCTGCAACACTCTTGATAAAAGCCGCCGCCTGCACGTATAGCGGCTGGGTCTTTTCCAGGTTGATGATGTGGATTTTGTTGCGTTCGCCGAAAATGAACGGGGCCATCTTCGGATTCCAGAAGCGCGTCTGATGCCCAAAATGGACACCCGCTTCCAGCATTTGCCGCATGGATACGGTCGTCATAAGATTCTCCTGTCGGGTTGAGCCTCCGCGTGTCCCAATCGGCAACCCGGCGCTTGAAAATGCAGGCACCCGCCTGCAGTTCCGAGAATCGCCGGGCACCCGGCCGACTGTGTCGACACGCGTGCGGGGTTGTTAAAAATAGCCGCGCTTTATACCATGAACATCCATTGGAAACAAAGCCTTCTTAAGGTTCAGATGCACCCATGACCGTGACCGTAAAGACTCCCGCTGAACAAGATAAAATGCGCTCTGCAGGCAGGCTCGCCGCCAGCGTGCTGGACATGATCGAGCCGTTCGTCCAACCCGGCGTCAGTACCGAGGAACTGGACCAGCGCTGCCACGATTTCATCGTGGACGAGCTCAAGTCCATTCCCGCCAACCTCAATTACCGCGGCTTCCCGAAAACCATCTGCACCTCGGTGAACCACGTGGTGTGCCATGGCATTCCGGGCGATAAACGCCTGAAAAACGGCGATATCGTCAATATCGATGTGACGGTGATCCGCGACGGTTTCCATGGTGATACGAGCCGCATGTACTTCGTCGGCAATGTGCCGGTGGCGGCGCGGCGATTGACGGAGATCTGCCATGAGGCGATGTGGCGCGGGATCCGTGTGGTCAAGCCCGGCGCCCGGTTGGGCGATATCGGTCACGCCATCCAGGAATTTGCCGAAAGCAACAAGTTCTCGGTGGTGAAGGAATATTGTGGGCACGGAATCGGCCGCGTCTACCATGAAGATCCCCAGGTACTGCACTACGGTAAGCCCGCCACGGGCATGGAATTGGCGACTGGTATGACATTCACCATCGAACCCATGATCAATGCCGGGCGCCGCGACGTGCGCCTGCTGCCGGACGGCTGGACGGTGGTGACCAAGGATCAGTCCTTGTCGGCACAGTGGGAGCACACCGTGTTGGTCACGGACACGGGCTTCGAGGTGCTGACGCTGGGTGCAGGCGCCGCAGTGACGGCTGCCGCGGCTGCGTCTTGAACGCCCAGGGTACTTTTCTCGATCAATCCATCGATTGGCCGTATCTGGCGGCGGCACCGCGCGAACTCGAGCAGGGCGAATTCGTGCCCCTTGCCTTCCGGCAAGTGCTCGATCGCGGGACCGAACTGCTGAAGGAGCGCTTCGTCGCCGACGAAGCCATCGAAGATCTGGTGCGCGACCGCGCTTTGCTGGTCGACATCGTGCTGCGGGCGGCGTGGACTCGCCATGCCGGGAAGTACGCCGGTGACCTTGCACTGGTGGCAGTCGGCGGCTATGGCCGCGGCGAGCTGCATCCGAATTCAGACACCGACATCATGGTGCTGCTGCCGAAGAGCGATTCCTCCGACTGGCAGCCGGATATCGAGCGTTTTCTGACTTTCCTGTGGGATATCGGGCTCGAAGTCGGCCACAGCGTGCGCTCGATCGACGACTGTCAACGCGAAAGCCTCGCGGACATCAGTGTTGCGACCACGCTGTTCGAAGCACGCCTGTTGATCGGCCCCGAGTCGCTGTTTGCCGGCATGCGCCGCGCGCTCGCGGCCGACCGACTGTGGTCGAGCCAGGATTTTTTCGAAGCCAAGGTCAAGGAGCAGACTGAGCGGCACCATCGCTACTTCGATACGGCCTACAATCTCGAGCCCAACGTCAAATCGAGCCCCGGTGGCTTGCGCGACATTCAAACAATCGGTTGGGTCGCGAAGCGTCATTTCGGCACCGATACGCTCGACGAGCTCGTCGCGCACGGGTTTCTCACGCCACAGGAGTTGCGCAAGCTCAAGGCCGGCCAATCCTTTCTCTGGAAAGTACGTTTCGGCCTGCATGCACTGACCGGGCGCCGCGAAGACCGCCTGCTGTTCGACTACCAGATCAAACTCGCCAAACTGTTCGGCTACGAGGATGCGAGCTTCACGCTCGCGGTCGAGCAGCTGATGCAGAAATACTATCGCACCGTGATGGACGTGAGCCTGCTCAACGAAATGTTGCTGCAGCTGTTTCGTGAGGCCATCCTGACCCAGAGCGCGCCGCCCTTGCCCATCAATGCGCGCTTCCAGATCCGCAATGACTCGCTCGAGGTCACCCACCCGGAAGTATTCGCGCGCTATCCGTCGGCGTTGCTGGAATTGTTCGTCTTGCTGCAACAAAATCCGCAGCTACATGGCGTACGTGCGGAGACCATCCGTATCATCGGCACGCATGTCTGGCTGATCGATGAAGAATTTCGACAGAATCCGCGCCATCACCGCCTGTTTCTCGAAATCCTGTGCGCGCCGGTGGGCGTGACGCACGAACTGCGGCGCATGAACCTGTATGGCGTCCTCGGCCGCTACATCCCCTCCTTCGGGCGTGTCGTCGGACGCATGCAGTACGATCTGTTCCATGCCTACACGGTCGATGCGCATACGCTGTTTGTGGTGAGCAATCTGCGACGCTTTGCGATGCCGAAGTTCAATCACGAGTTCCCGAACTTGAGCCAGATCATGCAATCCCTGCCGCGGCAGGAGATCGCCTATCTGGCGGCCTTGTTTCACGACATCGCTAAGGGCCGCGGCGGCGATCACTCGGAACTCGGCGCAGTGGATGCGGAAGCCTTCTGTCTCGAACAGGGGCTCGGCCGCTACGAGGCGCGTCTGGTTGCCTGGCTGGTACGCAACCATCTGATCCTGTCCATCACGTCGCAGAAAAAAGACATCAGCGATCCGGACATCATTCACGATTTCGCACGGCGCGTCGGCGATCAGGTCCATCTCGATTACCTCTATGTATTGACGGTTGCCGATGTCCGCGGCACCAATCCGAAATTGTGGAATGCCTGGAAAGGGCGTCTCTTCGAAGAATTTTACGAGCGGACCAAGCGCGCCTTGCGGCGTGGCCTGGAAACGCCTGTAGACCAGGAAGAGTTGCTGCGGGAAACGCAGGAGCACGCGCGGGAACGCATGCCCGAAGTGCCCGCCGATGAAATCAGTCACGTCTGGTCGCAATGGACCGAAGCGTACTTCCTGCGCTTCACGCCGGAGGAAATCGCGTGGCACACGACGTTGCTCGCGAACCGGCACGCCGATGACGATACACCGCTGGTTGCGATTCGACAGCAGACGGACCGCGGCGGCACGGCGGTGCTTACCTACACACCGCGGCGCCTCAACAGTTTCGCACGTACCACCGGCGTCCTCGATCAAATGGGTCTCAACGTCGTCGATGCGCGCCTGATCTCGAACACGCATGGTTTCGGCCTCGAAACCTATGTGGTTTTGGAGGACAG
>CAZZZU010000181.1:0-5245 GCA_964658805.1 uncultured Steroidobacteraceae bacterium
ACCGCGGCCGCCACCGGCTTCGCGTTGATCATCTCCTGCGGCATGATCGGCTCGCTTTCCGCGATGGTCAGGCGTTCCTTGACGGCACGCTCGACCCGCACGAGACCGATGCGGAACGCGTTCTCCGCCATCTCACCCACGCTGCGGACACGGCGATTACCGAGGTGGTCGATGTCGTCCACCTGGCCATTGCCGTTGCGGATGTCGATCAAGGTCTTCATCACTTCGATGATGTCTTCCTTGCTCAGCACACCCGAACCGACGATTTCTTCGCGACCCACCCGGCGGTTGAATTTCATGCGGCCAACCGGCGACAGGTCATAGCGCTCGCCGTTGAAGAACAGGTTTTGAAACAGGTTCTCGGCGGCGTCCTTGGTGGGCGGCTCGCCCGGACGCATCATGCGATAGATCTCAACCAGCGCCTCGAGTCGGGTCTTGGTCGGATCGATACGCAGGGTGTCCGAGATATACGGACCCCGGTCGAGATCGTTGACGAACAACGTCCGCACTTCGGTGATACCCGCTTCGATCAGCTTGCCCACCGTCGGCACGGTGAGGATTTCGTTGGCCTTCGCCAAAATCTCGCCGGTTTCGGTATTGACGATGTCGTGCGCCAGCACCTTGCCTTGGACGTATTCCATCGGCACAGGCAGGCGCTTCACGCCCGCCTCTTCCAACTCACGCACGTGACGCGCCGTGATGCGGCGGCCTTCTTCGACCACGACTTTCTTGCCGACCCGAATCTCGAACGAGGCCGTCTCACCGCGCATCCGCGACGGAATGATCTCGAATTCGATCTCTTTCTTGGTCAGGTGGAATGTGTTCTTGTCGAAGAACATGTCGAGGATCTGCTCCTCGGTGTAGCCCAACGCACGCAGGATGATGGTCACCGGCAGCTTGCGCCGGCGGTCGATGCGCGCGAACACGCAGTCCTTCGGGTCGAATTCGAAGTCGAGCCAGGAGCCGCGATAAGGAATGATGCGGGCCGAGAACAGCAATTTGCCTGAAGAATGCGTCTTGCCACGATCATGGTCGAAGAACACGCCAGGGCTGCGGTGCAACTGCGACACGATCACGCGCTCGGTGCCGTTGATGATGAAGGTGCCGTTCTCCGTCATGAGCGGCAGCTCGCCGAGGTAAACCTCCTGCTCGCGCACGTCCTTGACCGGCTTCTTGGCGCCGCTGGCTTCCTTGTCCAACACGATCAATCGCACCTTCACGCGCAGCGGCGCTGCGAAGGTGAGACCGCGGAGCTGACACTCCTTCACGTCGAACACGGGCTCGCCGAGGCGATAGCTCACGTACTCAAGCGTGGCATTGCCGGAATAGCTCGTGATCGGAAAAACGCTGTCGAACGCTGCGTGCAAGCCGATTTCGTCGCGCTTGGTCTCCGCAGTATCCGCCTGCAAGAATCGCCGGTACGAATCCAATTGAATCGCCAGCAGGTACGGCGTGCCGAGGATGCTCGGCCGCTTGCCGAAGTTCTTACGAATGCGCTTCTTTTCAGTGAAAGAATAGGCCATGTGCGGTGGTCTCCAGGTGGCGCTATGCGCCAAAATTGACGGGTGCGGGCGCCCCGCCCAAAAAATTCGAATCAGAATCTAAATCGCTTTCAAAATCGAATGCGCAGCCGAAAGCTGCCGTGACAGGCACGGCAGCCTTCAAACCGCGCAGGTCAGCGGCAGTCACTACTTGATGGTCGCCTTGGCGCCGGCAGCCTCGAGCTTGGTCTTGATGGTATCGGCATCCGCCTTCGGTATGCCTTCTTTGACGGTCGACGGTGCGCCTTCCACCAGATCCTTCG
Organism: uncultured Steroidobacteraceae bacterium; assembly: GCA_964658805.1. Lineage (GTDB taxonomy): Bacteria > Pseudomonadota > Gammaproteobacteria > Steroidobacterales > Steroidobacteraceae > Bog-1198. The sequence continues at coordinate 1,805 of CAZZZU010000181.1, forward strand.
CTTCCTTCAAACCCAAACCGGTGATCTCGCGAATGACTTTGATGACGCCCACTTTGTTGGCGCCAAACTCGGTCATGGTCACGGTGAACTCGGTCTGCGCTTCCGCTGCCGGAGCAGCTGCTGCACCGGGACCCGCCGCGGCAGCCGCCACAGGCGCCGCCGCAGTCACGCCGAACTTCTTTTCCATATCGGAAATGAGCTCAACCACTTGCATCACGGACATGTTGGAAATCGCTTCGAGGATTTCGTCTTTGCTTACAGCCATTTTAAATCTCCAGAATCTCTAAAGGTTAATTACCGAATCAGGACTGGCTCGTGCCTTCGGCCGTTTTCTTGGCCTCCAGGACGGCAGCGAGCGTGCGCACCAACTTGGAGTTGGCCGCGGCGACAGTGCCCACGAACTTCGAAATCGGCGCTTTCAGGACACCCAACAATTGCGACAATGCTTGCGCACGCGTCGGCAGCGCAGCCACCCGCTCGAGCGAGTCAGCCTGGAGCAGCGTTCCGCCCAGCGACACCAATGTCGGCACCAGCTTGTCATTGTCCTTCGTGAATCCCTTGACGATGCGCGCAGCCGCGCCCGGGTCGTCACTGGAAAACGCGAGGACGATGGGTCCCTTCAACGCCGGAGAAATGCACTCGAATGCAGTGCCGGCAAGCGCCTTGCGCGCCAGCGTGTTCTTGACGATCCGCAGATACACGCCTTCCTGGCGTGCTTTCGCCCGCAAAGCGGTCATCTGAGTCACCGTCAAGCCACGGTTTTCGGCGCCCACCACGGACAGGGCTTTCGCCGCGACCGCGTTGACTTCTGCCACCACGACTTTCTTGTCTTCTAACTTAAGAGGCATTTTCAATTCCCGGTCAGAAGCGTCACACACCAGATACGGACACCTGTCCGCATCCACCCTTTGAGCACCGAAGTGCTCGTCGGCGCGACCTTCACCAGATTCCTGATTCCAGTCCCACCATCTGCGCAGGCTTGCGATTTAAAAGTGCCAAGTCTTACGGCGAGCCTTACGGCGTAGCACTTGCCTGCGGTCTTCGAAGGTGGGTGCGTCCCGGGTCTTGCGACCCGCCACACAACCCTCCATCAATTCGATATCGACTACGTCTTCACCAATCCCAAGCTGGACTGGTCGACGGTCACGCCAGGACCCATGGTCGAGGAGAGGGTCATCTTTTTCAGGTACACACCCTTGGACGTGGACGGCTTGATCTTCTGCAGATCGCCGATCAGCGCCAGGAGGTTCTCTTTCAAGGCGGCCGGCTCGAAACTGGCGCGGCCTATCTGTGCATGCACAATGCCCGCCTTGTCGGTGCGGTAGCGCACCTGGCCGGACTTGGCGTTCTTCACCGCTTCGGCCACGTTCGGCGTCACCGTGCCCACCTTGGGATTCGGCATCAGCCCGCGAGGACCCAGAATCTGGCCCAGCTGGCCGACGATGCGCATGGCATCGGGGCTCGCAATGACCACATCGAAATCGATCTGGCCGGCCTTCACTTTCTCAGCCAGGTCCTCGAAGCCTACGATGTCCGCACCGGCGGCTTTGGCGGCGTCGGCATTCTTGCCCTGCGTGAATACGGCAACGCGCACGGTTTTACCGGTGCCATGCGGCATCACGGTAGAACCGCGGACCTGCTGATCCGACTTGGTCGCATCGACACCGAGATTCACCGACACATCCACTGACTCGTTGAATTTGGCCGTCGCCAATTCCTTGACGAGCTTGAGTGCGTCATCGATGGGATAGGTCTTGCCCGGTGGCAGCTTCTCTTTCCATTCCTTGCTTCGTTTCACTACTGCAGGCATGTCACACCACCTCCACGTCGACGCCCATGCTGCGGGCGCTGCCCGCGATGGTGCGAACTGCCGCCTCGAGATCGGAAGCGGTCAGATCCGGCATTTTCATCTTGGCGATATCTTCAAGTTGCTGACGCGAGATCTTGCCAACCTTCGCTGTATTCGGCGTCGCGCTGCCCTTGGCCAGGCCGAGCGCTTTGGCGATCAACACCGACGCAGGCGGCGTCTTCATGATGAAGGTGAAGCTGCGATCGCTGTATACAGTAATCACGACCGGGGTCGGCAGCCCTTTTTCCAGGGTTTGGGTCTGTGCATTGAATGCTTTGCAGAACTCCATGATATTCACGCCCTGTTGGCCCAGCGCAGGACCGACCGGCGGACTCGGGTTAGCCTGGCCTGCAGGGATCTGCAGCTTGATGTAGCCCGTGACTTTCTTCGCCATTTTCTCTCCTTTGGGTGCAAACGCCTCTCTAAAAGAGAAGCTCCCCGGTTAAATCAACCTTTCTCGACCTGCGAGAAATCCAATTCCACGGGCGTCGAACGACCCAGGATCTGCACCGCAACCTGCAGCCGGTTCTTTTCGTAATTCACCGACTCGACCACACCGTTGAAGTCGTTGAAAGGTCCATCGGTCACCCGCACCACCTCGCCGGGCTCGAACAGAACCTTCGGCTTCGGCTTGTCCACGCCCTCTTCGACGCGGCGCAGGATCTGCATGGCTTCCTTGTCACTGATGGCAGCCGGCTTGTCACTGGTGCCGCCGATGAAGCCCAGTACCTTCGGCACTTCTTTCACGAGGTGCCAGGTGTCTTCATCCATTTCCATCTGCACGAGCACGTAGCCCGGGAAAAACTTGCGATCGGACTTGCGTTTCTGGCCATCGCGCATCTCGACCACCTCTTCGGTAGGCACGAGAATCTCGCCGAACTTGGCTTCTAGTCCGGCGCGCTTGACGCGCTCCTTCAAAGACTCTGACACCTTGTGCTCGAAGTTCGAGTAGGCGTGCACCACATACCATCGCAAAGACATAGTCCGCTCCGCCTTCGAGTCCTACTGGCCGCCCAAGAACTTCGTCATCCAAGTCAACGCCAGATCGAGCAGGAAAAAAAACACACCCATCAGCGCGGCGAAGATGAACACCACCACCGTGGTCTGAATGGTTTCTTCGCGACTCGGCCATACCACCTTGCGCAATTCGACACGCGAGGCATGTGCAAACTGTATGAACTCACGACCGTACCAGCTCATCCATAAGAGTCCGGCACTTGCCGCCAGACCTGCCAGCACCATTGCCGCCCGAAACGGCAATGCCATCTCGTCGAACCAATAGAACGCGACGATACCGCCGAGAATTACCAGAATCGACAAGGCCAGGAGCGTGGAGTCTTTTCCAGTCGCCCCTGTGGGTGTTTGCACTTCTGCCATCAATAAACGTTCCGTGCCGACTTACGATCAGTGGCAGGGCAGGAGGGAATCGAACCCCCAACCTGCGGTTTTGGAGACCGCCGCTCTGCCAATTGAGCTACTGCCCTAGTTAAACGCTGCGCGTTACCTAACGACAGGGCCGCAGCGGCCCCGTCCTAACAATCAAGCGATGACCTTCGCGACGACCCCGGCACCGACGGTCTTGCCGCCCTCGC
>CAZZZU010000182.1:0-5236 GCA_964658805.1 uncultured Steroidobacteraceae bacterium
GTCGTCAGCGCAGCTGACTGTCCTTGCTGCCGCGGCGGTTGTAGCCGGCAAAAAGGCCGCTCTCTTTGTCATCCAGGCTTTGACACGTGACGCAACGCCGCACCCCTGGCATGGCGGCACGGCGCGCTGCGGGGATTTCGTTGCTGCATTCCTCGCAATGGCTCAAGGACGGCCCCTGATGCAATTGCTCACGCGCGCGCTTGATGCCGTCTTTGACGGTCGCATCGATCTGATCCTGTACGGCACCATCGCCAGCCCAACCCGTTGCCATTCGATTCAGCCTCCGGAAACGTCCACGTGCGTCATTTATGGCAACTCACCGCGCACTTTTCAAGCAGCGGGGGTCACGGGCGGCGGATTGTGCCAGCCGTCCTCGGGCGCCAGCCGCTCTGCCTCGCGCGGCCCCCAGGATCCCGGCGCGTAGCGGTACACCGGGGTCGTCGATTGCAACAGCGGGTCGACGATCCGCCATGCTTCCTCGACATAATCCTCGCGTGCGAACAACGCGCGATCGCCCACGATGGCATCACCCAGCACGCGATCGTAGGCATCACGGTCGTGCGCATTTTCATGCCGATTGGCCAGCAACTCGATGGTTTCGCCTGCGCCGGTTTCGGCATCGTCCATGACGTTGAGTCCGATTGCGATCTCACTCGATGGACCGATGCGGATGCGCACGTAGTTAGGCGGTGGATCCTTGTGCACGATGGGCGGCGGTCGTTTCAGGCGGGCAAACACCTCGGTGCAGGTGACGGCCATGGACTTGCCGGCGCGGATATAAAAGGGCACGCCCTGCCAGCGCCAATTGTCGATATACAGGCGGAGCGCTGCGAAGGTTTCCATGCGCGAGTCGGACGCCACGCCGGGTTCCTGCAGATAGCCGTCGAACTGACCGCGCACCACGTCTTCGGGGCGCAAGGTCCGAATGGATTTCAGAGTACGGACTTTTTCATCACGTACTTCCTCGCTGTCCAGGTTGGCCGGCGCTTCCATGGTGAGATTGGAAAGCACCTGAAACAGATGGTTCTGTATCACATCGCGGATCGTGCCGGTCGCGTCATAGAAACTGCCGCGACCCTGAATCCCGAAATCCTCTGCCATGGTGATCTGCACGCTCTCGATGTGATTGCGGCCCCAGATGGATTCGTACATGAAATTGCTGAAGCGAAAGAACAGCATGTTGTGCACCGGCCGCTTGCCGAGAAAATGGTCAATGCGAAAGATGTGCTGTTCGTCGAAGTATCCGAGCAAGATAACGTTCAAGGCTTTCGCACTGGCGAGATCGTGGCCAAAAGGCTTCTCGATCACCACGCGCGAGCCCGTTGGCACGCAGCCGGCAGCGGCAAGCTGTTCGACGACCTTGCCGAACAGCACGGGGGGAATCGCCAGATAATGAGCCGGTCGCTCGGCCGCGCCGAGCGCAGACTTGAGTGCGCGAAAAGTGTCGGCATCGCTGTAGTCGCCGTCGATATATCGCAACAGGGTCAGGAGTTTCTGGAACGCTGCCGGATCGACGCCGCCATGTTCTTCGAGGCTGGCGCGAGCGCGCGCCTGCAGCTGCTCGAGCGTCCAACCGGCCTTGGCGACCCCAATCACTGGAACGGTGAGACGCTCGGCCTTTACCATGGCCTGCAGGGCCGGGAAAATTTTCTTGTAAGCCAGATCGCCGGTGGCGCCGAAAAACACCAGCGCATCGCAGTGAGAATCCGTCAAAGGATCAGTGCAACACTCGGATGCCGCGCCGCAGGCGGCTCAACGCTGCGTCAACGCGGACAGGATAACGTGCGTCGGTGAACTGACGCGAGATCATGACGCCGCTGCACTCTTCGCACTTGATCTTGTAGTTGATGCCGAAGAGCAGACCCAGCATCTGGGTTGGATCCTTGTCCTCGACTGCGGCAAACGCCTTGGCGAGTTCAACCATGAACTCGTTGATGTCATCGCGACCGGCAGACTCCGGTATCTGCGCTCGCAAATACAGCAAGCCATCCCGGTGAGCGGTGGAAATCGTAAAATCGTCGAATCGCGTCATGGAGCGCTCCTGCAATACGTAAAGCTGATTGTATGGCAAGGGCGGACACACGCAATGACGATCGCCGCGCCCAGGGGCTTGCCGGATCCGGCGTACGCGTCTGCACAGATGCATAAAAGCCCGCAAATTACGGCATATTTCGCCACGCCCCGCGAAGCGAGAGTGGCGCGTCAGCGCACGCTGACTACAGGTCCCGCAGACCGCCGACCGAGCGGTCGCTACTCGCGTCGGGCAAACACCGCAAGCGACCGTCCGGTAACGCCGTACACATCGCCCGCGCTGCCGTTATAGCCGCCCTGCTTGTCCGGGATATTGGTGTCGATGAGCAGATCCCAGCTGCCACCGCCCGGTATGACCGGCATCGCGAACTCGACCAAATCGTGATACGCGTTCATGACGATGAGCAGAGTTGCTTCAGTGCCACGTTGACGCACGCCGGTGGGCCGTGCGCGCCCGTCGATGAGCATGCCGAAACACAACATCTGTGTATCAGCCCAATCGTGATCCTGCATTTCCGTGCCGGCGGCGTTGATCCAGGTCAGGTCCTTGACCTCGAGCTCTTCGTCGAAGGCGCCGGTGAAAAACAGATTGCGTCGCAGGATCGCGTACTTATGCCGCATGGCGCACAGCCGTTTCACGAATTCGATCTGCGCTTTGCCACGCGTATCGAGATCCCAGTTCAGCCAGCTGATTTCGTTGTCTTGCGCATAGGCGTTGTTGTTGCCTTGCTGCGTACGCCCGAATTCGTCACCCGCGAGCAGCATCGGCGTGCCCTGCGAGAACAGCAGGGTCGCGAGCATGTTGCGCATCTGCCGATCGCGCAGCATATTGATATTGGCATCCGCGGTAGGACCTTCGACGCCGCAATTCCAGGAGCGATTATCGCTGCTGCCGTCCTTGCCATCCTCGCCGTTGGCGTCATTGTGCTTGTCGTTGTAGCTGACCACGTCGCCGAGTGTAAAGCCATCGTGGGCGGTGACGAAATTGACGCTGGCCCACGGCCGTCTGCCGAGGTGATTGAAAGCATCGCCTGAGGCACAAAGCCGCGGCGCAAGATCCTTCGCCTGCGCGCTGCCACGCCAGAAGTCGCGCACGATATCGCGGTAGCGATCGTTCCATTCAGCCCAGCCCGGCGGAAATTTTCCGACCTGATAGCCGCCGGGACCGATGTCCCAAGGCTCGGCAATCAACTTGACCGTGCGCAGCACGGGATCCTGATTGCAGACCTTGAGAAAGCCGCTTTGCGTATCGAAGCCGTCGGGCTCGCGCGCCAGGATGGTGCCCAGATCGAATCGAAAACCATCGACATGCAATTCGGTCACCCAATAGCGCAGGCTATCGGTGACCATCTCGATCACGGCCGGGTGCGACAAATTGAGCGTGTTGCCAGTGCCCGTATCGTTGATGTAGTAACGCTTGTCCGGCAGCAGCCGGTAGTACACGGCGTTGTCGATGCCCTTGAAGGACAAGGTCGGACCGCGCTCGTTGCCCTCGGCGGTATGGTTATAGACGACATCAAGGATGACCTCGAGACCCGCATCGTGGAAGCGCGCGACCATTTCCTTGAACTCGCGCAAACATTGTTCCGGCGCGGATGCGTAGCGCGGATCCGGCGCAAAGAAGCCGATGCTGTTGTAGCCCCAATAATTGACCAGGCCTTTCTCGAGCAGATAACTGTCATTCACGAACGTGTGAATCGGCAGCAACTCCACCGTGGTGATCCCTAAGGATTTCACATAAGCGATGACCTCTTTGACCGCCATGCCGGCATAAGTGCCGCGCAGCTTTTCGGGCACCGCCGGATGCAGCTTGGTGAAACCTTTGACGTGCGCCTCGTAGATGATTGAGTCATCCCAACGGGTGCGACGCGTACGCGGTTCGCCCTTCCAGTCGAAGTTGGGATCGACCACCACGCACTTGGGCACGAACGCGGCACTGTCCCGTTCATCGAAGCTCAGGTCTTCATCCTCAGCGCCGATCGTGTAGCCGAAGCACGCCGGATCCCATTTGATCTCGCCCACATGTCCACGTGCATAAGGGTCGAGCAGCAATTTATTCGGATTGAAGCGGTGTCCGGCGGAGGGCTCATACGGGCCATGAACCCGAAGCCCGTAGACCGCAGAAGGGTGGACATCAGGAATATAGCCGTGCCACACCTGATCGGTGTACTCGGGCAGCGTCAGACGTTCCAGCTCGCGCTCGCCGAGCGAATCGAACAGGCAGACTTCGACCTTGGTCGCGTGTGCAGAAAATAAAGTGAAGTTAGTGCCTTTGCCGTCCCAAATGGCGCCATGCGCCTCGGCAGTGCCTTCGCGAACCCGCGACTTGATCGGTGAACTCAATGTATCTGACCCCAAAGTGAATGCGTGGAGGGCCGCGAGCCTAGCACGCCCCTTATCGTGGTCACGTCAGATAGGGCCGCTACATTGCCCTCATTGCCCCGCGAAGTAACGCTAGCGCGGGGTCGGTACCGGCGCTGGCGGTGATATCGGCGCGGGTGCGCCGGTTGCATCAGGCGGCGCAGGCATGGGTGCGGGCACCATGTCGGCGGCAGGATCGGCCGCGTCAGTCACGAAGATAGCCTGTGCCCAGCCGGTTTTCTTGAACACACCGATCGAGCCACCCACGCCTACCCCCACCGAGGAATTGCGCGAGTATGAATCACCGCCGACACCGGTACCGATCGAGGAGGTCTGCGCGTCCGAGAAATTACCGACAATGACCCCATTGGCGCCAATCTTCGCCGCCTCTACCTTCAGCCGCTCGATGACTTTGTCGACGGTCTTCTGCCCGCCCGGCCCGAAGGCGCTGTGCGCGGTCGCATCGATCAAGGCAATCTTCTCGTAGCGCGCCGGCGGCTGCCAATAAACCTTGACCTGGTCGGGCGTCGTCGGCGGACGCGCAGTGCCGTTCATCACGTGGCTGGTGCTGGCACATGCACCCAGCGAGACGAGCGCACCGAGTACGAGCGCTTTCAAGATGATAGATTTCCCGTTCATGCCGGCAGTATGCGGTGCGTTTTCCGGTCGCCGCGTCAGTGTGCACCGCGAGATGCAACCGGCCGGTTACTACGTGCGCAAGGGTACGATTCATGCTCGAGTATCGGGAACATCCCGCACCGCGGCCCCTGCGACCTTGGGTCGCGTGTTTATGGCGGATACGTGGCATCGCGGGGCTCCGAAAAGGGTTGAAGAGGACAATCGT
>CAZZZU010000183.1:0-5208 GCA_964658805.1 uncultured Steroidobacteraceae bacterium
CTGCAGCCGCGACAAAGCCCGGGACCGGTCCAGCTCGCGCGCCACCGACTGTAAGTCGCCGGCCAGCGTTTGGTGCTCACGACGCAAGCGCCGCGCTATCGGAGCCTCGATCGTCGCACAGACATCGTCCCAGCGCCGACGGGCCGCACTTTGATCGCGCTGATACTCTGGGTAAGGATGGGCACGCAAACGGCCGGCAGCGATTTTAGCAATGCTCCAACAAAGCATCGCCGCGTGCGTCATGGCAGGATCGGAACCGGTTGGGTTGAGCGCACGCGCCAGCGCCCGTGTGCCCAACGCCGCATCACGCAACCGCCTCAACCTTGAGATCTCTGCATCGATCATGGCTACACCCCTTGGCTGCAACGAAGTACTGCCGCCTCTTGGTAGTATTTTCAATTACGGTTCGATGCCAATCTGTAGGATAGCGCCGCAAAATCGCTTCTCCAAATCCCGCCATAGGTTGATATTGTAAAATCCGCTGGGCGTTATGTAAGATTTATCCAGGCCGATTTGGTCTGCGTATACGACAACAGGCTCTCCAGGCATTTGTCCCGTCCTTGGCCGGACTGCTTGTATCCACCAAAGGGTTGAGTCATGTCGCCGTTGTCAAAACAATTCACCCAGATCACGCCCGCCTCCAGGTCGCGCACCGTCTTGAGTGCCGTATTCAAATCGCGTGTCCAGACCGATGCGGCCAGACCATAGATAGAATCGTTGGCAACGCGTACCGCATCAGCCAAACCATCCACCTCGATCGCCGCAGCCACCGGCCCGAAAATCTCTTCCTGCGCGATGGCCATGGAGTTGCTCACGCCGGAAAATAACGCCGGGTCGACGAATGCACCGGGACTGTCCGGCGCGGTACCACCGAATTCGAGTTTTGCACCCTCGGTCTTGCCGCGGGCGATGAAGCGCAGCACTCGTTGCTGATGTTGCGCAGTGACCAACGGACCCAGGTTTGTTTTCGGATCCAGCGGGTCACCGGCGACATAGGCATCCCGTCCCTTCTCGATGAAGCGCGCCATGAATTCTTTGGCAATGGGCTTGTCGAGTAACAGACGCGAACCGGCGTTACACACCTCGCCCATGTTGCCGTAGATTCCATTGATCGCATAGGTGACGGCGGCATCGATATCGGGCAAATCCGCCAGGAATATTTGCGGCGTTTTGCCGCCGCACTCGAGTGCGACGCGCTTCATGTTCGATTGACCCGCATAGATCAGCATCTGCTTGCCGATTTCGGTCGAGCCGGTGAATGCAATTTTGGCAACGTCCATGTGCAAGGCCAACGCCGCGCCCGCCGCTTCGCCCATGCCATTGACCACATTGAATACGCCAGGCGGTCCACCCGCCTCCACAAACAGACGAGCCATCAATGGACCCGACAGCGGCGATTGCTCCGCGGGCTTCAGGACCACCGAGTTGCCCGCCGCGAGCGCCGGCGCCACCTTCCATGCAGCCATCAGCAGTGGATAATTCCAGGGCACGATACAACCGACCACGCCCAAGGGTTCACGCAAGATGTAATGGAATGCATCCGCGGCGGTAGCCGTCACGGCGCCGTCGATCTTGTCGAGCGCCTCACCGAAAAAATCAAAGTTACGGGCTGCAGCGGGCACATCGATGTTCAACATGTCGCTGATGGGCTTCCCCATACATAGCGTGTCGAGCAGCGCAAACCCTTCAGCATTATCCCGAATGAGGGCAGCAAAACGCGCCAGCACGGCCATGCGGTCGCGTGGCGCCATACGGCTCCAGATATGCGATCGAAACGCACGCTTGCCGGATGCCACGGCAGCATCGATGTCCGCAGCAGTACCGGCACTCACCCGACAGAGTGTCTTGCCGGTGGCGGGATTGACGACCTCGAAGCGACCTTGCTGCTTGGAATCGACAAATTCACCATCGATGAAATGACGCGTCTCAAATTGAATGCGGCCCGCGCGCGCGTGCCACTCGTCCCTGCTCAGCGTTGCAAGACTCATTCTGCGTCTCCCGTTATCATGACTGACTCCAGTATAGGGGCGAAAGTGAACCTTGGATTGACATGCGTGACCGTTGCCGCACTGGTGTGTACCACGGTGCCGCACGCTTGGGCCGCGACCGCGCCTGACCCTGCGCCGGTGATTCGGGCGCGCAGCCTAGGGGTCCCCTTTGACGGTACACCAGGCCCGCTCGATGCCATTACCGATGTCGCGGGCATCACTGTGGGCCATACGACCCTGATCGCCGGAGCCGGCAAGTTGCAGGTCGGCGTCGGTCCGATTCGTACCGGCGTAACCGCCATTCTGCCACGCGGCGCGAATACCAGCAGCGACCCTGTTTTTGCCGCGTGGTTTGCGCAAAATGGCAATGGTGAGATGACCGGCACGGCCTGGATCGAGGAGTCCGGATTTTTGGAGGGGCCGATACTCTTGACCAATACCCACAGCGTCGGCGTGGTCCGGGATGCCGTCATTCAATGGCGCATCGCGCATGGCGGCGCCGACGCCGACGGCTTTTATTGGTCGCTGCCGGTGGTAGCGGAAACCTGGGACGGCTGGCTGAACGACATCAATGGCTTCCACGTCAAGCCCGAACACGTGGCGCACGCACTGGACACGGCACAGGGGGGCGCTGTGCAGGAAGGAAGCGTCGGCGGCGGCACGGGCATGATCTGCAACGGCTTCAAAGGCGGCATCGGCACGTCATCGCGCGTGCTTGAGGCGCAGCATCAGATCTTTACCGTCGGTGTGCTAGTCCAGTGCAATTACGGGCGCCGCGACAACCTGCGCATCGCCGGCATCCCGGTCGGCCGCGACATTCCGGCGCCGACACCGTACGCGTTCATCCCGTCCGACATTTCGGAGCATGGGTCCATCATCGTCGTGGTGGCGACCGATGCGCCCTTGCTGAGTTTTCAATTGAAGCGTCTCGCACATCGCGTCACGCTCGGCCTCGGACGCGATGGCAGCGTTTCGGGCAACGGCTCGGGCGACATCTTCGTCGCGTTTTCCACCGCCAATCCGCATGCAGCTGCAAACGACCGGGTGGTGGACCTGAAGATGCTGCCGAACGATGCGCTCGACGATGTGTTCAAGGCGACGGTCGAGGCTACGGAAGAGAGCATCGTCAATGCGATGATTGCCGCGACCGACATGACGGGCGCCGACGATCACCGCGTGGTGGGCTTGCCGCATGCTGCGCTTCGCAAAATCTTGAAAAGATACAATCGCCTGAACAATTAAATGGCGTGCTCGTTCGCGGCCTCGACCAAACTGAGTTCGAGAATCTCCATCGCCTCATCCACATCGGCGCGGTCGATCATCAAGGGCGGCATGAAACGCACCGTGCTGACGCCGCAGGACAAAAGCAACAGACCGTTGTGAAAGGCACGCGTGATCAGCGCATCGCAGATCTTTTTCGCAGGCGTCTTCGACTCTGCATCGCTGACCAATTCCATGCCGAGCATCAGACCCTTGCCGCGCACCTCGCCGATGATGGCGTGCCGGCGCGCGAATTCCCGCAATCTGCCCAGGAAGTAATCGCCAATGACGGCCGCGTTGGCGAGATACTCACGCTCGACCAGATCGAGCGTCGCGAGCGCCGCCGCACAACAGATTGGGTTACCGCCAAACGTGTTGCCATGCGCGCCGCGCGTCCACTTTTCCATGATCGTGCGTTTGGCCACCACCATGCCGATCGGCAGTCCAGACCCCAGACCCTTCGCCAACGTCATGATGTCCGGTACGACGTCCCAATGTTGGCAGGCAAACATTTTGCCGGTGCGGCCGACCCCAGATTGCACCTCGTCGAAGATCAGCAAGATGCCGTGCCGATCGCACAACGCGCGCAAGCCCTGCAGGAAGCCGTCAGGCGGCACCAGATAGCCGCCCTCACCCAGGATCGGCTCGATCAGAATGGCGGCGACTTCACTGGCGGGGACGTTGTGCACGAACAGCACATGCTCTATGTAATTTAGCACTGACCGGCCCTGGTCTGCCCCCACGAGCAAGGGTCGATAGTTGTTCGGATACGGCACGTGCGTGACGCCGGACATCACGGGAAAGAAGCCTTTTTGCTGGGTGTATTTGCTGGAGGTGAAGGCCAACGAACCCATGGTGCGGCCGTGAAAGCCGCCGAGAAATCCGAGGTAACGGCTGCGGCCCGTCACGTAGCGCGCGAGCTTCAGCGCGCCCTCCACACTTTCCGTACCCGACTGCGCGAAGAAGCTCATCACCGGCTCGCGCATCGGCGCGAGCTCATTCATGCGCTCGGCAAGTTGCACCTGTCCTTCATGCCAATAATCCGACGAGATATGCAAAAAGCGACTGGCAGCGGCGGTGATGGCCCGCACCACTTCCGGATGACTGTGGCCCGTGCTGCACACGGCGATGCCGGCGGCAAAGTCCAGGAAACAGTTGCCGTCGACATCCCACACGCGCGCGCCCTGACCGTGCGACATCACAAAGGGATAGTCACGTGGGTAGGACGGCGACACCACCAATGCATCCCGCGCCAGCAGCGCGCGCGCCTTGGGACCTGGCAACTCAGTGCTGATATTGGGTTTTAGCATGAAACCGATTACGATCCGGCGCATGCGATCTGTCAACGATAACCACCCTCCAGATCGCGCGTGAGCGCTGCAAAGCCGCCGCAACTCCTCGGCTTTTGGATGTGTGTGGCATTGGTGATCGGCAACACCATCGGCTCCGGCATCTTCCTGCTGCCGGCCTCGCTCGCGCAGTACGGCAACAACAGTCTCATCGGCTGGGTGTTCAGCGCCAGCGGCGCCGTTCTGCTGGCCGTGGTCTTCGCACGCCTGAGCCGGGCGTTTCCCTATGCGGGCGGTCCGCATGCATACGTCAGCCTCGCCTTCGGACCCTTCGCCGCTTATGTCGTCGCCTGGGGATATTGGGTGTCGATCTGGGTCGGCAACGTCTCGATCGCGACCGGCGCCATCAGCTACCTCACGCCGCTGATACCGTCGATTGCCACGGTCCCCGGTATATCGGCGCTGATCACCTTGGCCGCGGTCTGGTTGCTGACGTTCGTGAACTGGTACGGCGTGAAGGCATCCGGTTGGGTCACGAGCGTCACGACGGTTTTGAAGCTCATGCCGTTGGTGGTGGTGATCGGGCTTGGGTTGTTTGCACGGTCCGCGGCATCGGTCACGAGTCTCATCTCGCCACCGATGACCCTGAGTGGTATCACCGCCGCTGCGAC
>CAZZZU010000184.1:0-5204 GCA_964658805.1 uncultured Steroidobacteraceae bacterium
ATCGAACCTGCGACCTAGCGCTTAGGAGGCACTCGCTCTATCCACTGAGCTACCGGGGCGGCGAAAGATGATGCCGGTGCCGATGGCCGGATCCGGTCCGGCCCGGCAAAATTGGTGGAGGAGAGGAGGATCGAACTCCCGACCTTCGCATTGCGAACGCGACGCTCTCCCAGCTGAGCTACTCCCCCGGAAAGGGCGACGAATGTTAACAGCAATGGGTGGTTGTGCCAAAGGTATCTAGCCAAATACTCTATGGCAGTTACTATGTGCGATTAACGAGGAAGCCCAAGCATGCTGCAAGCCGGGGAACGTGCCCCAGAATTCACTCTGCCGGATGACGCCGGCAAGGATCGCTCCCTGACCGATTTCTTGAGCACCGGCAGCATCATTCTTTACTTCTATCCCGCAGACTTCACGCCCGGCTGCACCAAACAGGCCTGCCAGCTGCGCGACATGCAGTCCGACATCCTCACCGCGGGATTGCACGTTGTTGGTATCAGTCCGCAAAATCCGGCATCGCATGCCAAATTTCGCGCGAAGTACAATCTGCCTTTCACCCTGTTATCGGACGAAAGCAAAGAGGTGGCCAAGATGTACGGTGTGAACGGCCCGCTCGGGATCGGTGTACGTCGCGCCTCCTTCATAGTCGACAGTGCGCGGCATATTCGCGATGCAGTCTTGGCCGACTTCATGATCGGACGCCACGTAGACTTCGTGCGCAAGGCCATTGCCCTGCGTGCCGCTAGTAGTTGAGACGCAGCACGTTCGCATCACCGATGCGCGGCACGGTCACCGCATAGAGAACATGCGCACCCACCGGCAACTCCGGCACTTTGCTGCCACTCAGCGCCTCGACAAGATTGTTCACCTCGCCGGTCTCGGCGAGCATCAGGACCCGACCCCCGCGGTGATCGCGCAGCACGTTACGCGCCGTCTCGCGTGAGGTACGCTTGGGTTCGGCGCGATACACCGAGTCAACTCTTCCCGGCCCGGGAAAGCCCTCCAACATGCGACGCAGCACAGCGTCATCCGCGACCGGCGCCACCACCACCGTGGTCGTGTCCGCGGTCAGCCACACCCACGCAAAGGATAGCGCCACAGTGAAAGCAATCAGGGCCGCGAACCCCATCAACCAGATCGGTATCAGGAACGGCGTGCGCTGTTGGTTGAAGCGATGCATGCCCCCATGATAGCCAAGCTGCGCATCGCCGTCTTGGCAGCCGGCTATTCGCGACGCATGGGGTGTAGCAAAGCGCTGCTTCGCGTAGCGGGCACGAGCTTGCTGCGCCGTACCCTCGAAACGGCGGCTGACATCAGCAGCAGCCCGGTTCTCGTGATCGCGCCACCCGCGCTCGCCCGCTACCGTTTTGAAGCCCGCGGCCTGAACGTGCGCTTCGTGATCAATGCGCTGCGCGTCGAAGGCCTGGCGAGTTCCGTCCGCTGCGCCGTCTGGCATGCGCGCTACAGTCGCGCTTTATTGCTGATCCCGGTTGATCTTGCCGGGCTGAGGCACCGCGACCTGCTGCGTCTGGTGTCTGTCTGGCGCGCGCGGCCGCGCCTGCTGACGGCGCGCCGTATTGCCGGCCATGGCGGCACGCCATTGCTCCTGCCGCAGCATCTCTACGCGCGTGCCTTGACGATCCGTGGCGATCAGGGGCTCAAAGGCCTGCTGGAAAACGCGGCTCCGCTGGAGCGTCGGTTGATCAGCCTGCCAAGCGCCGCGTTCGATGTCGATACGCCTACGGACCTGGCGCAGGCGCGCCGCGCCCGCGGGCTCCGGCGACTCACGTCGGCCAGTGCGGGTAGGAGTTGAAGGCGTCCAGCGCTTGCGCAGCGCGCGCCTGCGGCACATCGAGGTGCGTGACGAGTCTCATGCGCGGTGCGAGGTTCGCGACCACCTGATGCTTCAATAGGTGCGCCCGAAGTGGGTCTACTGTGGCATCTGGAATCGTCACATAGACCATATTGGTCTCAGGCACGCTGACCTCCAGACCGAGCCGGCGCAGACCATCGCCCAAAAACTGCGCAGTGGCATGATCCTCTTCGAGGCGTAGAACATGGTGTTCGAGCGCATAGATGCCGGCGGCGGCGATCATGCCCACCTGACGCATGCCGCCGCCCAGCGCTTTGCGCCAGCGGCGCGCCTCGGCGATGAATGGCGCTGAGCCTACCAACAGGGTTCCGGCCGGCGCGCCCAGACCCTTTGACAGGCAGACGGAAACCGAATCGAAGCCAGCCGCCGCGTCCGCTTCGCTGATCTTCATCTTGACGATGGCGTTATACAGTCGCGCGCCGTCCAAATGACACGTCAACCCACGCGCCTGCGCAAAGCGCGTCGCCTCGCTGACGTATTCGCGCGGCAGCACGCGCCCGCTCATCGTATTCTCGAGCGCCAGCAGGCGAGTCCGCGCGAAGTGCGCGTCGTCGGGCTTGATCGCTGCCGCGATGCGCGCTATCGATATGCCGCCGTGTGGCTCCTGCTCGAGCGGCTGTGGCTGGATGCTGCCGAGCACCGCTGCTCCGCCTTGCTCATACTTATAGGCATGCGCTTCCTGGCCGACGATGTACTCGTCGCCCCGGCCGCAATGCGTCATGAGCGCCGACAGATTGCTCTGCGTGCCGGTTGGAAACAGCAGTGCACTTTCGAAGCCGAAGCGTTCGGCTGCCATGCTCTGCAAGCGATTGGCGGTGGGGTCATCGCCGTAGACATCGTCGCCGACTTCAGCTGCAGCCATGGCTGCACGCATTGCGACGGTCGGCCGCGTCACCGTGTCGCTGCGCAGATCGATCATCCCGGCTGGTAAATCCGCTGCGCTGATTTAATGACTCGCGCCGGCGTCGGGCGCCGCGTCTTCGCTGCCCGCAGCCGCAGGGGCTTTGCGCGAATCGATACCCCGGCAACCCGTGCCCTCGCCGCACACCTGATTGACAGGGCACACGCGCGGCGCGCCTTTGACACAGCCGCGCGCGTCGGCGCCGGCAGTATGCGGGGCACAACGCTCACGGCCATTGCAACTTTTACCGTCATCGCAATCGCCGTCGTTACGACAGGCGAGTTGCGCCGCCTCACGTTCGGTCGTTGCCAGCTCACCCTGACGGGCGATGACACCGGAGAGCGTCGCATTCAACAATCGCTCGGGCGAACCGCTGGCGTTGGGGAGCAGGACGTCCGCCGAGGCGATGTCGAGCGCCGGCGCCAAGGCATTGCCCGAGCGGTAATAAAGCGCAAAGCGCACGACGTTGCGTGAGTCGAAGGCATCGTTGACCCGGACTGGAATCAAGTGGGTCGAGTCAGGCAGCCACGCTTCGCCATGCACGAGCGAGTAACGCCGCGCATTCTTGCCGCTCTCGTAGATACGTAGCTCGAGTTCGCTGCCGGCGACCAGTTCCTGCGCACCCGTCACGATGCGCACCTGCAGCCGCGAAACCGTAGCCGCCATCGAAGCCGACACCGACAGCAATGCACCCAGCAGCAGCAAGCCCATTCTGAAGCAGGGAGGTGTTTTCATGGCGGAATAATAGCCGATGACTCACGCTGGCAAGGGCCAGTTAGACAGTAGCGATGACTTTTTGATGAGTCAGGCCATTTGACAATTTTGGGCTGCAAAGCGACTACCGCTCGGGTGCAGCGAGAAGGCAACGGCTGTATTGTGCGGGTGGTATGGCGACCGTTTACACCGTGGCACCCATCGAACCCCTCGCGCTCAGCGTAGAGGTCGTGACGTCCCGTGAGGGCCTGCAAGCCTTGCAGCCCGACTACGAGCGGCTGCAACGCCTGAGCAGGAACACCCTGCCTTTCGCGCTGCATGAATGGCATGTGGCCTGGTGCGAACACTTTCTGAACAGCTCCCGCCGGATCCACGCAGAACCGCTCATCCACGTGGTTCGCAATGCCGAACGCGCCTGTCTTGGAATCGTTCCCTTCATTTTGACGCGGCGCGGCATAGGCCCGGTCGAAATCACGTCGCTCGACCTGTTGGGGGCCGACCCCGCGCTGACCGAAATCCGCGGCCCGCTCGTACAGCCTGGATTTGAAGATGCCGTGGCAGAGGCTGTAGAACAGTGTCTTCTGGCTCGCACTGACTTCGACTGGGTTCAATGGAGTGGCGTCGGCGGCACATTTGGCGAGACCTTGGCCGTGCAGGCAGAGCTCGAATCGCAGCCGGCACTCCTCGACTATGTTCTGGACCTTCCGCCTACCTGGGAACTGCTGCGCGCCGGCTTGAAACGCAACATCCGCGAATCGCTGCGGCATTGCTATAACTCGCTCAAGCGTGACGGTCACGACTTCACGATGCTGATCGCGCTCGAACCGGACGCGGTGAAAACCGCACTCGACCGCTTTTTCGAATTGCATGCCATGCGGGCTGAGCTGGCAGGCACGGTGATGCATCCAAATCATTTCAGCAGTCAAATTTCGCGCCGTTTTCTCCACGATGTCTGCGAACGTCTGGCACCCCATCGCATCGTGCGAATATTCGAAATGTATGTGCGCGAACAGCTGGTGGCGACGCGCATCGGCTTCGTGATCGAGGACGGCCTGTACCTCTATTACTCAGGCTTCGATCCGGCCTGGTCCCGCTACAGTGTCATGACCACGACTGTCACGGAGATGATCAAATACGCCATTGGTCAGGGTTTGAACACAGTGAATTTTTCCCCGGGTACCGATGTGTCCAAGACCCGTTGGGGCCCCCGCCTCGTGCCCATTAGCCAGGCCGTACAGGTGCGTAAGTCGCTGCGGTCGCAACTGGCGTGGGCAGGTTTTCGCCGTGCCAGGGCCGGCAGCTCGCTGCCGAGTTGGTTGGGCGTGTTATCGCGCTCCGCAAAAAAGGAATGGAGTTAACGCCGATGGCACGCAAATGGCCGAGCCGCTATCCGGATCGTATACAGCTTTACTCGGTGCCGACGCCGAACGGCGTGAAGGTCGCCATCATGCTCGAGGAAACCGGATTGCCGTACGAGCCGCACTTCGTCAATCTCGAAGCGCAGGAGCAGAAATCGCCCGAGTTTCTGGCGCTCAACCAGAATGGCAAGATTCCCGCCCTGCTCGATCCGCGCGGCCCCGATGGTGCACCCGTTGCATTGGCCGAGTCAGGTGCGATCCTGATTTATCTCGCGGACAAGTCTGGCCAGTTCCTCGCCAAGGCGGGCGCAGCGCGCTACGAAGCGTTGCAATGGCTCATGTTCCAGATGGGCGGCGT
>CAZZZU010000185.1:0-5060 GCA_964658805.1 uncultured Steroidobacteraceae bacterium
GGAACAGATCGAACTGCTGCGGGCCGCGCCGGCTGCTGCACGCTTCAAGATCTGGCTCAAACTCGATACCGGCATGAACCGGCTGGGCTTCAAGGCCACAGACTTTCACGCCGCACACGGTGCGCTGTCGGCACTGCCTGCGGTTCGGACCCCGGTGAACCTTTTCACCCATTTCGCATCGGCAGACTTGCCGGAGTTGCCGACCACGCTCGAACAGCTAGCGCTCTTTACAACGGTCACCGCAACGATGGCGGGTGAGCGCAGTCTGGAGAACTCGGCGGCGATGCTGTACTTCCCGGAGGCGCAGGCCGACTGGATCCGACCCGGCCTCGTCCTGTTTGGGGTATCGCCGGTGGCGGGGAAAATCGGAGATGATTTCAACTTGCGACCGGTGATGACGTTGCAGTCGCACGTCATTGCGGTCAAAGAACTGCAACCGGGAGAGCGGGTAGGCTATGGCGGCGCGTGGCGTGCGGCGCGCGCCACGCGGTTGGCAATTGCTGCGGTGGGCTATGGCGATGGTTACCCGAGGAGCCTGGGCTCGGGCGCGCCGGTGCTCATCAATGGACAGCGGGCACCGCTCGCGGGGCGCGTCTCCATGGACATGATCGGCATCGACGTCACGGATCTTGCGCAGGCGCCGCGCCTCGGCGACCCGGTCGTTCTATGGGGTGCGGGATTGCCCGTCGAGGAGATTGCGGTGTGGGCTGACACCATTCCGTATGAACTGCTGTGTGGGATCAGTCAAAGAGTTGCCGTCGATCTGATAGATTCCTGAAAACAAAAGCTTGAAGGGATGCGCGTGGCGATATCAGCAGGATGCAGATTGCAGTGGTGGGTGCTCGTTGGCCTGGCTTTTACGAGTCCGGTGTTCGCCACCGATGTTTGCAAAATTGCCGCGGCAGAGCTCGCAGTCACCATGGTGGGTACGGCACCGCGTGTGGCAGTGACGTTAAATGGACATGCAGCGAACCTGACGTTGGACACCGGCGCCTTCTGGAGCAATATTTCTCCCGCCGCTGCCGCAGAAATGAATCTGCCGCTGCACTCCGCACCCTGGGGCTTGATGGTGCAAGGTATTGGCGGCTCAGAGACGCCGTCGGTCGCGTCCATCAAGAATTTCGGTTTCGGCGGCTTCGAAATTCACGATGTGGAATTCCTGGTGGGCGGGAGCGAGGTCGGCATGAACACAGCCGGGCTGCTGGGGCAGAATCTGCTGGAGAAATTCGACGTCGAATACGACCTGGCGAATGGCAAAATCCGACTGCTGCAGGCCAAAGGTTGTGCCAAAGCGCCGCTCGTTTACTGGCTCAAGGCGGGAGACAGCTACTCAACACTGACGGTTGACCGCATCGATCCGCGCGTTCCGTTTGCCATAGGCCACGCGATGCTCAACAACGCCCAGATCAAGGTCATGCTGGACTCGGGCGCACAGGTTTCCCTGCTCACGCGTCGAGCGGCGGAGCGTGCCGGCGTGAAGATTGATTCACCGCTTGCCACGCCTGCGGGCGTGACAGCTGGCATGGGCCGCCGACTCATCAATACCTACACGGCAATGTTCGACAGCCTCAAGCTGGGCGATGGTGAAGAAATTCATCGAACCCGGCTACGCATTGGCGATACAGACCTGCCCCAGAATATTGAGATGCTGCTGGGCGCCGATTTCTTCCTCTCGCATCACATCGTCGTCGCCAACTCTCAGCGCAAGGTTTATTTCACCTACAACGGTGGTCCGGTATTCAACCTGACCGCGCACTCGTCCGCACCTGGCCCGAGCGCTGGGGTGGCAACCGCGTCGGCGGAGGAGACTCAGGAGCCTGCCGTAGCTGCCGGACCGGCCCTCGCGGACGCGGACGCGTATGCGCGCCGTGGGGCGGCATCCGAAGGACGGCGGGACTTCCCCAAGGCGCTGGCGGACTTCGATCGCGCGGTCGAGCTCGAGCCGGCAAACCCCGAGTTTCATTTTCGGCGCGTGCGGGTGCGGCTGGCGTTGCATGACCGCGTGGGCGCGTTGGATGATTTGAACCGTGTCCTCGAGCTGCAACCCGAACACATTCCGGCCTTGATGGAGCGCGCAGAGCAGCGCATTCAGACCCACGATTCCGAGGGCGCAAAGGCCGACCTCGACAAGGTCGATAGGTTGGCGGCGAAGCAGGCCAACGTCAGGATCGAAATTGCGTCCGGCTACGAGGAGCTGGATCTGTTCCAGCCGGCCGTTCAGCAATGGAGCGCGTGGATCACCTCGCATCCCGACGACGTCAGCCTGCTGCGGGCCTATCACCGTCGCTGCTGGGACCGGGCAATGCTAGGGATCGACTTGAACGATGCGCTCAAGGATTGCAACAAAGCCGAAAAGCTCAGCCTCAAAGGGCAGGATAGCGGCATCCTCGAGAGCCGCGGCCTCGTGCGCGAGCGGCTGGGCGATCACGACAAGGCGATCGCGGACTTCGATGTATCGCTCAAAGTGAATCCACGCAATGCATGGGCGCTATACGGACGCGGCATCGCCGAAAAAGCCAAGCACAAAGTGGCTGAGGGCGACGCTGATCTCGAGGCTGCCAAAGCGATTGAGCCGAACATTGCGGCGCGCTTCAAGCTGTACGGATTCGAGCCCGTCAGTTAGCTTTCGAAGAATCCCATCTTCACGCCAGCGAGCTGCACGACGTCGTTGTCGTTCAACTTGCGAGCCTGCGGTCCGATCGGCACGCCGTTGACCTGCGGGTAATCGTTGTCCCTGCCGCTGTCCACATGCACGATGAAATAGCCTTCGGCGCGGCGCGTGATGGCAGCGACCTGGACCCCGGGGCGGCCCAGGGTGGTGAGCGCCTTGGTCAGTTCCAGCTCGCGGCCGGCAAAGGCACCGCTCAGCACCTGCAGCTTCGCCTTCGGTAACGCGGTAGCATTGTCGGGAACGGATGGGCGCCGTGGGGTATGCGCCATGGCCGCCTGATCGACGGCGGCACTGACTTTGCGGATGCGGTCCTCGCCTTGCGTGCCGGGCGTGATGACCATGGTTTTCTCGAACTCGTCCTGTTCGGTCTCGCCTTCACCGCTGTCGACGAACTTCAGCTGATGATGACCTACCGTGATCACATCGCCGTGTTGCATGGCGTGTTTCTTGATCAGCTTGCCGTTGACGTAGGTGCCGTTGGTGCTGTTCAGATCTTCCAAAAATGAATCATTGAGAATATTGATGATGAGCGAGTGATGTCCGCTCACGGCCGGGTTATCGATACGAATATCGTTATCCGGCAGGCGCCCAATGGTGTAGCGCTCCTTGTTCATGTTGTATTCGGCGAGGACTGAACCATCCAGGCTAAGCATGAGGCGTGCCATTCAAACTCCGTTACTTCGACTCGTCAGCCGAACCATCCCAAGATTTTGTCAAATATACGCCGCTGCGCCGGGAACGGCTCTTCGATGTGCGCCATCATTACTGAGACGTTGTCGCGTCCGCCGTTGTCGTTGGCGAGCTGAATCAACTGCTTAGCAACCATCTCAAGATTAGCACTAAAGGTACTGATTGTTAGGTGAATATCCTCATCTTCAATCATGTCAGACAGGCCATCGGAGCATAGGACGTAGTAGTCACTTTTATGCACTGGCTGCTCGTGGATCTCCACTTCGACGTTCTGTTCGACACCCAACGCGCGGGTGACATAATTCTTGTTGGTGGCCCGCTGCGCTTCCTGCTGCGAATAAAATCCACGGTCGACCAATTCCTGCAGCAACGAGTGATCGAGTGTCATCTGCTCGAACCGATTGTCACGCAAGCGGTATAAGCGCGAGTCACCAACGTGTGCGATCGACACCCGGTTGTCGTGAAACAGGCAGGCCACCACGGTCGTGCCCATACCCTCACATTGGGCTTGAGTCTTCGAGGTGTGGTAGATGATTTTGTTTGCCCTGTGAATTGCATCACGAAGAATGATGCTGGGACGCGTCAAGCCGGACTCGGGATCCTTGATGCTGAGATCTTCGCGCACGAACGCGTCGCGCACCAGATTGATGATGGTTTTCACGGCGATGCCGCTGGCCACTTCGCCTGCGTTATAGCCGCCCATGCCGTCTGCCAGCACGAACAGTCCGATGTCCGCTTCGGAACCGATCATGTCCTCGTTGTGTTCGCGCACCTTGCCGGTGTCCGTGAGCGAGACGTTGGTGATTTTTCCCTTGAGGCTCATGGCATACCGCTCGGGATGCGCTCGCGACAGTCTGCCAGCGCAGCCGCCATCTGAGCGCCGGAGTCGTAGCGTTTGTCCGGGTTCTTGGCCAGGGCGCGGTCGATGATGGCTTCCACGCACGCCGGCAGGTCTGGCCGGAAGGCGCGCAGCGGCGGATGCGGGGCCTCCGCAATCTGCTGCATCAGGCCGGTCATCGAATCGGCCGTGAACGGCAACTGCCCGGTCAACAGCTGGAAGAGACTCACCCCCAGGGAAAACAGGTCCGAGTGGCCGGTCACGATGCGTCCCTCGAGCTGTTCGGGGGACATGAACGACGGTGTGCCGAGCACGATGCCGGTACGCGTGCTGCCGGCGCCGGAGAGCCGCGCGATGCCGAAGTCGGTGATCTTCAGGATGTCCGTGCTCGGATCGAACATGATGTTGGCGGGTTTGATGTCGCGATGGACCACCTGCTGTTTGTGCGCAAAACCCAAGGCCTCGGCCGTACGGCCGATCACCTCAAGGACCTTGCGAGGCTCCATGAGATTGCTGGATTTCGCGAAGTCGCTCAAGTGCTGGCCTTTGAGATATTCCATTGCGATGTATGCCAGGCCGCGCTCTTCACCCACATCATAGATCGTGACGATGTTCGGATGGTTGAGGCGTCCGGCGGTTTCGGCTTCGCGGAAAAAGCGCGCCCGTGCTTCCGCCAGTTCGGCGTCGCTGAATTCGCTCGCGAGCGGGATGGCCTTGATGGCCACCAGACGATTGATCGCAGGATCGCGGCCGAGGTAAACCACGCCCATGGCGCCACGGCCGATTTCGCGTTCGAGAAGATAGCGGCCGAGACGCTCGCTCGCCGGCACTTCAGCGAGCTTGCGCTCGCCGCCCGGGTTG
>CAZZZU010000186.1:0-4958 GCA_964658805.1 uncultured Steroidobacteraceae bacterium
TGACGCCCCCACGCAAGCCGCCCCGGCCTCTCCTGAACAGCTCCTAAGAAACGCCAACGAGCGGTTGTTGCAGGATCGTCTCATCGAGCCTGCGAACGACAGTGCCAAATATTATCTGCAGACACTGAAAGATCTCGATCCTCAAAGTCCGGCGCTCGTACCGAGCATGCAAGACTTCGGCAACCGGCTGATCGCGAAGGCGCGTCGTGCCTTCATGCTCAAACAATATGATTCAGCTCGTGTATGGCTGGATGAAGCCGATGGGATGAATCTGAGCGCTGCCGACTCGACTGCCTTGCGCGAGGACATTGCAGCCGCATCGGCGCGCGCGCAATGGCAGAACACATTCGTTCCGGTCGCGGAGCTCAAGCTCCAGAAGTTCGTAGAACCTGATTACCCGCCCGCTGCGCGGCAAGCGAAACTCGACGGCTGGGTGGAACTCGATTTCACGATCGATGAGAAGGGCGGGATTCGCGACATCAGCGTGAACGCAGACAGCACGCCGATCCTCTTCGATGCGGCAGCCGTGAAAGCCGCTTCACAGTGGCGCTACGAACCGTTGCGTCTCGACGGTAAGCCGGTGGCGAAGCGGGCGCGCGTGCGCGTGAGTTTCAATTCGAAAGATTGAAGAAAAACGGCGCTCTAATGGTCGTCCACATGCGCGACGGTCTCGCGATCTCGCCGCTTGCGCTCCGCAATCTCTTCGCGATCGACGACGACGTGACGCGGCGCCTTGATGCCGATGCGCACCTGCGCACCGTTAACGGCCATAACGGTCACTTCAACGTTTTCGCCGATTCTCAGCGTCTCACCGGCACGGCGAGTAAGTATCAACATGGGTTAAGCTCCGGTGAATGCCTCGTGAACATTTACGCACGTGGCAGTTGCAGCGAGTTGTACGAAGAGCTTTTAATTCGCTGTAGGATTGAGCTGACCTGAATAAAGGAAATTGCAAGCATGGGTCGAAAAAAATACTGGGTCCGCGGTGCAGCGATTTGCTGCGTCGCTTACAGCTTGGTGATGAGCAATGCAGCACGGGCGGACGCGCCGGAGCCATCGCGCCACCAGGCCATGAAAGAGTGTATGGCCAAGCAGAGGGCCGCCGATGCCGGCAGGACGGGAGCGGAGATGCGTGCCGAGTGCCGCGATCTGACCAAGAATGCACGGCAAAACGAAGCGACCGAGAAGAAGGCGGAAGAAAACACTGCGCCAGACGCGCCGCCGCCTAAGGTGCCTTGAGAGAACTCGTTCCGTTCAAGCTGCACCGGCTGGTTCCAGCAAGGCAGTCCTCACCGAGCCGTGCTCTGTTCAATCTGTTCGATCACGAAGTTCAGGAACTTGTCGTCCTGCAATGACTGTCCGGACAAATTGATGGCGCAGCGGTTGAGCTCTTCGCTGAACGCTTCCGCGGCATGAGCTGGGCGCGTTGCGCGTCGTCCAGCGGGCGCTGTGATCTGCCTCCCGCTTTGCTCAACGCCGCTGCGAGCGCGCGAACAGGCGCAGCAGGTGTCGTCCGCCCGGCAGCGTCACAACCCGAAACACGCGGCGCCAGAAACGCTGCGCACGGGCATCGAATTGCGCAAGCGGCAGACCTTCATAAAGCCGCTCCAGCGGTTCGTGCACGATCGCGCTCTGCGTCTCGACGTAATGCACGACGTCGCCCGTTGTCATGCTGACCAGCGCGCTGGCCTGCCGCCACTCGATGCCGATGTTTTCATAGCGCCGTTTGTGCACTGATGCAGCCAAGGGTTCCGCGCCATGCAGGTACACTGCCACGCTGGCAGGCTCATCGGAGGTCAGACGCCAATTGTTTTTGCCGAGATCCTCCGCAGTGAAAACGCCGGAAAAATTGCGTCGCGTGTTGGTTTTCATTGCTTCATCCTACGCGGGTTTTTCTCGATGGAATGCCTCATGAATCTGCTGCCAGGCCAAGCATTGAGCTCGAGCGGGCGGCCGCGGCTCGATTATTGGGCCGTGGCCACGTTGGCATTTCCGTTCATGGTCAACAGCGCAGTACAGGCCGTGCTGAATGCCACCGACACGTGGTTCATCGGACGGGTTTCGCCTGCCGCCACGGCCGCCATCGGCGCCGTGTACTGGCCGGTGCTGGTGTTCGTGCTGTTGTTCGGCGGCATCGGACTGTCGGTCCAGACCTTCGTGGCACAAGCGTATGGCGGTCGGCGTTACACCCGGGCTTCGCAGGCCGTTTGGACCGCGCAGTGGGCGGCGCTTTTCATGGTGCCCGTATTTGTCGCTCTGGCCATTTCGGGCGAGATCCTGTTCGGGCCCTTCGGCATCGAGCCAGACACCCTGCGACTGTCTATCGCGTACTGGTTCCCGCGCATGTTGGGTGCGCCGATCGGCGTGGCGCTGTGGGGTGTGCTCGGCTTCTTCAACGGCGTTGGCCAACCGGGGCTGACCTTACGGATAGTGGTCACGACCGCGCTCGTCAATGCCGTCTTCAATGAACTGTTCATGTTTCATCTCGGCCTAGGGGTCGCGGGGTCAGCCTGGGCGACCGACGCGGCCCAAGTCGTCGGACTGGCGGCCGCACTCGGCGTCTTCCTGAGCGCCCGATCGCGCCGCCTGTTCCGCTCGCATTTGACTTGGTCCTTCAATCGCGCAGCCTTGGCACGCCAACTCAAGCTGGGCTTTCCGATGGGTCTGCTCAGCGCCGCCGACATCCTCGGCTTCGCCTTGTTCCAGCTCATGCAGGTACGCCTCGGCGTCGTCGAAGGCGCGTCGTCACAGATCGTGATGATGTTGACGTCGTTCTGCTATATGCCGGCCGTTGGCATCGCGATGGCCGGCACCACCCTGGTCGGTCAGGCTATTGGCGGCCGGCACCGTGACTGGGCCACCAAAGTGGGCAACGGCATCATTGCGATCGCAGTGGTCTTCATGGGCACCATCGGCCTGCTGCTTGCGTGTCTGGGGCCTTGGCTGTTGCCGCTGTTCACCAATCCTGCAGATCCACACGCCGCCGCGGTCGTGCAGCGCGCCACCATGCTGTTGTGGATCGCCGCCGGATACCAGCTGTTCGACGGGCTGAACATTTCCAGCGGCGCATGCCTGCGTGGCGCCGGCGACGTGCGCCTGCCGGCGCTGATGGTGCTGGCATTGTCATGGTGCGTGTTCGTGCCGCTCGCGCACAGTCTCTCATTTGCACCCGGACAAGGCTGGGTCGACTGGTTGCCGCAGTATGGGTTGGGCGCAGTGGGCGGGTGGATCGCCGCAGTGATCTATATTTGCGGCTTGGGACTGATGTTGTTCTCACGCTGGCACTCGGGTGCCTGGCGCCGCATCTCGATATGACTTCGTCATGATCCGTCACGCACTCGCCTTTTTTCTGCTGCTGCCGCTCTGCTCGCTGGCGGCCGCCCCGCCACCGCAACGTGCGGTGCCACCGAGCGTGACGCAGACCTTTGCCGCGCAACGCCTGCCCGATGCGGCAGTGAGCTTCGTCATCCTCGATTCGGACACGGCACGGGTGGTCATGAGCCATCTGCCGGACGTACCGCGCAGTCCCGCGTCCACGATCAAGACGGTCACCACCTTCGCAGCACTCGACAGTCTGGGACCGGCCTTCACCTGGCATACGCGCGCGTTGTTGCGCGGCCCGCTCAAGAACGGCGTGCTCGACGGCGATCTCGTACTGCAAGGCGGCGGCGATCCGTACATGACCCTGGAGCGTTGGTGGAGCTTCGTGCAACAGTTGCGCGCGAGTGGCCTGAAGAACGTGCGCGGCGACATCGTTGTGGACGACACGGCATTTTCGTTGCCGGCGGAAGATCCCGCGGCATTCGACGGCAAGCCGAATCGTTCCTATAACGTCCTGCCGGACGCGATGATGGTGAACTTCCAGTCGATCGAATTCCGGGTGGACGCAGACGCCGACACGCATCGCGTGACGGTCGTTGCGAACCCCGCGCCGGCCAACCTCGTCGTCGAAAACAACGTGCGCTTTGCACAGGGCCGCTGCAGTGGCCTGGCCGACAAAGTGGATTTCAAGGTGGCCTCGGATGCGTGGGACCGTGTCGAATTCAGCGGCGCGTTGTCGGCGGATTGCGCCGAGCGGAGTTTCGCCCGGGTGCTGCTCAAGCCGGCAACCTACGCTTTCGGCACCTTCGTCGAACTATGGCGTGCAAGCGGCGGCGAGTTTGGCGGCAAGCTGCGCATCGCGGCTGCACCGGGTGACGCACGGCCCTTCCTGGTATTTGATTCATTGCCGCTCTCGGACATCATCCGGCTCACCAACAAGTTCAGCAGCAATCTGATGGCGCGACATCTGCTGTTGACCCTGGGCAGCGAACGCTTTGGTGCGCCCGCGACGCTGGAGAAAGGTGGCAACGCGATCGCCGAGTGGGCGCGCAAGCACAACTTCGATCTCGCGGGTCTGGAGATCGACAACGGTTCGGGCCTGTCGCGCGCCACGCATATCAGCGTGCTGCAAATGGCACGCATCCTGAGCGCGGCGTTGCGCAGTCCTTTCGCGCCTGAATATCTGACGTCGTTGCCGCTCGCCGGCGTTGACGGCACCCTGCGTACCCGGATGAAGAACAGTCCCGCCGGGTTGGTGCGTTTGAAAACGGGACACCTGGATGGCGTCAGCGGTGTTGCCGGGTTCGTCACCGCCGCAAGCGGCAAGACCTTCGTGCTGGTGTCGCTCGTCAATCATCCGCGCGCCGACTTCGGCGGTGGCGAGCCGGTGCATGCGGCACTCGTAACCTGGATACTCGAAAACCTATGAGACGCTAAGGACGTTCCATATCCCATAGTATCGCCGTGACCCCTTTGCGCAGCCACACGCCGAATCCAACGTAGCGAAAATCCCGGCGCAGCAACCGGCGGTACCACGCTCCGGCGCGCAGGTGTACGGCGCGGTCGGTCAGGCTGCGATCGCAGTTGTCGCGCCAATCTTCGGCCGTGAGCGCCGATACATACAGCGCGGCCTGCGT
>CAZZZU010000187.1:0-4823 GCA_964658805.1 uncultured Steroidobacteraceae bacterium
GCTGGCGCCCAGATCGCCGCCGTATTGAGCGATGCCACACCCGAGACGGAGGACTCGCTGGCCCGCTATGGGCGGCACATCGGTACTGCCTTCCAACTGGTCGATGATGCGCTCGACTACGAAGCGGACGAAGCGAGCCTCGGCAAACATCTGGGTGATGATCTGGCGGAGGGCAAGCCCACCTTGCCTCTTATTTATGCGATGCAACACGGCAGTGCCGAGCAACGCGAAATGATCCGTTCCTCCATCGAACATGGGGGATTGGATCACCTGCAGGAGATTACCCGTGCCGTTGCAAGCCTCGGGGGCCTTGCGTACACTGCGCGCCTCGCTCAAAGCGAAGCGGATCAGGCGCTTGCTGCGCTGGCCCCCCTTCCCGAAAGCGTGTTCAAAGACGGATTGAGCGAGCTGGCGAAGTTCGCGCTAGTCCGTCGGAACTGATTCGATCCGAGGCCGTTCGGCCAACTGATTCGGGGTGTAGCTCAGACTGGTAGAGCGCGTGGTTCGGGTCCACGAGGTCGCAGGTTCGAATCCTGTCTCCCCGACCACTGACATGGATTCCTGATCGCGCCATTCGCTCATCCACCTTGGATAACACCCGAAAAGAGTGTTACCGATGTGCTCGGTACCCAAGAACGTTTTTAACGGCCGCTGGCCGCTACAAGTTCGGTTTCGCCGCGTCGAAAATCTTTCTTACAGCCGTACGCGGGTCACTGACGCCGGAGAGCACGATCGTCACCAAATCATCCCCGGTGCGGATCAACAGTGCCGGCCCCGCGGCCACCGCCTGATCACCGATGCCATCGTAGCGACTTGTTAAGCCTGGCTCGCCTCGACTGGCGAAGCCCGCTCCTGCCATCGCCGCCGCGCCATCCCCACGATCGATCGAAAATTCCAGGTAGGCATGGCTCGCGCCGCTCGCCTTGTAAACGCACTTGGAACGCCCTGAGGCCTGGGCACTCATTGCAGTACCCAGAATCGCCGACACCTCCGACTGCGAAAGCATTTCACATGCTGGACGATCTGCTTTAGCAGCGTTGGTTGTGTGCGTCGTCATCGAACGGCGCGTCCGGGTTTCCTTGCACTGCAACGCCGCCTTCTCCACCTCGGTCAGGGACGCCAGGTTGATATCCAGCTGTTTGACGGTCCCGTTCTGTTCGAAAAATGCGTTGAACTGATAATGATGATCGGACCATGACATGCCGGTCTCGAAGTCGGTAGTCGGCTTTCCCATCAGGCCGACGAGTTGTTGTCTGGTGATGCCCGGCTCCGCCTGACACCACTTCATAGGCCAATCCTTAGCGGCACCTTCAGTCGCTGCGTGGGCGCGCTCACCCGGACAGCACGCGACGAGAGTGATCAACAACGAAAACAAATATTTCATGATTTTCCTCGAGCTCTTATCCCGTAGATACGCTGAACCGGCACGCCAAGCGACAGGCAACTGCACTTTTTTTGCATAGGGCGGTACTGGTATAACCGTACCAGCTGATTACGCAGGAACGTCATGCCGAGCAAGCTGGTAACAAGGGGTGCATTGATGTGCATCGGCGGATACCAGCGGTATGTCTCGCCGTACAAGGGATACCGCTGTGCCTATCATGCGGCGACGGGCCGCACATCCTGCTCAGGTTACGCGCAGCGAGTGATTGATCGGACCGGCGTATGGCACGGCCTTCGCTTATTGCGTCGTCGCTTCGAACGCTGCGCACTGGCCGCAGCCGCTCTCGCCGAACAGCCGACGACATCCGCAGATCCCAAATTCTTCGGCCGATGCGATCCCGCGGTGCGCGAGTTCAGAAAACTATATTGCGGCGGCTGCCTCGGCGGAACGCTCGAGAGCATGGGTGATTGAAAATCACACTGACCCCAATGCAAAGGGAACTTGCCGGCATTCCGATCTGCTCTGCGTGGCGTACATTGCTACTTTCTGGATTCGCTCACCCGGCTGACGAGCAGATACTTTTAGATATCGCGGATGCCGTCTTCTTGGTCCTGGTCGGCGTAGCTAGCTTTTTCACGCATAAACGCGCGACGCCCCGCCACAGACCTGAATTACTCAGGTAATCCCGGCCTGGGCAATTCGCCCGATTGTGCGACGCGCAGCGGCGAGTTGGTGCAATGCGGAGACCTAGACTGCGCAGATGGTCACTCGCTTCCGGTCCACGTAGCAGCATGCACACTGCAGGCTCCCGTGCAGCCAGGACGGTGCTCACGTATGCCGTGATCTACGTAGTCGCGGTGGTCGCGTTGAATCGCTTTGCATTCAGCGAAGCATGGAACATCATCTGGCCGCTCAACGGCGTCAATGTCGCGCTTTTGCTGATGCGACCGCGCGCGAGCTGGGTTTGGATGCTACTCGGTATCGAACTGGGTACGGGCCTAGCCGATAGCCTGGATGGACTGCCGCTGTGGCTCAAAGTATTCGATCGGGTGTGCTCGGTTGTTGAGATCGTCACCTGCGCACTATGGCTGCCACGTTTTACGAGCCTCGATGCATGGCTGAGAACACCGCGGCTCTACCCGCGCCTCCTTGCTGCGCTTGTTCTGGGACCGGGGATCTCAGGCCTCATGAGTGCCGCAGGGCAATCGTACACGCGGGGCAGCCCATTTCTGCCAACGCTTCAAGGCTGGGCAGTCGCTGACGCGCTCGGTATCGCCGCCACCATGCCGCTGGCATTGTCCGTCGGTTCATCGCAGATGCGTGAGTTGCTCCGCCCCGCAGCCTTCGCAAAAACGCTCGGTATCCTCACGTTGAGCTTCATCGGCGCGGCTGCCATGTTTTCATTCAGCCGCTTTCCAACAATTTACCTGCTGTTCCCGCTGCTGTTGCTGATTGATTCCGTGCTGGGATTTGCGGGTTCCGCCATTGCCGTGGTCGGCGTCGTATTGATCTCGGCCTACTGCACCATCCATGGACTAGGCCTGTTTGCGGCTTGGGCAGACAGCCTGACGGGCGGGCGTGATCTCGCCCTGCAAGTGTATCTGGGTTGTCATATGGTCGCGCTATTCCCAGCATCCATCTTGTTCATGGAGCGCCGGCGCATGGCCGAAGAATTGGCCAGGACAAACCGCGAAATGGCCGAACGGGCTCGCATGCTTGAAACATTGAGTACCCAGGCCGAAGCAGCCAGCCGCGCCAAGAGCGAATTTCTGGCCAACATGAGCCATGAAATCCGCACGCCGTTGAACGGTGTCATCGGCATGACCGGCTTGCTGCTGGAGACCCCCCTTGCGCCCGAGCAGCGTGAATATGCCGAGATTGCGCGCTCCAGCGGGCAGTCGTTGCTGGGTTTGCTCAACGACATTCTCGATGTGTCTAAAATAGAGGCAGGCCGAATCGATCTCGAAGCGATTGACCTGGACATTCGCGCTGTCATAGATGATGCAGTCGATTCGGTGGCACTGCGCGCGGCCGAAAAATCGCTCGAGCTCGTGATCGACATTGATCCTGCCACGCCTTGGCACTACCGCGGCGACCCCACGCGCCTGCGCCAGATCTTGTTGAACCTGCTGAGCAATGCCGTGAAGTTCACCGAAGCGGGTGAGATCGGCTTGTCCTTCCAGGCAATTCAACATGACGGTTTGCACATGGCATTGCAATTTGCAGTCAGCGACAGCGGTATCGGTATTCCAACGGACCAGTTGGCATCGGTATTTGCCGCCTTCAGCCAGGCGGACAGCTCCACTACCCGCCGCTTCGGCGGGACGGGGCTCGGGCTCAGGATCTCCAGGCAATTGGCGGAAGCGATGGGCGGCAGCATCGTGGTGGAAAGCACTGTAGGCATCGGGACGACCTTTCGGGTCAGCGTGCTGCTGCCACTCGCTGCGACCCCGCCGACTCAACTACACCTGACACCATCCGGTGCGAGGATACTTATGGCCGTCAGCAATCCCCGTGTGGGAGCGGTCATTGCGCGACAACTTCAGGCCGACGGATTTGACCCCAGTCTGGCCGATTCGGCGACGCAGGCGTGGGCGGAATATCAAAGGCGCCTGACCGATGCTGTGCTACCGGCGGTCGTCATCGTCGATCAACAGTTGTCGGATCATGACGCTTCATGGCTGGCGGCCCGTATTCGGGGTCTGCAACTCCCGCCGCCCGCGTTGATTCTCTTGCGTCCGTTGTCGTCTGCCAGCGTCGATCGTGATCGACAGCTGTTTGACTGCATCATCAACAAACCTATCAAAACAGGCGCGTTGCGCCGTGCGATCGCCGACCTCACGCAAGTGCGGGCCACAGCAGCCCTGTCGCATACGACGCCAATCTCAGCCGCTCATCTCGAGCCGGGTCTGCGCGTTCTGCTCGCAGACGATAATCAGGTGAATCAGAAAGTCGCCACGTACCTGCTCAAGAAGCTCGGCGCCGACGTGCACTGCGTCGGCAATGGGCTGGAAGCCTTGCAGGCGCTGCGCGATGCCGATTTTGACGTGGTGCTGATGGATTGCCAGATGCCCGAGTTGGACGGATACGAAACCACCCGGCAATTACGCAGGTCAGGCGGAGCGTGCCGCAATCCGCAGATTCCTGTTATTGCGCTGACCGCCAACGCGTTCGCCACCGATCGCGAGCTATGCCTGGCCGCTGGTATGAACGACTTCCTGACCAAGCCGCTCGAGCGGGCGCGGCTCGAAGCGGCGCTGGGACGCGTACTGCTCGCCCGCCAACCGGACTTTCATCAGGGATCCGCAGCGCAGTAGTTGGTAAAGCGCTTTGGCAGCAAGCTCGCGATAAAAGGCCCGCGACGGCGATGTGTCCATTACTCAATCACGAAAATCCAATCCCGGCAGTACTGGCTGCTGCGTAGTTCGCTTGACGGATG
>CAZZZU010000188.1:0-2427 GCA_964658805.1 uncultured Steroidobacteraceae bacterium
GCTCGACGATTTGCGTATTATCCAGGACGCGTGACAGTTCCCACACCGTACCGTTTGCTGATCGCCTCATTGGCGGCGCTCCTCGTCGCCGCATGCAGCCGCCCCACCCCGGGCGTCGCCACGCCGTTCGCGCCCACCGCCGGTATCACGGATCTCATGAAGTATGAGATCGACCCCAGCGCAGACGCCCTGTGGGATTCGGTCGGCACGTTCGTGACGCACGCGGGCACTGAGAATCGCCAGCCGCGCACGCCGGCACAATGGTCTGAGACGCGCGGCCACGCGCTGATCCTCACCGAGGCCGCGAACCTGCTCATGATGGAAGGCCGCCACGTGGCGACAGGCGCGCCCATGGTGGACCCCGCACCCGGCGATCTCACGCCCGCACAGGCCGAGGTTGCCATCGCCAACCATCGTGCCGCATTCGTGGCGTTTGCCCGCGGCTTGCAGCAGGTCGGGGCGCAGATGGTGCAGGCGGCAGACCGCCAGGACGCGAAGGCGTTGATGGAACTCGGCGGGGCACTCGATGAAGTGTGTGAAAACTGCCATTCTCAATTCTGGTATCCGCACCCCCTTGGCTCGGTGCAATGACCGACGTGCTCCGGGCCGCGCGCAGCCCCATGGTCTTCATGCTGGCCGCCGCGGTGTTCATCAACTACGTCGACCGCGGCACGATGCCGCTCGCGGCCCACATGATGCAAGGCGAGCTCGCGCTCGACGACCTGCAGATGGGCAAGCTGCTGTCGGCT
This sequence comes from uncultured Steroidobacteraceae bacterium, assembly GCA_964658805.1. Classification (GTDB taxonomy): domain Bacteria; phylum Pseudomonadota; class Gammaproteobacteria; order Steroidobacterales; family Steroidobacteraceae; genus Bog-1198. The sequence goes on from CAZZZU010000188.1 coordinate 750, forward strand.
TTCTTCTGGACCTACTCGCTGCTGCAGATTCCGGTCGGGTGGGTTGCGGAGCGCGTCGGCGCGCAGCGCGTTCTCGCGGTGGCGCTCACGGTGTGGGCGCTGGCGACCACGCTGACCGGCTTCGCGCACACTTTTGCGGTGCTCATGTTCTTGCGCCTGCTGCTCGGCCTCGGCGAGAGCGCCGCGTTTCCATCGGTGGCGAAACTGCTGGCGCAGTCCGTGCCGCCGCATGGCCTCGGCACCGCGAACGGCATCGTCGGCTTCGCCTATCTGCTCGGCCCGGCGGTCGGCACCTATGTCGGCGGCCACTTGATGAACGCGTACGGTTGGCGCGTCCCGTTCTGGGTCTTTGGCGCACTCTCGCTGTGCTGGTTGATACCGTGGCGAGGCGTTGTCCGGCGTACGCGCGAAACGGCGGGGCGCACGAGTGCGGGGGAGCACGCAGCCTCGCCCTCGCCGCGCTTTCGCCAATTACTCGCAAGCCCGGCTTTGTGGGGCAGCGGCCTCGGCTTGTTCTCCTCGAACTACCTGCTCTTTTTCATGCTGTCGTGGCTGCCGTCGTACCTGCAGCGCGAGCGCGGCTCATCGACCCTTGACATGGCCAATCTCACGAGCGCCGGATACCTGGTGAATGCACTGTCGGCATTGCTCGCCGGCTGGCTCATCGATCGCTGGATCGCGCGTGGCGCGCGGCCCGGTGTCGCATACAAGAGCGTGATGGCGGTGGCGCACGTCGGTTTCGTGTTCTGCATGCTCGGCATGGCCACCGGCCGACCGCTGCTTGCCCTTGTCTCGTTGTTCACCTATCAGGTGCTGTGCGGCGCCTCGTCACCGGGCGTATACGCGATGTCGCAAATTCTGGCAGGCCCGCGCTCCTCCGGTCGCTGGGTCGGGATTCAGAACACGCTGGGCAGTACGGCCGGCATCATCGCGCCGTGGCTCACCGGCGCGATAGTGCAGAGCACCGGGCGCTTCACCGATGCCTTCGTGGTGGCGGCGGCCATGAGCGCGCTCGGTCTGGTCGGTTGGCTGTGGATGATCCCTGCACTGCAGGAGTTGCGCTGGCCGGCAAAGTAGGGAGACGCGCAATATCGGCGATTTGCCGCAGTCGTGTGGTTTGCCGTACAAAGCCCGATTGACTTCGTCCGTTATCAACGTCTAAGTTGCCAGGCTCGAGTGACAACCTGAGCGCAGAATATATTGCACGAGGACGATCGCGCGTTGGTCAGCAGGCTGCTTGCTGGGGAGGAACGCGCGTTTCGGGAGTTTTTCGACATGCATGCCCAGCGGCTGGCGGGTTTTGTGATGCGTCGTATCGGTTCCGACCCCGCGGTCGCCGAGGATGTCGTGCAGAGTGCGCTGATCAGGGCCATCCGTGCTCTGCACACCTATCGTGGTGAAGCGAGTTTGCACACTTGGTTGTGCACCATTTGCCGCAGCGAAATCGCTGATCCGCATGCGGCAGAGATCTGACGACGCGCCTCGCGGTTGGAACCTCTTCTGAGGCTGCGGGCGAATTTGAATTTCCGCTCGTCCATATGCACGAGACCACACCGGACGGCCGGCGGGCCTTGCGGCTCGACTCCTCCAAGGGCACCTTGGAGATAACGCATGTCGACGGACACGGATTGCAGCATACGGCGACGGTCAAAGTCGGGATGCAGCCGGTATCCGTGCG
>CAZZZU010000188.1:2437-4401 GCA_964658805.1 uncultured Steroidobacteraceae bacterium
CCTCGGACAGCAAGGCGTGGGTCGTCGATCCTATCGCCGATAGCATCAGCATCGTCGATCTCGAATCAGCCACCGTCGTCGCCACCGTGCACATCGCCCCTCAGCCGACGGATGTGATGTTTTCCGGATCGCCGTCGCTGGCCTATGTGACCGTGGCCCACGGGCGCGCGTTGCTCGTGTTGGATCCCCTTGCACCGGCGGCGCCGATGACGCGGATCGCCTTGCAGATGCCGCCGCATGCAGCGGGCGACGATATCTGACGGCGTGCGGCGGGCAGCGGTTGCGCCCGCTCACGATGACTTTCGCCGCCTGGCCGAACGTGCTTTGGATTTCTCCCCCATCGAACCGCTGCCCACGTGCCCGTCGCGTTGTGCCGCTCTGGCAGGATCCGCAAAACCCGGATCCGCGACCGCTGTCGAGCGCAATGCGACCGCATGCCCATGCGCATCGCGTGCAGGAGGTCTCTTTTTCTTCGGCTTCTTTGCCATACGCCGGGACTCTAGCGCAAAATCCTACCGCGATTGACGGCCGTCGGTAATTTCAGGGGTTGGGGGCAGGGCCAAACTATGGAGTTTACTTTACCTCCGGAGAACGTATGAGCGACGACAAAAGCAAACGGGGTGGCAGCGACCGTACGCATATCAATGTGCACGTGGGCACCGTCGCCACAGACGTCGAGGCCCATCTCAAGAAGCATTGAGCGATGGCAAAGCGCGACACCAGCAAGGCGGCACTCACCCGGTACCGCGAGAAGCGCGACTTCACCAAGACGGCGGAGCCGAGTGGCCGCCTCGCCGTAAAAAACTCGCCACAACTGCGGTACGTGATTCAGAAACACGCAGCGAGCCATCTGCATTACGACCTGCGCCTGGAACTCGATGGCGTCTTCAAGTCCTGGGCGGTCACGCGCGGACCCTCGATCGATCCGGCCGACAAACGCCTGGCGGTGGAGGTCGAAGACCATCCGCTCGACTACGGCGACTTCGAAGGCACCATCCCGAAGGGCCAGTACGGCGGCGGCACGGTGCAATTATGGGATCGCGGTTATTGGACATCCGAAGGGAACAAGACCCCGCAAGAGGCGCTCAAGAGCGGCGACTTCAAGTTCACGCTCGACGGCGATCGGTTGCACGGCAGCTGGGTGCTGGTGCGGATCAAGAACGATCGCTACGGCAGCAAGCGCACCAACTGGTTACTGATCAAGCATCGCGATTCGGCGGCAAAGCCGGGCGAGGCCGAACAATTGCTTGCCGAGGATCGCTCCGTGGCATCGGGTCGCTCCATGAGCCAGATCGAGGCCGGCAAGGGCAAAGCCCCGAAGCCGTTCATGCTCGCGAAGGCGCTGGAAGCGGGCGCCGTGTGGCAGAGCAATCGGGATGATAAGTCGCAGAGCCTGTTGCAACCGCCCGAGTCGAGGCAGACGGCCAAGCCGGCCAAGTCGGCAAAGGTCGCCAGGGGCGCGGCACTTCGCTCCATGCCAGACTTCATCCCGCCGCAACTCTGCAAACTCGTAGACCGTCCGCCTGCAACGGTCGGCTGGGCGCATGAGGTCAAGTTCGACGGCTACCGAATACAGCTGCGGGTACAACGGGGCAAGGGTTGCATCCGCACGCGCAGCGGCCTCGACTGGACTGACCAATTCGCAGCCATTGCAAAGCACGCACGGGCCCTGCCGGATTGCATCATCGATGGCGAAGTGTGCGCGCTCGATCACGACCAGATGCCGAGCTTCGCCGCCCTGCAAGCCGCCCTGTCAGAAAATCGTTCGGAAAATCTGGTGTTGTTCGCCTTCGACCTGTTGGTCGAGTCGAAGGAAGACCTGCGCGAGCTGCCGTTGACGGTGCGCAAGCAACGTCTGCAAACCTTGCTCGAGGCGGCTGACATCGAGTCGATCCGCTACGTCGCACACTTCGAATCCACAGCGGATACCGTGCTGCTCTCGGCCTGCAAGATGAATCTGGAAG
>CAZZZU010000189.1:0-4378 GCA_964658805.1 uncultured Steroidobacteraceae bacterium
TACGTCAGCTCGGACAACCGTACGGGTGCCGCATCGGCCGTGGCGCACCTGTACGCGTTGGGGCGCCGCCGGATCGCGATCATCAACGGCCCGCTCAGCCTGATGCCGGCCTCCGAGCGCCTGGCCGGCTATCGATACCAGAGTGCGCTGCTCGGCCTGGCGTACCGGCCGGAGTATGTGGCGCACGGCGACTTCTTCCTCACCAGCGGGTACGACGCGACCCGCCGCTTGCTGGAACTGCCCGAACCGCCGGACGCCATCTTCGCGGCCGGTGACGAGATGGCGATCGGCGCGATGCACGCGATCTTCGACGCCGGCCTGAGGCGTGCCAATGTCGCAGGCAGCGCTCGATATTCGCGGCATGCGGAAATTTGGGTGCAGGGCTGAAGCCGCCGAATTTCGGGTCAAAGGTGCGCTCGAGCGCGGCACGCGCGGTTTGCAAGGGTGCGTCGTCCAGTGTCTCCTCTGCAGCGGCGGCCTGCGCCGACAGTGCGCTGAATGCAGCGCGAAGCTGTGGCGCGTTCACTGCAATCTGGTCCTGTTGTTGTCGGTAGTAATCAGCAACGCGCTGCAGAAGATCCTGAAAGGCCGGCATGCCGTAACTTGGCTCACGGGGGAAATAAGTGCCGCCGAAGAAAGGGTCCTGGCCGGGCGTCAAGAACATGGTCAAAGGCCAGCCCCCGGCGCCGTGCGTCAGAATCTGTTGTGCGACCTGATAGATTTTGTCCAGGTCAGGCCGTTCCTCACGATCGACCTTGATGTTGATGAACAGTTCGTTCATGACGGCAGCAGTGCCGGGATCCTCAAACGACTCATGTGCCATCACGTGACACCAGTGGCATGCCGAGTAGCCGATGGACAACAAAATGGGCTTGTCGTCGCGGGCAGCGGCGTCGAGCGCGGCGGCGCCCCACGGGTACCAGTTCACCGGGTTGTCAGCATGCTGTAACAGGTACGGACTGGTTTCATCAGCGAGGCGATTACGCTGCATGCGGTTTCTCGACTAAGGGTAGAATGACCGTCAATATATCTGAAGTATTTTCCATGGCCGATTCCGGGAAGGCAGCGCTGCTGCCGGTGCTGCGCCTCAAACGCAACGAAGACCGCCGCCTCAACGCGGGGCATCTGTGGATCTTCAGCAATGAAGTCGATACACAGCAAACTCCGTTGACCAAGTTCACCACCGGCGAGGTGGTGCGTGTGTTGGCGCACAACGATCGTGCGCTTGGCCTGGCCTACGTCAATCCGCAATCATTGATCAGCGCGCGACTGCTCGAGACCTGGACTTCTCCCGATACGGAGTGGTTCGTGACACGACTGCGACTGGCGTTGCAGTTACGCGAGCGGCTCTACGACCGCCCCTATTACCGGCTGGCGTTCGGCGAATCGGACGGGTTGCCAGGATTGGTGGTAGACCGCTACGGCGACATCGTCGTGGTGCAGATCGGTACGGCCGGCATGGAGCTGCTCAAGCCGCACATCGAAGCGGCGTTGCGGCAATTGCTCCACTGCAAGACGGTCTGGTACAGGAACGACAGTCCGGCGCGCGAAATGGAAGGTTTGCGCAGCTATGTCGAGGCGAGCGGTCCTGAGGAGACGATCGGGCACGTCGTCGAAGGCGGCGCAGACTTCGAAGTGCCGCTCCACGACGGCCAAAAAACCGGCTGGTTCTTCGATCAGGCGGCGAATCGCCGCGCATTGTTGAAGTACTTGCGCCCGGGCGCGCGCGTGCTGGACGTGTTCAGTTACGTGGGCGCATGGGGCGTGAGCGCGGCGCGCGCGGGTGCGAGTGAAGTGGTTTGCGTGGATGCGTCCGCGGTGGCGCTCGACTGGGCGGTACGTAACGCGGCACGCAATGAGGTTGCAATCACCGCGCGCAAGGGTGATGCCTTCGAAGTGCTGGAAGAGTTGGCCGGGCAGGGCGCGCGATTCGATGTGGTGATCGTCGATCCACCGGCGTTCGCCAAGCGTCGCAAGGACGTGCCGAAGGCCATTGCAGCCTACAAGCGGCTGAACCAGCTCGCACTGGGACTGCTTGTCAACGGCGGTTTTCTGGTGTCGTGCTCATGCAGCTTTCACCTGAGCGCCGACGATCTGCGCGACGCTCTCGTCAAGGCGACCCGTGCCACGGGCAAGCATTTGCAGATCGTCGAAACGGGCGGCCAGGCAGCCGATCATCCCGTGCATCCGGCGATTCCCGAGACGCGTTACCTGAAGGCCTATTTCTGCCGCGTCACTGACGGTTTAAAGTAGCGCCCATGCTGGTTTATCCTCACATCGATCCGGTCGCCGTCAAGGTCGGGCCCATTTTTGGCTTCGGCCCGTTGCTGATCCACTGGTACGGCATCATGTACCTCATCGGTTTCGTGGCGGCCTGGTGGCTGGCGCGCTACCGCGCGCGCCGTCCCGGATCGACCTGGACCGGACTTGAAGTGGATGACCTCATTTTCTACTGCTCGATGGGTGTGATTCTGGGCGGGCGACTGGGATGGTGTCTGGTGTATGGGCACGATGTGCTCGCGCAAAGTCTACTCAACGTGTTTCGCATCTGGGACGGCGGCATGTCGTTTCATGGCGGTCTTGCGGGCGTATTCGTTTCGATCATCGTGTTTGCGCGCGTGAAGGGTAAAAACATCGCCGACGTGTGCGATTTCGTTGCGCCCTTACCGGGAATCGGACTGATGTGCGGACGCATCGGGAATTTCATCAATGGCGAGCTTTGGGGCCGGCCGACTGACCTGCCTTGGGGCTTTCTGGTACGCGATGCCAATGGCGAATTGCTGGCACGACATCCCTCGCAGCTCTATGAAGCCACCCTCGAGGGTTTGGTGCTCTTCATCGTGGTGTGGTGGTTCAGCTCCACGCCGAGACCGCGCCTCGCGCCTACTGGTTTGTTCCTGATCATGTATGGGGCAGGGCGCTTCGTGGTGGAATGGGTGCGACTGCCCGATGCGAACATCGGCTATCTCGTCGGCAACTGGCTCACCATGGGCATGCTGCTGACGGCACCTATGTTCATTCTCGGCGCGCTCATCATGGCCTATGCATATCAGCGCCAGGCGCCGACCGGCAATCTACGTTTGATGGCGGCCTAGTTGCGGCAGTATCTGGATTTCCTGCGACAGCTTCGTGACCACGGAGCGCGTAAAGACGATCGTACCGGCACCGGCACGTTGAGCGTCTTCGGCTATCAGATGCGTTTTGACCTGCAGGCGGGTTTTCCGCTGGTCACCACCAAGAAACTGCATCTGCGCTCCATCATCCATGAGCTGCTCTGGTTTCTGAGCGGCGACACCAACATTGGCTATCTCAAGGCGCACGGCGTCGGCATCTGGGATGAATGGGCTGATGCGGCAGGAGATCTCGGGCCGGTCTACGGCAAGCAGTGGCGCAGCTGGCGCGCGGCGGATGGACGTGAGATCGATCAGCTGGCAGGTGTGGTCGAGCAGCTCAAGAGCAATCCGAATTCCCGCCGCATCCTGGTGAGCGCGTGGAACGTCGGTGAACTCGAGCACATGGCGCTGTTGCCGTGCCATGCCCTGTTTCAGTTCTACGTCGCCGCCGGCCGCCTGTCGTGTCAGCTCTATCAGCGCAGTGCCGATGCACTGTTGGGCGTCCCTTTCAACATCGCGTCCTATGCCTTGCTGACGCACATGGTCGCGCAGCAATGCGAGCTCGAAGTGGGCGAGTTCATCTGGACCGGCGGCGATTGCCATCTCTATCTCAATCATCTGGAACAGGCTGATCTGCAGCTCGAGCGAGCGCCGTTTGCGCTGCCACGGCTCGGGTTCAGACGCCGTCCGCCGAGCTTGTTCGACTATCAATATGAGGACTTCGACATATTGGATTACCAGTTTCACCCAGCCATCAAAGCGCCGATCGCTGTATGAAAAAGCCCTGGTTTGAGGTGCGCCATTCGCCTATCCACGGCCACGGCGTGTTCGCGCTGCGCAAGATCCGCAAGGGCACCACGGTGGTGGAATACCTTGGTGACAGGGTGACTCACGACGAAGCCGATTCGCGCTATGAGGATAAAGGGCCGCGCGACAACCACACCTTCCTGTTCACGGTCGATTCCAAGACCGTGATTGATGGTGGCGTAAATGGCAACGAGGCTCGCTTCGTGAATCACGGCTGCGACCCAAATTGCCAGAGCACGACGATCAAGAAGCGAATTTTCATCGAAGCGGTGCGCACCATCCAGCCCGGCGAAGAGCTCGCCTATGACTATCAGATTCAGAGAGATGACGACGACCCTGCGGACGTCGACGAGATCTTTGCCTGTCGCTGTGGCGCAGCGGCCTGCCGGGGCAGCATGCTGGAGGCACGCAGGCCAAAGCGGGCAGCGCGCAAGGCTGCCAAGCGCAAGACCCAGCGC
>CAZZZU010000190.1:0-4250 GCA_964658805.1 uncultured Steroidobacteraceae bacterium
CACGTAAGGCGGGCGGATATGCCGCTGCCGCAACTCGGCCCGCAGTTCCCGCACCACCGTTGCCGCGTCGCGCGGTTCGTCGAGCGCCGGCATGTCGCTCCCTGAATACCCCGCGCGGGTATACGAAAAGGTCCGCGCGCAATGGTCAGCCACGCGAGTCTGCACATCCTTCCAGGCGGCGAGCGAGTCACCCGCGCCCGCCTCGAAAATGACCGTGCGTGATCCCGAGCCTTCAATCAAGGCATCATGATGCAAAGGCGCAGCGAGCGTCGCAACACCAGGTGCCAGCAGCGCAGCCACGGCCAGGGCGAGCAAGGCCGATGCTCTGACCCCCAGGCGCCCGACCTGACGCGTCGCGCGCGGCTTCAATTGGCCGGTCCGAGCTGGCGCATGAAGTAGGTGTATTCGAGCGCCGCGACGTGCGCGTGCTCCTGCGGCGTCGAACCGGAGCCGTGGCCGCCCTCGATTACTTCATAGTAGAAGTACGGCACCTTCATGGCGTCAAGTTTCGCTGCAAATTTACGTGCGTGCTGCGGACCCACGCGGTCATCTTTGGTGGTGGACCAGATCAGCGCCTGCGGATACTTCACGCCGGCTTTCAGGTTGTGGTACGGCGAGATCGATGCGAGAAACTTGCGCTCCGCCGGGACTGACACGCTGCCGTATTCCGCCACCCACGAGCTGCCCGCTGCGATCTGCTCGAAGCGCAACATGTCGAGCAGCGGCACTTCGATGTCGACGGCTCCCCACATTTCAGGGTGCTGGGTGTACTGCACGCCCATCAACAACCCGCCGTTGGAGCCGCCGCGAATCCCCAGATGCGCCGGACTCGTGAAACCTTTCTTCACGACATCCTGCGCCACTGCATAGAAGTCGTCGTAGATACGCTGACGGTTGGTCTTGAGGCCTGCGTCGTGCCACTTCGGACCGAATTCGCCGCCACCGCGGATGTTAGCGAGCACAAACACGCCGCCGTGTTCGAGCCATAACTTCCCGAGATCGGCCGAGTAGGTCGGCGTGATCGCATCAAGAAAGCCGCCATAGGCGTATTCGATCGTGGGCGCCGTGCCGTCCATCTTCATGTTCGCCGGATGCACCACGAAATAGGGAATGCGGGTTCCATCCCTGGACGCGACGTCGAACTGCTCGACCACGTCGCGTGAGCCGTCAAACTTGGCCGGCAACGTCTTGACGACGCGCGTGCCTGCCTGATCCATGTCCACCAGCATCAATTGTGGCGGTGTCAAAAACCCGGTGCTGCGTAAAAATGCGCGCGCACCATGCAGATCGCCGTCCACCAATTCCAGGCCCGCCTTGTCCGGTAACGACACCGACCGCCTGGTCCAGCCTCCGCTCGCATCGGGCATAAAAACGAACGCCCGGCCATTGACGTTGTCCAGGGCATGCACCAGCAGTGCCGCTCGCGTCACCGCCGCCCCGACGAAGGCTTCGCGAGGGCTGGGTGTGTAAACCAGACTGGGCTGGAGCGAGTCGGGATGATGCAGTGCTGCCACGTAATCGACCGCTATCAACGAACCTGACGGCAACGCCGGCGACCCGGCCGGATGCCAGTCCTCGTGCAGGTTGACGATGATGCGGCCATCGAGCATTCCCACCAACTCGACATCCTGCGGGATCGCGATTTTGGCGACCGAGTCAGGTCCCACGAAATAATGCTCGAATTGAAAGAACGTCAAACCCTGCTCGATGAGCACAGCCTGCCGACCCGAACCATCGCTCAAGGTGACGGGACCGGCCCACACATCGTCCGGCATGCCGCGAAACACCTGCACAGCGGCGTCAAGCGCCTGCCCACGCCGCAAGCGTTTGACGACGAACGGGTAGCCAGCCTTGGTCATCTCCCCTTTGATCCACTCGCGCGACACGAGCAATGCATCGTCGCTTTCCCAGGCGATCTGGACTTTACCGCTCGGCAGCGTGAAGCCACCGGCGACAAAGGTCGCGCTGGTCAGGTCGAACTCCCGCACGGTAACCGCATCTTCGCCGCCGTCGGACAATTTGATCAGACAGCGCGTTTGCGCGGGCTCGCGGCAGACAGCGCCCTTCCAAAACCAGTTGGCGTGTTCAGCCTTGGAAAGTGCGTCCAGATCCAGCACCGTCTGCCAACGCGGTTCTGCGTGTTCGAATTCCTCCAAACTGGCACGCCGCCACACGCCGTGGGCATGCTCGGCGTCCTGCCAGAAATTGTAGATCTGGCCGCCCAGGAATTCGGGCGTGGGAATACGATCCTTGGCCTCCGCTAGCTGCCTGGCGTCGGCAAAGAATGGCGCGAAGTGCGGGTCCCGCTCGAGCACACCTGTGGTCTTCTCGTTCTCGGCTTTGACCCAGGACATCACCCGGTCGCCGTGCGGATCCTCGAGCCAGAGATAAGGATCGGAACTGCCGGCCATTGCGGATGCGGCAACGAGCAAGGATAGCGCCAGCCATGCGGCACTTTTGCGAATGCGGTCAGGGGTCATATCACGATGATCTTAGCGCTGCAGCAAGCACTGCGGGCGACTTGTCATCGCGGCGAATCCGATCGTTTGCGCCGCACGAATGGAAGCGCGCGAAACAACCGATGGGCCAAATCAAGGAGAGCGTGCCGGCGGACGGCACGCCTTCTTATCGTCTAGTGATTGACGTGGTGGTGATGATGACGGTGATGGTGACGATGATGACGGGGCTGCGCGGACGCAGTCTCTGCCATGGCGGTCAGACCGAATGCCGCCAAACAACACACCAAAATGGACTTTTTGAACTTGAGCATAGCTTTCATTTAACCTTCAACTGTTGAATTGCATTGCGGCAGAATTCCGCACCAGAGAATCCCACTCTCTTGCTCACATTATTAAATCTCAAACAGCTTTGCTGAGCGCTGCTTCTCAATACCATAGGCCTATAAACATAATCGAGCGATCGAAACGTATCGATGATCCGACCGCGAAGCGCCAGGCTAGGCGCGGTGCCACGCCGGCATCTGTAAGCGCCCGTGCGTGCCGCTCGTTTCAACCCGCCGCACAACGGTAACGCCGGAAGTTGCGGGGAGTGTGAGGGCCCTGCGCGAACCTGACGACAGATCTTCCTGAAGCCGGGGTACTGGGCAAATGACCTTTTTTAAATAAAATGCCTCATTTTGTCGCAATTACATTGATGCGGCTGGTAAGCAAACGAAAGGAGCAGGTCGATGGACGCAAAAACGAACCGTACGATAGTCGAACGGAAGTCCGGGCGTGAGCTCGTCGTCACGCGAACGTTCAACGGTCCGGCGCAACTCGTGTTCGAGGCGTGGACCCAGCCCGCGCTGTTCAGGCAATGGTGGGTGCCGAAGTCGATGGGGATGTCCCTGCTTTCCTGCGACATGGATGTTCGTGTCGGGGGTAGTTACCGTTTGGTGTTCGCACACGGGGACTCACAGGCGGCGTTCTTCGGCACGTACAGGGAAGTAATACCGCACTCGCGAGTTGTCTGGACCAACGAAGAAAGTGACGAGGGTTCCGTGACGACGGTGACCTTCGCGGAAGATGGCGGCAAGACGTTGCTGGTGATGCACGAGCTTTATCCCTCGAAGGACGCGCTCGACGCCGCCGGCACCGGGGCAGCGGATGCGATGGGCGAGACGTTCGGGCAACTGGACGAGCTGCTCGTCCGCTTGAGCGCGAGCGTGGGACGGCCATGAACACCCCCGCAATCAGAAAAAAGCCCCGGACTCTCGCGAGCCGGGGCTGATTTTCTTAAATACTTCTTATTGTCTAATCGGTTCTATTCAGCCGCCTCGGTATCCCCCGCCGGCACAGTGTCATCCGAATCACCCATGCCGCCGCCTACATCCATGAAGCTGCGACGACGGGTGTCATCGGTCGCACGTCGACGTCGCGCATGATACGCGAAGCCGGTGCCCGCCGGTATGAGACGGCCCACGATGACGTTTTCCTTCAAGCCGCGCAGATCGTCCTTCAACCCGCGTACCGCAGCCTCGGTGAGAACGCGTGTGGTCTCCTGGAAGGATGCCGCCGAGATGAAGGATTCCGTGGCCAGTGAAGCCTTGGTGATGCCCAACAGCAGGGGCTCCCACGTGGCCTGATGCTTGCCCTCTGCCTTTTGCTTGGCAATGACTTCCAGCAACCGACCCCGATCCATCTGCTCACCCTTGAGCAGCGCCGAGTCACCCGTGTCCAACACCTCGATCTTGCGCAGCATCTGCCGCACGATCACCTCGATGTGCTTGTCGTTGATCTTCACGCCCTGCA
>CAZZZU010000191.1:0-3968 GCA_964658805.1 uncultured Steroidobacteraceae bacterium
AAGATGAATCTGGAAGGCATCATCTCGAAGCGCCTCGACAGTGCTTACGTCTCGGGCCGCTCGGGCGCGTGGACCAAAGCCAAGTGCCGGGCAGGTCACGAGGTGGTGCTCGGCGGTTGGACCAGCGAAGGCGCCGAAATGCGCTCACTGCTTGCAGGTGTGAACCGCGACGGGCACCTCGTCTATGTGGGACGCATCGGTACCGGCTACAGCGCAAGCGTGGCGTCGAAACTTCTGCCCACACTCAAAAAACTCACCCGTTCGACGAGTCCGTTTGACGGCGCCAATGCGCCGAAGAAAGAAAAGAACGTGCAGTGGCTCGAGCCGAGCCTGGTGGCCGAGATCGAATTTGCCGGCTGGACCGCGACCGGCATGATCCGGCAAGCCGCCTTCAAAGGTCTGCGCCGCGACAAGGCAGCCGCTGACGTCGTCGCCGAGACGCCCGCGCCGGTGGAATCACTGGCCGAAGCGCCCGACGAAAAGCTGGCTAAAAAAGTCCAGGGCCGCGCCGCGAAGAAGCAGGCGGAGAAGTCTGTCAAGAAGCCCGCGGCGAGGTCCGCGGCCAAGCCCGCGGCGACACTGGCAGCTGCGCCCGCGGCGGTCAAACCCGGGTTCGCGACCGTCATGGGTGTCAGCCTCTCCAAGCCCCAGAAGGTGCTGTGGCCCGATGTCGGCGTCACCAAACTCGAACTCGCGCAGTATTACGAGGCGGTGGGCGCGTGGCTGTTGCCGCACCTGAAAGGGCGGCCGTGCTCCCTGGTGCGCGCCCCCGACGGGGTCGGCGGCCAACAATTCTTTCAGCGGCATGCCATGGCCGGCATCTCCAATCTGTTCACGCTCGTCAAGGTCAAGGGCGATAAGGCGCCGTACGTGCAGATCGATCGCGTCGAGGCGCTCGCCGCGGTCGCGCAGATCGGCGCGCTCGAGATCCATCCCTGGAACTGCGCCCCCGACAATCCGGAAGTCGCCGGGCGTCTCGTGTTCGATATAGACCCCGCGCCTGACGTGAAATTCGCGGCGGTTCTCGAGGCCGCGCTCGAGATCCGCGATCGCCTGAAGAAGGTGGGCCTAGAATCTTTCTGCAAGACCACGGGCGGCAAGGGCCTGCACGTCGTGACGGCGCTGACGGCGGATAAAGACGCGGTGCCATGGCCGGCCGCCAAAGACTTCGCACACATCATCTGCGCACAAATGGCGCAGGACGCGCCGAAAAAGTATCTCGACACGATGGCGAAAAAAGATCGCGTCGGGCGGATCTTTCTCGACTATCTGCGCAATGATCGAACCTCGACGGCGGTCGCTGTCCTCTCACCGCGTGTCCGGGCCGGCGCACCGATCTCGATGCCGATTCATTGGAAGGACGTCAAGGCAGGACTGGACCCGGCGGCGTACACCGTGAAGACCGGCCCCGCTCTGCTCGCCAAAACCAAGCCGTGGCAAGACTACGCGGAGTCCGCCCGACCTCTGGCGCGCGCCATTCAAAAGCTCACGGCCTGAGCGCAGCTCCCCGGCCGGTTGTGCCACAGCGGCGTATGTAGCACGCGCTACACACGCCGCAAAAATCGACCCACGCCTTGCGCTTCCGAATCCGTCCGCCGGGCGTTGCGACCGGCTACAGCGCCGGGCGCAGCATCACCTTGATGACGCCATCCTGCTTGTCGCGGAACTTCTTGTACATCTCCGGGGCGTCTTCCAGGCTGGCCGGGTGGGTCACCACGAAGCTTGGGTCGATCTCGCCGGCTTCGATCTTCGCGAGCAACGGTTTCGTGTAAGCCTGCACGTGAGTTTGGCCAGACTTGATGGTGAGGCCCTTGTTCATCAGCGCGCCGAGCGGAATCTTATCGCCCATGCCGACGTACACGCCCGGAATCGACACCGTCCCGCCCATACGACAGGCCATGATCGCCTGCCGCAGCACGTGGATGCGGTCCGTGGCCAGCAGCACCGCGGTCTTGGCTTTGTCAATCATCGCATCGAGTCCGCCGTGGCCGGAGGCCTCGCAACCGACGGCGTCGATGCAGCTGTCCGGCCCGCGACGGTTGTCGGTGGCCTTCATCAGTTCTTCATGTACGTCGACCTTGGAGAAGTCGAGGGTCTCGGCACCGCCCGCTTCAGCCATCGCCAGACGCTCCGGCACCTGATCGATCGCGATCACCCGTCCGGCGCCCATCATCAGCGCCGAGCGAATCGCAAACTGGCCCACCGGTCCGCAGCCCCAGATCGCCACCGTGTCGCCGTCCTTGATCTGGGCGTTCTCCGCGGCCATGTAGCCGGTCGGAAAGATATCCGACAGGAAGAGCGCCTGCTCGTCTGTCACGCGATCCGGAATCTTGATCGGACCTATGTCCGCCATCGGCACCCGCAGATACTCCGCCTGACCGCCGCTATAGCCGCCGAGCATATGACTGAAGCCGAACAGGCCCGCGGGCGAATGCCCCATGGCTTTGATCGCGAGATCCGCATTCGGATTAGTGCGCTCGCAAGCCGAGAACATGCCCTTCTGACAAAACCAGCAGGCGCCGCAGCTGATGGTGAACGGCACCACGACGCGATCGCCGACCTGCAGGTTGGTCACTTCCGAACCCACCTCGATGACCACGCCCATGTTCTCATGACCCAAAATGTCACCGGCCTCCATGGTCGGCTGGTAACCGTCGTACAAATGCAGGTCGGAGCCGCAGATCGCGCAGGCCGTGATCTTGATGATGGCATCGCGCGGATGCTGAATCGTCGGATCAGGAACGTTATCGACTCGAACATCACCATGGCCATGCCAGCAAACTGCACGCATAAAAAAACTCCTAAGATTTGATGTTGCGGAGCATGTTCCCTCTCTTCCTCCGGCACACCTGCAAAGCGCCTCAACTACGGACAGATTAGTCCCACGTGCAAAAACTCTTGAAAAAATCCCCGCAGCTTTATTATTCTTCCGCAACCCGGGGACACATCAAAAAACGCAAACGCCATGATCTTTCGCAACACTCGCAAAGATGACAAGGTTACTGACGCGCCCGCACGCGGCGTGGACGAATGGACCAACGATTTCGATGTGGCGCATTCCGAGCGGAACATACTGGCTTGGATGAAATATCTGCCGCAGGATTGCATCGAGACCATGATCCGCATGGGGTGGGACTGCTCTACCTGAGCATCGCGAAGTCGCTCAACGCAAACGCCGGCGTGGATTGCGCCACGCCGGCGTGATTGAACGCTCAACGCAAAGGCCTAGCCTTCGTGCATGTAGCGGCTGAATTCCTCCCGGTACCGCTTGGTGAGCTTGGTCTGGTCCGCGCTGGTCGCTTTTTCCTTGAGCTCCAGGAACCAGGTGCCCTCTTCCTCATACATGTGATGCAGCACCGCGCCCTTGATGTGCCCGAGCTTGTCGACGTAGTCTTTGCTCATCGGCGCAAGATTTTCGAGCGCCGCCATCTGCATCTTGGCGGCTGACTGTTCGGTGTAGGCCATGGTGGCATGGCCTTTTTCATTCGCCAGCGCCAACGCCGGATACAGCACCGACTCTTCCGCGATGGAGTGCCCGGTCAACACGAGCGCCAGGTCTTTCTGCGCCTCGGTACGGGATTCGGCGCTGGTCGCAGCCTCGACCGCCGCAAACGCGGCCTCGATTTCCTCGTGATGCCCGAGCACCAACCCGAGCCAGTCGCTCGGCGTGGCCGCATTGCGTGCTTTCTGTCGGGCTTCACGCCGCGCCTCGTCGCTTTCCGGTGGCGTCACTGCGGCAATCATTTTGTCGAGTACGGACATAGAAGATCTCCTTAGGGTTGCTGACGGTTCCGGCCAGTGTGGCGATTTTGCGTACAAGGACCCCAATCCGCATTCGGTCACCGGCCGAATGCGTTGCGGGATTGACCGCACGCTCGTCGCGTTTGCGTTCTTGTAGGCGCTTGCGAGCTGTCCGTTGCATGATGCGGTCATGGCGTCATCCCGCAAGTCCGCTGTATTCATCGAAT
>CAZZZU010000192.1:0-3645 GCA_964658805.1 uncultured Steroidobacteraceae bacterium
CTAATTAACGAACCTTGGTAAAAGCTGTTGGTCTGCGGCGTGCTGAGCCCCCGGTGACACGAGGCCGGGCACGATGCGCGCACGGGTCTAGGCTAAGCCCTCGACCTACTTGCGGCCAAAGCTTCCGACGCCCCAAGCCGTTGAGACACTTGGAAGCGTGCGGCTACCTGGAAAATTGAGTTTCGAATATCGCGAACTCTCATCTACTTGGATGTAGACCGTTTGCGTTTTCCACAAACCTAGTCTCTCCAGGGTTTTGCCCAGTGCGGGATGCCACGATGGCCAGGCACGCTTGAAGCGGCGTTGCTTTGGCGAGATAGTAATGCTGGATCGTAGCATCGTCGGGCCGAGGTTGGCCATCGATCGAGAGCAGTGAGTTCAAGTAGTATCTGTAAAGCTGGATTGGCATGCTGCGGTGTCCTACAAGTTAACTAAGGAGCTTTCGCCACAGTCAACGAGGCAATAGCGGTATCCCGGGGCGACTCTCTGACGATCCTTCGATGAGCTGAGCTTAGTCAGACCCGTGCAGCAGCCAGCGTTGTTCATGCAGCTTCAAGTTTGCTTTTCAACAATAGGGCAATGTGTTTGGCAGCTGTTGAGGTCCAGAGCTTTCGTGGCAAAGCTGAGCAACGGCGCGAGTGGCGTTGTGCGTTAGCATGCTATCGCCAGCGTCGACGGTTCGACATCTCTAAAATTCGGTGGCTGAGATAACCGGCGACATCGCCAAGATCGACAAATTGCTCGACGACATCGTCGTCAAGCTCGACATCAAAAATTTCTTCGAGGGACATCGCGAGCCTCACCCGGCCAAGCCTGCCCAGTGGCAAATCGTCCGCAAGTCGCGTTGAGCGCGAAAGACCGCGAGTTTCGGCGTGCACAGTCCGCTCGACAGCCAGAACCACTTTGTCGAAACCGGAGCTGTTGAAAGCGGACTGCATCCGACATTCTTTCATTCATTATGACGTGCATTGATCATATCACGTCAACGTATGCAAGTGTATTCTGTTAATCTACCCCGGCATCTGCCCGTAGCCAAGTCATTTCGAAGAATGATCTAACCGGAGTGTAGGGCCTTGGCTCCGCCTAGAGCGGACGTTTCCCAAGTCTCTGCAGTTCTTTGCGGCCGAAACATAACCTGCAGTTCGCTCGCGCTCGTGAGGTTGAAGCCACTCGAAGAAGATTTGCTTGCGTATTGTCCTCTGCTCTACAAATCATAACGAACAGCGGCTCGGACCAGCCCAAGGCGTCCGCGGCTGGGAGGGATCGAACCCTCCGCCTTGCACACAGGGAGGGCGTGGAATGGCGTGATATCGAATATATATCATACGCAGCGACAACCTGTCGTCCAGCGACATCGGTGCCGAGTGTAGCGACGATCAACAGGCCTGCGTTCTTGCCAAACGTCTGCTCACGCCCCGAGAGCAAGCGGAGGTGTGGAACGGCACCAAACTCGTGCGTGTGTTGTCCCTCTCCATGGCGGTGCAGTAGTCCCGGTTCAGTCCGAGGCGTTTGTGGCCGCGTTTGATCCGTATCTTCAACTTACCCCTGAGAACCGCGCTCGCATTGATCCGATGCATAGTTGTAGCAGCTTGCAACCGAAATGTGGCGGACGCGCAATCCGGTAGATGTAAGCGGGCGAGTTCTCTCAGCCGCCGATGATGCTCTGCACCCTGGCTCCGAGCGTGTCCAACCCGAAGGGCTTGATCATGACCTGCATGCCTTGCTCCATCTGGCCGTTGCCGACGGCCATGGCGTCGGCGTAGCCGGTGATGAACAGCACCTTGAGGTCGGGGCGCCGCCGCCGTGCGGCGTCGGCAAGCTGGCGGCCGTTCATGCCGCCAGGCAGGCCGACGTCGGTCAGCAGGAGGTCGATGCGCACGCCGGACTCGGCGATCATCAGGCCCGCACGCCCACTCTCGGCCTCCAGCACGGCGTAGCCGAGATCCGTCAGGACGTCGGACACGACCATGCGCACGTCAGGCTCGTCCTCGACCACCAGCACGACGCCGCTCCCGACAGCCGCCGTTGCACTGGACGTCGCGGGTCCCTCCACCTCGCCGTCCACTGCCCCGACATACCGCGGCAGGTAGATCGTCACCGTCGTGCCTTGCCCCAGCTCGCTGCGTAGGCGCACATGCCCGCCCGACTGCTGCACGAAGCCGTAGATCATCGACAGGCCGAGCCCGGTGCCCTGGCCGATCGGTTTTGTCGTGAAGAACGGGTCGAAGGCGCGCACGGCCACCTCGGGCGCCATGCCGGTGCCGGTGTCGGCGACGGACAAGGCCACATACTCGCCCGGCGGCACATCCTGCGGCGGCCACTCCTTGGGCGTCCCGCGCCGGTCGCGGAGCACGGTGTTGGCGGTCTCAATCAGCAGGTGCCCGCCGTCCGGCATGGCATCGCGCGCGTTGATGACGAGGTTGAGCAGCGCGCTTTCGAGCTGGTGCGGGTCGCATAGCGTCGGCCAGGGCTCGGCGGCGAGGCTCGTCTCGACCGAAATGGCCGGCCCCACCGTGCGATGGAACAGCTCCTCCAAACCGCCCGCCAGCCGGTTCAGGTCGGTCGGCTTGGGGTCGAGCGTCTGCCGCCGCGAAAAAGCGAGCAGGCGCTGGGTCAGCGTCGCCGCCCGGTGGGCAGAGCTCATCGCGCTCTCGATGTAACGGCCCAGTTCCGCCGTGCGCCCCTGGACGACCCGGGCTCGCACGAGCTCCAGGCTGCCGGAGATGCCCTGCAGCAGGTTGTTGAAGTCGTGCGCAAGGCCGCCGGTGAGCTGGCCCACCGCCTCCATCTTCTGCGCCTGCCGCAGCGCCTCCTCAACCCGCTCGCGGTCGTCAGCTTCCGTTTGTAGCTTGGCATTCGCCTCGGTCAGCTCGCGGGTGCGTTCCGCCACCCTTGCTTCCAGCGCCTCGTTGTCCTGTAGAATCTCTTCCTCTGTCTGCTTGCGCTCTGTGATGTCGGCCACGATACCGAGCAGGCGAGTGGGTGGGTTGTTTCCCAAGCCGCCGTAGGGTCGACCGTGCACCTCAATCCAGCGCACCTCGCCATCGCCTGCCCGGCGGATGCGGCACTCGACGTGCCACTCCGTCCCAGTGTCCGCCGCGCGACGAAAATCGCCGGCAACACGCTCGCGGTCCTCCGGGATGACATGGTCGAGAAAGACTTTGGCGCTCCAGGCAGGCAGCAGGTCGGGGTAGCCGAAAATCTGGTCGTGGCGGAGCGTCCGGGTCACGGCGCCGCTGAGCAGGTCGAGGTCCCAGCTGCCCAGCTCGCCGGCTTCCAGGGCAAGGCGAAGCCGCACCTCGCTGTCGCGCACCTCGCCCGTTACTCGCAGTCGGTCCACTGCAGCGGCCAGTATGTTGGCATAGCTGCGCAGGAAGGCCGTGTCGTCCTCGGTAAACGCGCGTGTCGTGCGGCTGTCGATCTGCAGGACGCCAAAGGGCGACCGGTCCTTGCCGCCGATGATGAGGACGTTGGCAACGGCTTTCACGCCGTTGTCGGTCAGGAATGACGGATAGGCGAACCGCGTCTCCAGGTCGATGTCGGGCGAGATCATCGGCTCCCCCGTCTTCAGCGCGTGGCCTTCCGAGGTGTCGTCGGCTGCCCTGATTGTCACCACGCCCACGACGCCCGGCTTCCAGCCAACGC
>CAZZZU010000193.1:0-3483 GCA_964658805.1 uncultured Steroidobacteraceae bacterium
GCTGATGGTGGTACCGAAGAGTGCGACGATCATCGTAATGGTGTCGTGGTTCAGTCGCAGGGGCGGCAACAACATGCCGCGAATCACCTGCAACCAGTTTATGTTCACCATGAAGATGACCGCCACATAGGACAGCAGCGAGAGCGTCAGCCATTTGAGGTAGCGGACATAGGTGCCGTAGCTCAATACCACCTGCAGCAACAGACATAAGGCACCGATACAGATGCTGTACAAATGTGTCGATCCGCCCCAGAGAAGCTGCAAGGCCTGCGCCATGGCCGCGATGTCCGCCGCGATATTGATCGTGTTGGCGGCCAGCAGCAGGCCGACCACCGCAAACAACACCGGCTTCGGAAAAGCGGCTTTGACGTTGGCGGCCAAACCACGCCCTGTGATGCAACCGAGGCGCGCACTGACCATCTGGATGCCGACCATCAAAGGATACGTAAACAGCACCGTCCAAAGCATGCCATAGCCGAACTGGGCACCGGCCTGGCTGTAAGTGGCGATGCCGCTCGGATCATCGTCGGCGGCCCCCGTGATGAGGCCCGGCCCGAGCTGCCTGACGCGCTTCCTGATCACCTCGTCCATCGGCCGGTCTCCTTCTCCAGATCCCGGCCGCTGGCGATCAGGCGGTCAAGGCAGCCTTGGCTTTGGCAGCATCCGAGATCACGACCTCTGCCACGTTGCGCGGCACCGGCTCGTAGTGCGAAAACTCCATCGTATAGGAGGCGCGGCCGCTGGTCATGCCGCGCAGATGCCCGATGTAACCGAACATCTCCGACAGCGGCACGATGGCAACGACGGCAATATTGGTGCCGCGCTCGAGCTGATCCTGGATGGCGCCGCGGCGGCGATTGATGTCGCCGATCACGTCGCCGAGGTAATCGCCCGGCGTCACGGTCTCGACCTTCATCACGGGCTCGAGCAGGATCGGACCGGCTTTGCGAATGCCTTCGCGGAACGCCGCCTTGGCCGCGATTTCGAAGGTCATGGCATTCGAGTCGACGTCATGATAGCTGCCGTCGATGAGCGTGGCTTTGAAGTCGACGGTCGGATAGTGCGCGAGCACGCCGTCTTCCTTCTGCACCTCGAGTCCTTTCTCGACCGAGGGCACGAACTCCTTCGGCACTGAACCGCCCACGGTTTCGTCGATGAATTCGAAGCCGGCACTGCGCTCCGTCGGCTCGAACACGATCCACACCTCGGCGAACTGGCCGGAACCGCCCGTCTGCTTCTTGTGGATGTAGTTTTCCTGAATCTTCTTGGTGATGGTTTCGCGATAAGCCACCTGCGGTTCGCCCATCGTGCCTTCGACGCCGAATTCCGTGCGCATGCGGTCGAGCGTCACTTCGAGATGCAACTCGCCCATGCCGCGCAAGATGGTCTGACCGGTTTCACGATCGGTTTCCAGGTGCAGCGAAGGATCGGCACGCACCATCTTGCCGAGGGCAGCGCCGAACTTCTCCTGATCGACCTTGTTCTTGGCCTTCACGGACACGCTGATAACCGGTTGCGGAAAGCGCATACGCTCCAGCACCACCGGATGCGCCGAGTCGCACAGCGTGTCGCCGGTCTCGGTTTCCTGCATGGATACCAATGCAATGATGTCGCCCGCACGGGCCTCTTCCACGGGGTTGGCTTCCTTGGCGAACATCTCCACCATGCGGCCGATCTTTTCGCGCTTGCCGCGGGTCGAATTCATCACCGATGCGCCCTTGACGAGCACACCCGAATACACGCGCACGAAGGTCAGTGCGCCATAGGCGTCATTGATCACCTTGAAGGCGAGTGCCGAAAACGGTTCGTCATCCGACGTCTTGCGCTCGCCCACCGGATCACCATCGGCGTTCACCGTCTTGATGGCAGCCACGTCCGTGGGCGCCGGCAGAATGTCGACCACCGCGTCCAGCACCTGCTGCACGCCTTTGTTCTTGTATGATGAACCGCACAGCACCGGCGTGAAGGCCGAATGAATCGTGCCCTGGCGCAGGCAATTACGCAGCACGTCCGGCGACGGCACGATGCCGTCGGTGATGAACGCTTCCATCGCGACATCGTCCATTTCCAGACAGGTGTCGACCAGCTCGGTGCGGTACTTGTCGATGCTCTCCAACAGCTTGCGGTCGCTCGGTACCGTGATGTTGAGGCGGTCGACGAGATCCGGCGTGATATCGAGGGTCTTCCACTCTGAGTCCTTGTCGTCCGACTCCCAAACCAGCGCCTTCATCTCGACGAGATCAATCAGACCCTTGAAATTGTCCTCCGAGCCGATCGGCAGCTGGATGGGAAGCGGACGGGCCCCCAGACGCTTTTTGATCATGTCGATGCAACGCAGAAAGTTCGCGCCGCTGCGATCCATCTTGTTGACGTAGCAGATTCGCGGCACGCCATAGTTGTCCGCGAGGCGCCAGTTCGTTTCGGATTGCGGCTCGACACCCGCGACGCCGTCGAATACCACCACCGCGCCGTCGAGGACGCGCAGGGAGCGGTTCACTTCGATGGTGAAGTCGACGTGTCCCGGGGTGTCGATCAGATTGATCTTCTTGCCGCGCCAGAAGGCGGACACGGCGGCACTCTGGATGGTGATGCCGCGCTTTTGTTCCTGCTCGAGATAGTCCGTGGTCGTCGACGTCTTCAGATCCTTCGTATCGTGGATGTCGATGATGGTGTGCTTACGACCCGTGTAATACAGGATGCGCTCGGTGGTGGTGGTCTTGCCGGCGTCGACGTGGGCGATGATGCCAATGTTGCGGATATCGGCGAGCGGTGTAGTGCGGGGCATAGCGGGTTCCGTAAGTTGGAAGGACGAGCGCCAGGGCAGCTCGCAAGAGCGCCAGGCGTCAAAGCCGCCTATTTTGGCATGAGGCGAAGGCGCGTTCCACTCCCGTGCTCATCGCGGCGTCAGGCTGGGGCGACGCCCCGCCGCAGCACGGTCATTTGACCGTGTAGCCCCTGCCCTCGAGACAGGCGGACTGCGCCCGGTTGTACTCAGTGCGCTGCTGCACGGGCGGTGCGCTGGTGGCGACCGCGGGATCGAATCCGGTCTGATCCGCCGCCCATTTGTGACATTCGAACTTGTCCTTCGACTGCTGCTCCTGGCCCTGACCGTTCTTCGGGTAGGCGATGACGTCGGCGGGACCGCCGTTGTCAGCCGCCCCGCCGGTGGTCGACTCGCCCGGGGCCGCCGAGGCGCCTTGCATGATCTCCACCGGCGGCGCCGTGGTCACATACCGACCCGAGCCGGAGTCCCACACGTAATAGGTGTTCGCGGAATAGTAGTAAGGCACGCCGCCGTAATAATACGTCGAGTAATTCCAGGGCAAGGTCGACACGTACAAACCCAGCGCCAGGCCGCCGACGCCCCAGGGACCCCACCAGCCGCCGCCCCAATAGCCGCCATGCCAGTAGCCGTTGTTCCAGCCCCAATAGCCGCCGCGATAGTAGCCGGGCGGCGGCGGAGGCGGCGGAGGAGCGTAGTAG
>CAZZZU010000194.1:0-3398 GCA_964658805.1 uncultured Steroidobacteraceae bacterium
GCGAGCCGATCATGCCGCAGGAGATGATCAACGCGAAGCCGGTGGCGGCCGCGGTAAAGGAATTCTTTGGCTCATCTCAGCTGTCGCAGTTCATGGATCAGAACAATCCGCTCTCTGAGGTGACGCACAAGCGTCGCGTTTCGGCATTGGGCCCGGGCGGTCTCACGCGTGAACGTGCCGGCTTCGAGGTTCGCGACGTTCATCCGACGCACTACGGCCGGGTCTGCCCGATCGAAACGCCGGAAGGTCCGAACATCGGCTTGATCAACTCCCTGGCCGTGTATGCACGGACCAACGACTACGGCTTCCTGGAAACGCCGTATCGTCGCGTGGAAGCTGGCAAGGTTACGGACAAGATCGATTACCTGTCGGCCATCGAAGAAGGCCAGTACGTGATCGCGCAGGCGAATGCGACGTTGAGCGAAAAAGGCGAGTTCACCGACGACCTGATCTCCTGCCGTACGCAGAACGAGTTCACGCTGACCGCGCCGGACAAGATCGACTTCATGGATGTGTCCCCGAAGCAGATCGTGTCGGTGGCCGCCTCGTTGATTCCGTTTCTCGAGCATGACGACGCGAACCGCGCGCTGATGGGTTCGAACATGCAGCGCCAGGCCGTACCGACCTTGCGGTCGGAAACCCCGCTGGTGGGCACCGGCATGGAGCGTGCCGTGGCCATCGACTCCGGTGTGACCGTGGTCGCCCGTCGTGGCGGCACCGTCGACTCGGTCGACGCGTCGCGCATCGTCGTGCGTGTGAACGACAACGAAACCACTGCCGGCGAGCCTGGCGTGGACATCTACTCGCTCACGAAGTACACGCGCTCGAACCAGAACACCTGCATCAACCAGCGGCCGCTGGTGAGTGCCGGCAACACCATCAACCGCGGCGACGTGCTGGCTGACGGTCCCTCTACCGATCTCGGTGAACTGGCTCTGGGCCAGAATCTGCTGGTCGCCTTCATGCCGTGGAACGGCTACAACTTCGAAGACTCGATTCTGATCTCCGAGCGCGTGGTGGAAGAGGATCGCTTCACCACCATTCATATCGAAGAATTGACCTGCGTCGCGCGTGACACCAAGCTCGGCCCTGAAGAAATCACGGCAGACATCCCGAACGTCGGCGACTCGGCACTGGCCAAGCTGGACGAAGCGGGCATCGCCTTCATCGGCGCAGAAGTGCGCGCCGGCGATATTCTGGTGGGCAAGGTCACGCCGAAGGGCGAGACCCAGCTGACGCCGGAAGAGAAGCTGTTGCGTGCGATCTTCGGTGAAAAAGCTTCGGACGTGAAAGACACCTCATTGCGGGTGCCGCCCGGTATGGATGGCACGGTAATCGACGTGCGCGTGTTCACGCGTGATGGGGTCGAGAAAGATTCGCGTGCTCTGTCGATCGAAAAGGCTGAACTCGAGCGAGTGCGAAAGGATCTGGCCGATCAGCAGCGCATCCTGGAAGACGATTTGTTCCAGCGCGTTCGCGGCATGATCATGGGCAAGGCGGTCGAGGCCGGTCCGAAGAAGTTGAAGTCCGGCAGCGAGATCGACGAGGCCTACCTGGTCGACCTGCCGCGTGAGCAGTGGTTCGAAATTCGCTTCAAGGACGAAGAGTTGAATTCGCAGATCGAAACCGTTGCCGAGCGCATGAAGGGACAACGCAAGGCCTTCGAGAAGCGCTTTGAAGAGAAGCGCGCCAAGATCACCGCGGGCGACGACCTCGCACCGGGTGTCCTCAAGATGGTCAAGGTGTACCTGGCGGTGAAACGTCGCGTCCAACCGGGCGACAAGATGGCAGGCCGTCACGGTAACAAGGGCGTGATCTCGTCCATCGTACCGGTCGAAGACATGCCTTACATGGCCGACGGTACGCCGGTCGATATCGTGCTGAATCCGTTGGGTGTGCCGTCGCGCATGAACATCGGTCAGATTCTCGAGACACATCTTGGCTGGGCGGCCAAGGGCGTCGGCGCCAAGATAGGCCGCATGCTGGAGGCGCAAGCCGCCATCGTGGATCTGCGCAAGTTCATCAGCGAGATCTACAACGACTCGGGCGGTCAACAAGAAGATATCAAAGGTATGACGGATGCCGAAGTGATCGAACTTGCGAGCAATCTGAAAAAGGGCGTGCCAATGGCGACGCCGGTTTTCGACGGCGCGAGCGAGGAGGAGATCAAGCGGATGCTGACTCTGGCCGATCTGCCGACGTCTGGTCAAACCACCTTGTGCGACGGGCGCACCGGTGAGCAATTCGAGCGGCCGGTGACGGTGGGCTACATGTACATGTTGAAGTTGAACCATCTGGTCGACGACAAGATGCATGCGCGCTCCACGGGACCGTACAGCCTGGTGACGCAGCAGCCGCTCGGTGGCAAGGCGCAGTTCGGCGGACAACGTTTCGGCGAGATGGAAGTGTGGGCGCTCGAGGCCTACGGTGCGGCGTACACGCTGCAGGAAATGCTGACCGTCAAGTCGGACGACGTCAACGGCCGGACCCAGATGTACAAATCCATCGTCGATGGCAACCATGAAATGAAAGCCGGCATGCCGGAGTCGTTCAACGTCTTGGTGAAGGAGATCAGATCCTTGGCCATCAACATTGAACTCGAGAGCGAGGGCTAATCGATGAAAGATTTACTCAAATTATTCAAGCAGCAAGTCCCGGTTGAGAATTTCGACTCGATCAAGATCGGACTCGCGTCGCCGGACATGATCCGCTCCTGGTCGTACGGCGAGGTCAAGAAGCCGGAGACCATCAACTACCGGACTTTCAAGCCGGAACGCGACGGCCTGTTCTGCGCGAAGATCTTCGGACCCGTGAAGGACTACGAGTGCCTGTGCGGCAAGTACAAGCGCCTCAAGCATCGCGGCGTGGTGTGCGAGAAGTGTGGCGTCGAGGTGACCCAGTCAAAAGTGCGTCGTGAGCGCATGGGTCACATCGAGCTCGCGAGCCCGACGGCGCACATCTGGTTCCTGAAATCGCTGCCGTCGCGCATCGGTTTGATGCTCGACATGACGCTGCGCGAGATCGAGCGCGTGCTGTATTTCGAGGCTTTCGTGGTGGTCGATCCGGGCATGACGCCGCTGCAGCGTGGCCAGCTGCTGACCGATGAGATGTATCTCGAGTCGATCGAAGAACATGGCGACGAGTTCGATGCCCGCATGGGTGCCGAAGCGGTGCACGAACTGCTCAAGTCCATGGATCTGCCGTCGGAAATCGTCAAGGTCCGAGAGGACATGTCGAACACGGCCTCCGAAACCAAGATCAAGCGCTTATCCAAGCGCCTGAAACTGATCGAGGCGTTCATGGAGTCGGGCAACAAGCCGGAATGGATGGTGCTGACCGTCCTGCCGGTGCTGCCGCCCGACCTGCGGCCGCTGGTGCCGCTGGATGGCGGCCGCTTT
>CAZZZU010000195.1:0-3269 GCA_964658805.1 uncultured Steroidobacteraceae bacterium
CACCGCCACCGCCGCCGGAGCGGCCCAAGCCGGAAAAAGCGCCCGTCTCGGCGAAGCCTGCCCCGGCTCCCGTCGCGCCCGTGGATCCGCGCGTCAAGGCCTCGAAGAGCGGTCTGCTCGCGAACATGGACGATCTGGCTGCGCTGCGTAATGTGGACGTCGACAAGTTCGCCCAGAATCAGAAAAACACCACGGATCCCGGCGATGTGACCGAGGTACAGCGCAATCTCATCACGGCCAAGACAGGCGGTTCGAGTGGCGGCATCAGCGCACCCACGAGCAGCGGTCTCGCGGCCGGATCCGGTTCGCTCAAGGGCATCTATACCACCCAGGTGAAAGACCCGAAGCTCGCTGCGGGTGCGGGCCAGGGTGCCACGCGCGCCGGCGGCAGCGGCAAACCCTCACGCAGCGCGGATGAGATCGCCTTGGTATTCACCCGTAACAAGGGTGCGATTGACGCCATGTATGCGCGTGCTTTGCGTGACAACCCGGCCTTGCAAGGCAAGGTGGTTGTCAGCCTGACCATTGCGCCCTCGGGCGAAGTGACCGACGTGCATGTCGTGTCCTCGGACCTCAAAGACGAGGAACTCGAGCGCAAGCTGATCGCCCGCATCAAATTGTTCAGGTTCGAGGCGAAGGAAGTCGCCGTTCTCACCGCCACCAAGCCGATCGATTTCTTTCCCGCAGGATGATCATCAGGGATGAATGTTCAATCCGAAATCGAGTTCTTCGCTGATCTGGCGTTGGTCGACAAGGCACGCTTCGTCAACCGTTTGATCTTCGAAATCGCAGATGAGACCAAGGTTGGCGCGGGCGATGGTCAGGATGTATTGCGCATCAAATTCGCTTTGGAGATGAGCGCACGGTTGGCGCGGTTCAGCTACCAACTCCTGAGCGAAGACTCGGCACGTCCACAGGACGACGTCGTGATTCGAATGTTGTTGGGTGCGCGGGCTGACCAGGTGGCGCAACGCATCATGCACAATGCTTACCGCAAAGTCCTGACGAGCTTCGAGAGCTTCGACACCACCGTACTGCTCAATCCGCGATAGCGGCGCGCGGGCGCTTGATCGTCGCCTCTTCGGACTGGCCGGTATCGGCTTCGAACAATTGCAGCAATTGTTCTGCTGACTCGCGGCTCGTCGCCAGCAATTTCTTGGCGTCGTCCTTGACCGCCTGCTGCTTGCCCATGGTGTCGGCATCGTGCCGGCGAAAGGTCTGGACGGTTTCGACCGCCTGAGCTTTCGACAGGCCCAGCGCCTCGAGCACGCTCGTCGACATTTCGAGGCTCGATACCAGTGTTTCGCGTATCACGTAGCGCACCTCGAGATCCAGCAACCGGAATGCATGCTGGCGGTTACGCGCCCGGGCGAAGACCTTGAGATGGGGGAAATGGGTGCGAATCAGGTCGGCCGTTCGCACCGACGCCTCGACGTCGTCGATGGCCAAGACGAAGATCTGCGCATTGTCCGCATGCGCAGCGCGCAGCATTTCGAGGCGCGACGCGTCGCCGTAGTACACCTGATTGCCGAATTGACGCAGGAAGTCGACCTGTGTCTGATTGGCCTCGAGCGCGGTAAACGCGATTCTCTTGGCACGCAAGATGCGCCCGACGATCTGCCCAAAGCGACCAAAGCCCGCGATGATGACCTTGGGGTACAACTCTACCGGGGTATCGTACGGACCATCCTCCTTCTCCACGGTTTTGAACGTCACGTCGTACAGGGCCAGCAAAATCGGGCTCAAGATCATCGATGCCGTCACGACCAGCACCAACAATTCGGCGATCTCGTTGCCGATGATCCCGAGTGTGGCCGCCAGTCCAAACAGAACGAATGCAAACTCACCGCCCGACGGCAGGCTGAGCGCCAAGCCCCGGCTCGCCGTGGCGCTGTGCCGCGAACTCTTGGCAATGGCCCACAGCACCGCCACCTTGATCAACATGAAGCCGAGTGTCAGGCCGACGATGAGCACAGGCTCCTCGCGGACCAGCGCAAGATTCGCTGACATCCCGACCGTGATGAAGAAAAGACCCAGCAACAGGCCTTTGAAGGGCTCGATGTCAGCCTCGAGTTCATGGCGAAACTCGCTGTCAGCCAGCAGCACGCCTGCCAGGAATGCCCCCAGGGACAGCGACAAGCCCACCTGGCTGACGAGCAGCGCGGTGCCGAGCACGATCAGCAGACCTGCCGCGGTGAAGGCTTCAGCCACCTTGGTGGCAGCGATGATGCGCAACATCGGCCGCAGGATGTAGCGGCCCCCGACTATCACGGTTGCCAGCACCGCAACCAGCTTGAGGGGCAGCCAGCCCCCGCCACTCGGTGCCCGGACCGACGCGGCGGCCAGCAGCGGCAGCAGGGCCAAGGCCGGCAGGACGGCAATGTCCTGAAACAGTAGAATGCTGAATGAGGAGCGGCCGAATTGAGAGTTGAGTTGCCCGCGCTCGGCCAGCAGTTGCAGCGCGAGGGCCGTGGACGACATGGACAGGCCGAAGCCGATGACCAGGGCGGACTGCCAACTTTGTGCAAACAGCCAGCCGGCTGCTCCGCCGACACACAGCGTCGTCAGCACGACCTGCGCCGCGCCCAAGCCGAAAATGGGCCTGCGCATCACCCACAACCGTGACGGTTGCAATTCGAGGCCGATGACGAACATGAGCAGGACGATGCCGAACTCTGCAAGGTGCTGCGTCACGTCGAGCGTGCTCACCAGCCGCAAACCGGACGGGCCGATGATGATGCCGGCCATCAGGTATCCCAGCACCGAACCTAATTTAAAGCGTCGGAAAATCGGTATCGCGACCACTGCGGCCGCGAGGAAGACCGAAATCTGCGCCAACAGACTCATAAGAGATCTCCGTATCGACGGGAGAGACTAGCACTATGTATCCCTCGGCCATTCAATTTCCTGTCAAGGACGCAGCGCTTCACGATGACGTCCATGCGCTCGGCGACATGATCGGCGAGACCCTGCGGGATCAAGGCGGCGAAGAATACGTACGCATGGTGGAGGGCGATCGTCTCGCGGCCGTAACCTGCCGGGACGCGGCGGCTTGTGACAAAGTCCAACTGCAGCAACGTGTGGTCGGCCGTTCACCGGCACTGGCCACCGATTTGACGCGCGCGTTTTCGCTCTGGTTCATGGCCGTCAACGCAGCCGAAAAGGCGCACCGGGTACGACGTCGTCGAGAATATCTATTCGATACCAGCACTGCACAGCCCGGCGGCATCGTCGAGCGCGAAGCCTCGATCCACATTTCCAACGTGATG
>CAZZZU010000196.1:0-3245 GCA_964658805.1 uncultured Steroidobacteraceae bacterium
GTGATGCGACTTGATGACATGCGCTTTACCGGTTTTGGCGCCGGCTGATTCGATGACGTCGGGATAGATCGTGCCCTGCGCGAGCCACTTCACGCCGTCGAGCCTGGCTGCTTCTTCATCGAACACTTCAATGAAGGTACGACCGATGATCTTGCGCTTCGCTTCCGGGTCGACCGCCCCGGCAAGCGCAGCGAGGAAGCGCGCCTCGGCATCGACCCGAATCACATGGATGCCCATGTGCTGCGCGAACGTAGCCATGACCTGATCGCCTTCGCCCTGACGCAACAGGCCATGATCGACGAATACGCAGGTGAGCTGTGTCCCGATAGCCTTGTGCAAGAGCGCAGCGAGCACCGACGAGTCGACGCCACCGGACAGTCCCAACAAAACGCGGTCTTTGCCCACGACGCGGCGCACGCGTTCGATGCTGTCATCGATGATGTTGCGGGTGGCCCAATTGCCCTCGCACTGTGCAATTTCCCGGACGAAGCGGCGCAGGATCTCGCCGCCCTGCAGCGTGTGCGTGACCTCCGGATGAAATTGCAATGCATATAGACGCCGTGCCTCGTCCGACATCGCCGCCAGTGGCGCATTGTCGCTGGCCGCGATCACGCTGAAGCCCGGTGGCAGCACCGCGACGCGATCGCCATGACTCATCCAGACATCGAGCACCGGCCTTCCGTCCGCGTCGCGATTATCTTCGAGGCCCTGCAGTAATCGCGAGGCGCCGGAGGGCCGAACCTGGGCAGCACCAAACTCGCGATGCGTCGAGCCTTCGACCTGACCGCCCAGTTGCGCGGCCATCACCTGCATGCCGTAGCAGATACCGAGCACCGGCACCGACTGCGTGAATACTTGTGCCGGCACCTGCGCGCCACGCGCGTCATAAACGGATTCAGGGCTGCCGGAAAGAATGATCGCCTTCGGATTGAAATTCGCGATGCTCTCGCCGGCGACGTCGCAGGCATAGATCTCGGAATAGACACCGAGTTCCCGGACCCGGCGGGCGATCAACTGCGTGTACTGCGAACCAAAATCGAGAATCAAAACCCGGTCGGCATGAATGTCAGGCATCAACCAATCCGGTAGTTCGGCGCTTCTTTGGTGATGGTGACGTCATGCACGTGGCTCTCGCGCACACCGGCACTGGTGATGCGCACGAACTGCGGACGCGTGCGCATCTCCTCGATGCTGGCGCTGCCGGTGTAGCCCATCGCGGCGCGCAGACCGCCCGACAGTTGATGCAAGATCGCCACGAGGCTGCCTTTGTAACCGACGCGGCCCTCGATGCCCTCGGGCACCAGTTTTTCGAGTTCCGTGGTCGTGTCCTGAAAGTAGCGGTCACTCGAGCCATGCGCCTGCGCCATGGCGCCGATCGAGCCCATGCCCCGATAGGCTTTATAAGAGCCGCCCTGGTACAACTCCACCTCGCCGGGTGATTCCTCGGTACCCGCAAACAGGCCACCGATCATCACGCAATGTGCGCCGGCAGCCAGCGCCTTGGCGATGTCGCCTGAGTAGCGGATCCCGCCGTCACCGATCACCGGCACGCCCGTGCCTTCCAACGCCTTCGCAACGCGCGCGATCGCGCTGATCTGTGGGACACCGACGCCCGCGACGATGCGCGTGGTGCAGATCGATCCCGGGCCGATGCCGACCTTCACGGCATCTGCGCCGCGCTTCACGAGATCGAGCGCCGCTTCCGCCGTGACGATGTTGCCGCCGATTACCTGGATGTCGGGAAAACGGTTTTTTACCTTCTCCACCGTGTCGAGCACGCCGCGCGAATGACCATGCGAGGTATCGACCACGATCACATCCACGCCGGCCTCGCGCAATGCTGCCACCCGGTCGAGCGTATCGGGCGCGGTACCGACCGCCGCGCCGACGCGCAGGCTCCCGACGTTGTCCTTGCACGCGTGCGGAAACTCGGTGGCCTTCTGGAAATCCTTCACCGTGATCATGCCCTTGAGTTCGTCGCCCGCGACGACCAGCACTTTCTCGATGCGATGCTTGTGCAACAGTGCGAGAACTTCTTCCTTGGGAGCGTTCTCGCGCACCGTCACCAGCTTCTCCTTGGGTGTCATGACCGACGTCACCGGCGAGTCGAGCTTGGTCTCGAAGCGCAGGTCACGATGCGTGACGATGCCGACCACCTTGGTGCCATGGACCACGGGCACACCCGAGATGTTGTGTGCCCGGGTCAGTTGCAGCACCTGACGAATGGTCATATCCGGACTGACGGTGATCGGATCGCTGATCACACCGCTCTCGAATTTTTTGACGCGATCCACCTGTCGCGCCTGCTGCTCGATGGTCATGTTCTTGTGAATGACGCCGAGTCCGCCCTCCTGCGCGATGGTGATCGCCAGGCGTGCCT
The DNA here is from genome assembly GCA_964658805.1 of uncultured Steroidobacteraceae bacterium. Lineage (GTDB taxonomy): Bacteria > Pseudomonadota > Gammaproteobacteria > Steroidobacterales > Steroidobacteraceae > Bog-1198. The sequence continues at coordinate 2,381 of CAZZZU010000196.1, forward strand.
CGGTAACGGTATCCATGGCGGCCGAAATGACCGGCAGATTCAAGCGGATTTCGCGGGTGAGCTGCGACACGAGCGACACTTCACGGGGCAAAACTTCAGAGTATGCCGGGACCAGCAGCACGTCATCGAATGTGAGTGCCTCTTCAAGAATACGCATAGGTGCGTTCACGCAGTTCGTCTAAGAGGCGGGCTATTGTACCTTGCACATGCAATGCGGTAAACCGCAGTATCATGGCGGCATGGTCGCCCTGCCTGCTCGCGATGTGTACACCGTCTCGCGGCTCAATCGCGAGGTTCGGGTGATGCTCGAACGCGGCTTTGCCACCCTGTGGCTTGAGGGTGAGATCTCGAACCTCGCCCGGCCGAGTTCAGGTCATTGGTACCTGTCGCTGAAAGATGCCACTGCGCAGGTGCGCTGCTGCATGTTCCGGCAGCGAAATATGCTCTGCAATTTCCTGATTCGTGACGGCCAGAAAGTACTGGTACGCGCACGCGTCGGTCTTTACGAGCAGCGCGGCGAGTACCAGATCGTCATCGATCACATGGAAGACGCCGGGCTAGGCGCCCTCAAACGGCAGTTCGAGGAACTGTCCGCGCGGCTCGCCGCCGAAGGTTTGTTCGCGACCGAGCGCAAGCGCACCCTGCCGACCCTGCCGAAGCGCATCGGCGTGATCACGTCGCCGACAGGAGCAGCCGTGCGCGACATTCTGCACGTCCTGGCGCGGCGCTTTCCGGCCGTGCGCGTGCTGATCTACCCGGTGCCGGTGCAGGGGTCAGGCGCCGCTGCCGACATCGCGGCCGCCATCCGCACCGCGGGCGCACGCGCGGAGTGCGACGTTTTAATCCTGGCGCGGGGCGGCGGTTC
>CAZZZU010000197.1:0-3184 GCA_964658805.1 uncultured Steroidobacteraceae bacterium
TAGTGGTTTTGCAACAGGGACTGTGTAGATCAGGCTGTGAACAAAAGCTGTACTCACGGATGTTTCTTTGCCTCCGTTGCCGCCAGCAGCTTTTGATCTGCCGCCGATGCGATCGCGGCCAAGTGTACTGTGGGCACGACTGCGCTCTGGAGGTGAGGCGCAGCAGGCAACGGGAGGCCCGTCGCCGATACCAGGCGAGCGAACGCGGGCGGCAGATGCATGCAGAGCGTAGCCGCCGATATCGCGCCAGTGGCCGGCACATACATCGCGTGACGGATCAGGGTCAGAATTCGGAGCCAAAACCAGCGCAACAGCCCGAACCGGCACCTGCTACCGCCGTAAAGGCGCAACCGACCGCCATCAGCACCCGCTCGCGCCTAAGCAGAGATTCGTGGTTTGGCCAACGGATCCACCATACGCTCGCGGTTCAGGTCTTCGACGGCGGTGTGAATGGCCCCATCGAGTTCGGTGACGCCAGTGAAGGTCTGATGGGCCAAGTGATGCGCCTTCAGATCGTGCCAGACGACCTCGATGTCGTTCAGCTCGGGCGTATATTTCGGCAACCATTCGACCGTGAGCCAGTGTGCGCGAGCAGCAAGAGCGGCGCGTGAAAGCTTGCTGACATGGATCGGCCCATTGTCTTCGACCAACACGACCGGCTTGCTCACGCGGCCGGGCATCGGGCCATAAAGCGCATCAATCTGCTTGAGATGCGCCACGAAGTCGCTGCTGCGCTTGGTCGGACTGGTATGCACGATCAGTTCATGCGTGACATGATCAAGCGAGCCCAGCATCGCCACCTTCTTGGCTTGGCCTGGTGCCGGCACGCGCAGATCAGCACCGGATTTTGCCCATGCTCTGGCAAGATAGGGATGCGTTAACGCCTCGCTCTCATCGCCATAAAGCAGAACGATATCACCGGCTGCGGCCTGCTGCTTGCGCAGTTGCAGACGCAAGCCAATCCGATCAACCTCGCTGGCATCTTGCCGCCCTTTCAGCGTGTGCCGCGGCCGCCGATAACGGAACTTTTTTTTCGCAATGCCTTGGAAAGTTGCGAGCGGCTAATCCGCACGCCCTCCCGCGCTTCGATCTCGGCACGCATGCGCGGGATCGTCCAATTCGGCCGGTTGACGACTGGCTCTTCCAGTAACGGTGTGACCACGCGCAAGGCCGTTTCACTTTTCACCGGTGGCGGACCAGGTGCGACACTGGCCTTCAACGCATCGATGCCACCACGGCTGAAATTACTACGCCACAGCCGCACCGTGTCTTCGCGCACGCTGAACGCTTCGGCGATGCGCGGACTGGTCCAACCCAAAAGCGTCAGCAAAATGGCACGGGCTCTGTCAGCCTCGCCGCGGTCACGCGAGCCAGCCAAAGTCGCTAGGGCAGAGCGTTGGTCCTCACTCGCTGAAACCAGGGACTTACCGCTCATGCCGCGCCTTTACGAATCGATGGCCATAGCGAATCGTACACCCATCCGTTGGTCAAGCCGGGGGATTCTGCTTAGTACCTCTGCACAGTAGTTTTGACCGGGTTATGTTGTGTCGGGATAGGCGCGAGCCAGCTTGTCCCGTGCCTTCTGGGTAGTGAACTTCCATTGGATGCGTGCCCCTGATGCGTTGCGTTGGCGCTGCCATGCTTCAATTTCGGCGTTGAGAACGTCACGCTCACCGATCCGGCGATCCAGACACTGGCCGCGCAGGACGCCGATCTCAATCTCCACCATGTTCAGCCAACTGGCATGTTTGGGTGTGTAATGAAATTCCAGGCGCTGAAGAACGCGGTGCGCTTCGGATGGCGGGAAGGTTTCGTACAAAGCTCCGGCGGTATGGGTTGAAAGATTGTCCAGCACGACGCGGATCTGCTTTGCATTCGGATAGTGGATCTCCGCCAGATCGCGCATGCAAGCTGCAAAATCCCGCGCGGTTCGCCGGTCCGTGACCTTCACATGACGCCACGACCGGTGTGCATCGAGAGACACGAACAAATTGGCTGTGCCATTGCGGCGGTATTCACAATCATAGCGCTCCGGCTGGCCCGGTTCGGCCGGAATCGGCTCGCGTACCTCGCCGATCAACTGGGTCGGACTTTCGTCAAAGCACACCACCGGACGCTTTGGGTCGGCCTCTTCGGCGTAGAGATCAAGCACGTCCTCCATCCGCGCGACATAGGCGCCATCGACCTTCGGAATGCACCACATGTCCCGCTGCCATGGCTTCAGATCGTCCTCGGCCAGACGCCGGCGCACCGTCTCGCGCGACAGATCCTCATGCTGGGTCAGCCTCACCATCTCGCCGGCCAACAGATCGAGCGTCCAGCGCTTTCGACCCTCAGGCGGGTTGGAACAGGTGGTGGCGACCAGCAGCGCGGTCTCCTTGCCCGATAGCTTGCGGCTTGCCCCGGGCCGGGCTTGCTCGCTCAGGGCCAGATCCAGGTTGCCCTGCACGAAGCGCCGCTTGGTTCGGTAGACCGTCGATCCACCAACCGAAAGGCTGCTGGCGATCACCTCGTCGCTGACACCGGCCTCGGCGGCCAGCAGGATCTGCGCCCGCTTGATTTTGCGTGCCGCGTGTTTGCCGCCGTTCAGCAACGTCGTGAGTTGTGTGCGCTCCGCCTCGCTCAGGTCCACCCGGTATCGTATAGTCATCGCTGTTCCTTTCCTTTCAAGGACAACGATGAAACCAGCCGTGGATGCACCGCGACCGCGATTTACCCCCAGGCAAGGCCAGTTTTTGGCTTTTATTTACGCCTACACCCTGGTGAACGGACGCCCTCCGGCGGAGGCGGACATGATGCGGTTCTTCCGCCTTACGCCCCCGAGCGTCCATCAAATGGTGCTGACCCTCGAGCAGGCCGGGTTGATCTCACGCCGGCCAGGCGTTCCTCGCAGCATCGCCGTTCTGCTCGACCGATCCGACTTGCCCGAACTAAATCCGGGGCACATTCAACCGGTCAAAATCACTGTGCAGAGGTACTAGCTGTTTGCAATCATTGTGGCCAACCGGTCTCGAACTTCGTCCGATTGGGGCCAACTCGGCGACCGCGCAGACGCCAGAGTACTCCCTTGACGGACAGGCCTCCACCTCAACGTCGGCAAAAAACTACGGATTTGCGGCGGCGCTAACAGGCGGCAGGCGTGATGCAGTGGACGGTGTGGTTGGAAGCGAGAACAAGCGAGGGT
>CAZZZU010000198.1:0-3087 GCA_964658805.1 uncultured Steroidobacteraceae bacterium
GTGGTTGTCGTGGAAGGAGACGTATCGGGAGTTCGACTCCATGCCGATCCTCGGTCCTAGGTTTGCGCAACAGGAGGCCGCCGCCGCGCGCCGTTGCGCCGGCCTGATTTTTTCTTCCGACTGGGCCTGCGACGAAGCGCAGCGCTTGTACGCCGTTGGGCGGGACAAACTGCACCGCATTCCGCTGGGTGCCAATTGGACCCCCGAGATTGACGCGGCTGCCTGGCAGGAGGCCAGCCGCGCGCGTGGCGCTTCGGGGTGTAACCTGCTGTACGTCGGCAAGGACTGGGAGCGCAAAGGGGGGCCATTCGCCATCGAAGTGGCACTCGAACTCGAGACGCGTGGGGTGCGGCCCGTGGTGCTGCATGTCGTCGGCTGTACGCCAACAATTCCTGAGCGCGCCCGACACCTCGTGCAGGTGCACGGCTTCCTCGATGCCCGGAATGCCGCGCAGGCTGAGTTGCTGGAGCGCCTCTTCATGACTTCACATTTTCTGCTGGTACCGACCCGCGCGGAATGCTTCGGCATCGTGTTCGCCGAAGCGCAGGCATTCGGACTGCCGGTGGTGTCGCGGGCGGTGCAAGCGGTGCCTTCCATCGTGCTCGACGGTGTCACGGGGATTCTCGAGCCAGTCGACGCGCCCGCGGGAATCTATGCGGCGCGCATCGCGGCGCTGCTGGCCGACCCCGAACGATATGGTGCGATGGTGCGGGCGGCGCGGGCACGTTTCACCGCGGAATTTACCTGGCAACGATTTGCTGCACGCGTGACCTCGACGATCGCGGCTGCGCTCTAGTCGGGGACGCCTGGTCGGGGGACGCCTGGTGGACGCTACCGATTACGAAAGGCCGCAACCTTTTGCCATAACAAGGCGCGCACCTCTTCTACTTCAAAGGTCCGGTATGAGATGTAGCCGAGCAGCAGTGTGACGACGCCGGCCGCTGCGCCCTGTCCCAGCAGGTTGAGCCGGTCGATGTTGTAGAGCGGCCACGCGAGCACGGCACTGCACACTGCCATGATGGCGAAAAGCCGGTAGACCGGTTTGTGGTTGAGCGTGGCCACGCCTTTGAACAGCCGGCCATTCAAGTGAATCAGATAAGCCAGTTGCAGGATCTCACTGACCAGCCAGGTAGCGAGATAGCCGGTCATCCCGAAGGCCCTGATCATGGGTACCGCAATGATGAGCTGGAGCGAGTAGGCAATGATGGTCATGTAGGAGACCGGCCCGACCTCGTTGGTCGAGAATTGAAATTGATACTTATGCTCTTTGATGCTCAGCACCGACACGGTCAGAGCCAGCAGCAGACAAATGTCGGGATTGAAAACGTCGGTCTTGTGCAGCCACAGCTGCAGCAGCAAAGGCGTGGCCAACATCGTGCCAAAGGTGATGGGGACAGTCATCAGCAATATGAGCCGTTCGGAATACTCGTAAAGCCGGTGTAACCGCGGCCAATCGCGTTTGCCGAATGCCAGCGTGATCTCCGGGCCGATCGAGTTCGTCATGATGTACAGCAGCCGGCGGCTCATTGAATAGACGGTGCGGGTCAAATTGAACACCGCCAGCACCGATGGTCCGAGCATGCGCTGAATCAAAATCGAGGGCCACGCATAGGCCAACACGTTCGAGGAGTAGAGCAAAGCATATTGCAGACTGGGCTTGATGATCTGCCGCAGGATCCCCGGCCGCCAATACCGCAACGTCGGGCGCAAATCGGGTGCCACGCGGCCGAAGTCGAGCATCAGCAGCAGTGAGCTCGTCAATGTGATGAAAAACTGCGCACCCGCTAGATAATAGAAAGGCGACTTACGCAGCGCCAGGAAGACCAGCACGAGCATGATGACGAGTTGGTTCAGGTTCGACAGATGCGCGCTGCGGTGCGCCAGCGCAACGGCCATGTAACCACCGCTGAAAAAACCGAACACCATGCCGGCGACGATCTGACAGCCGAGAAAGTACAGCGTCAGCTGCGCTTCGTGCAGCGGAATCGTCAGTCTCAACCAGGAGTCGATGGGCAAAAAGAAGACCACCAGCAATCCCGAATTGAACAGCACGAAGGTTGCCAGCAGAATTCGCAGTCCTGCTGACTGCACCTCGCGGGCTTCCTTGAGCTCACCCCGGTTGTAGTGGATGGTCATCTGCATGTTCGCATACGTCTGAACACCGTAGTTGAACGTCGAGAGATAGGTGAGTACCTGCGCGAGCGCCACCCATTGGCCGTAACGCGCCAGTCCGGCCTCTGCACCATACGGATACATGATGGCGGGCGGCAGCAGCAACTGCGTGAAGATATTGAGCAACTGGCCCGCGTTCTGCGCGCCGAACAGTTTGCCGATGCGGCCCAGAGCGCTCATGCCGGTGCCTTCAAGCGTGTCGCATTGAACATCCGGGCGACGCCCGCACCGACCACTGCGGTTGCCAAGTGCTCGTGCCACCAACGGAGCGAGGCACTGCGTGCGGCCTCCAGCAGTTCCACATTACGTGCGTACTTCCGCAAGATTCCGTCGAGCTCGCGCCAGTGATCCACCTGCAAGATGGGCGAGCCGCTCAAAGTCGGCTCATCGGGCAGGCGGTTGGCCACCACCAGGCAGCCGGCGCGCAGACCTTCGAATGCCCGATAGGTGGATGCCACCGAACCGCGCGGTGCGACACAGATGCGCGTATGCATCATCTTTTGCGAATAATCGCTGAAGGCCGCGGCTTGCGATTGCTGGTCGACCGAGGCGATTTCGCCGAGATCGATGTGCCACTGGCCGCTGGCATGGAGGCGACGCATCTCATTCCATAACTGTTCGCGCGCGACGAACTTCGAGGTGGATACCCAGTGGCGATAGTCGCTGCGCGGCAAAGGATGGCGGATCTGGCCGGCAAAGAATGCGTCGAGCGGTCGGTCGCTCATGGCGATCTGGGGGAGCTCCTGCTGGCTGTGGTAGCCCAGAGGCAGTTCAATGACAACCGCTTCGCGGCGCAACGGTTTTCCCCAGGCGGCAGGTGCATGCGTTTGCGCTTTGACAGAACGCGCATGCGTATACCAGTCACGCGCGTACTCGAACAGCAGTACGGCTTCGAGTCGGCCGAAGCCGAGTCTT
>CAZZZU010000199.1:0-2925 GCA_964658805.1 uncultured Steroidobacteraceae bacterium
AGCCGCTTGAGCAGGCGATCCAACGTGGCAAACCCGGTGCTGCGCTGGAATATGCGCTCGAAGCGGGCGCGCATCTCGCCGCTTCGGCATCGCGTCGGATCGAGCTTGTAGGCTTTCAGGTCGGCGTAGAACCACCAGATCAGGGTCCGGATACGTTGCTGCGCGTGGCGTTGCCGGTCGGTGAAGCTCTCCAGCCTGTGCACCAGGCGCTCGGCATGGATCCAGCACAGCGCATGCCGGCCGATGTTGAATTGTCCGGCATCGTCGCTGAGAACGACCGCGTCGCACAGGAACCCGTGCGCCCTCACCGCGCCCCACAGCGCGCCCTCGGTGGCGACACGTATAGGGTCAGGCGTCACCTGCAGACCGGTAAGGCCGACTTGCTCAAGATGGCACCTCCAGGCTTTCTCATCAGCAAATTGGCGCTGTCCATGCACAGCCAGCTTATGGACCAGCGGTCCAGCCAGGTCATGGTCTCGCATATAGTCCAAAGCCGCGTCGTTGATCGCGTAGTCGGTGTGACCACCACGCAGCAGGTCAAGGAAGTTCAGGCGGCTCTTGCTTCCCGTCGTGGCGAACCAGGCGAAGTTGTCATTGCCGATCTGCGTACAGACGGCGTTGGCGCCACGATGGCGCGCACCGGTGTCGTCCACGCTGATCCAGTCCGCGGTTTGCAGCCCTGCGCGCAACACCGCGCCGGTCTCGCCCAGAAACACCTCCTGCCGGTCGATCAGCAGGCGCATGATCTGGCGCTTGGAAATGCTGATGCCGATCGCCTGCAACTGCGTGACCAGACGCTCGACCGTCATCTGGCCCTGGTGGTATTGCATCAGCACGAAGCGGCGAAGCTCCGGTCCGAAGTGGCCACGGATCCCGTCAGGCAGCGATGCCACGATCGTCTCGCCATTCGGCGTCAGCCAGCGCTCGCGCCGGTAATGCACGGCTTGGGCGGTGATCACCAGGTCCTGCACGTCATAAGGCTCGTAGCCCTTGAACTGAGAGCCGGGCGGATGCGCCACCCGTAGTACCTCGATCTTCGGCGCAACACGCGGCACGACCTTGCCACGACGACGTCCTTTCGAGCCCTTGCTGCCCTGCCTGGGCTCCGTCGCCTTCTCCATACCGCTCGGCTTGATCAACGGGCGGCCCTTGAGGCCCTTCAGCCGCGCGATCTCATCACGCTGCGTCGCCACAATGCTCTTCAGCTCCGACACAGCGTTCAGCAGTTCCATAACCAGAGCTTCCAACTCGGCACGCGACAGACCAGACGGATCAGGAAGCGCTGACATGCCACAAGCGAATCGTAATCCCTCGTATTCGGCAAGCCCCAAAACTACCGCCCGCCCGGGGTTTTGCCCCGGTTACTCTTGTTTTTGGCACGTTGGCGGTCCTGTGCACCGTGCAGCATTGATGCCGCGTCGCCGGGCAGACCTCCTCGATCGCCTTCCAGAAGCCCAACGCGCCGTCGCCGATGGCGAGCTCGGGCGCGATCGTCAGTAATACCAAGTCTCATTGATTAGAACCTGTGAGCCCATTTGCGCAGTCCGAGGGACATGATGCGCCAGGGTTGATCGACAAGCTTGTTCCAGGCTTCGGAGCAGTGAGTGACCAGGTCTTCGCTGGAATGGAAGATGCGGTTTGAAAGCCAGTTGTCACGCATGAACTGCCAGACATTCTCAGCCGCATTAAGCTCGGGACATTTCGGCGGCAATGGCACAAGGGTAATGTTGGACGGCACGGCCAACTTGCTCGACATGTGCCAACCGGCCTGGTCCAGCAGGAGCGCTGCGTGTGCGCCCGGCGCCACCGCTGCGGCGATCTCGGCGAGGTGCAGGCCCATCGCATGGGTGTTGCAGTAGGGCAGCACGAGGGCGGCACCTTTGCCATGCAGTGGACAGATCGCGCCGAAGATGTAGGTCGAGACGGTGCGCTGGTCCTTCGGGGCTGCAGGCCGTGTGCCGATCAGTGCCCATCTGCGCGTGATCTTGTTCTTCTGTCCTATTCTGGCTTCATCGCCAAACCAGATTTCTACATTGGCAGGGTGGACGCTCTGCTCGCGCGCGATCTGGTCCAGCAGGGCGGGGAAACTCTTTTAAAAAGCTCGATGGAGCCTTCGCGCTGGGCATGGTGTCGCGGCCGGGCGGACAGCTTGCGATATCCCATCATGCGCAACTCTCGGCTCAAGGTCGGCTTGGCCACGCTGATCTGGAACTCGTCCCACAGCCATTGGCACAGGTCGATGAGCCGCCAGCGCACCACGCCATGAATGGCCGGGATCGGACCGCTCTCGATTATTCCGCGCAATGCCGCACGATGGATATCGTCCAGCCTCGATGGCTGCCCCGGCGGCTTGCGGTCGATCAGACCCCCGGGCCCGCGGGTGTTGAACTTCACCACCCAGTCCCGAATGATCTGCAGCGTCACGCCGCCGGTTAGCGAAGCCGCCGTGCGCGACGCTCCATCGTATATGGACGCCAACGTCAGCAGCCGCCGCGTCTGCGCGGCGTCGTTCGACCACCTCGCCTGACGTCGGAGTTCTGCTGCGTCGAAATCGGCTCGAAGCGGGATCGGCATGGCGCACCCTTGCTGGTCACCACACTGAATCATAGTCAGACCCATCTGGGAATCCCTATCCGAGTCACGGCTACAGAGACTTGGTATAAGTCTATCCGGCAGCTTGCGTCTCGTTGCTAATGAAAATCGGTTGATTTTCAGGACCCAGCCGGACAGCATCCACTCGACCTAACGCCCTATGGCTGCTACTGCATCTTCGATGCCCGAGAAAATCCCTTCCCTGGTCGGTCAGCCTCTCGCCGCCGTGCAGACGAAGGGTCCGCCGATCTACCTGACGGAGAAGCAACTTTATCGGTGCCTGCGAAAACTGTTGGCATCCTGCTGTTCGAAAGCTTCGAACCAGGAGATCGT
>CAZZZU010000200.1:0-2782 GCA_964658805.1 uncultured Steroidobacteraceae bacterium
AGCATCTGCCGCACGATCACCTCGATGTGCTTGTCGTTGATCTTCACGCCCTGCAACCGGTATACGTCCTGAATCTCGCGTACCAGATAGTTCGCCAGCGCCTCGACGCCCTGCAAACGCAGGATATCGTGCGGGTTCGGCTCGCCGTCGGCGATCACTTCGCCCTTCTCAACCTGTTCACCCTCGAACACATTGAGATGGCGCCACTTCGGAATCAGCTCCTCGTACTTGTCGCTGGCTTCGTTGGTGATGATCAGACGCCGCTTGCCCTTGGTTTCCTTGCCGAAGCTGACCGTACCGCTCTTCTCCGCGAGAATCGCCGAGTCCTTGGGTTTACGCGCTTCGAACAGATCGGCCACGCGGGGCAGACCGCCGGTGATGTCACGGGTCTTGGACGACTCCTGCGGGATACGCGCGATGACGTCGCCCACCGAGACCTTCGAACCGTCCTCCAGGCTCACGATGGCGCCCGCGGGCAGTGCATACACCGCCGGGATGTCGGTGTTGGCGAAGGTCACTTCCTTGCCCTTGGCATTGGTCAGGCGCACGACCGGACGCAGGTCCTTGCCGCCCGAGCCGCGCTGCTTCGGATCCAGCACCACGGTGCTGGTCAGACCGGTGACGTCGTCCACCTGTGAGGTCACGGTGATGCCGTCGACGAAGTCGGAGAACTTGATCATGCCGGCCACTTCCGTGACCACCGGGTGGGTGTGCGGATCCCAGTTCGCGGTCGACTGACCCGCCGCCACCGTATCGGCATCGTTCACCGTGATGGTGGCACCGTACGGAATCTTGTATCGCTCACGCTCGCGACCGAATTCATCCACGACGCCGAGTTCACCGGACCGCGACACCGCGACCAGATGGCCTTTCTCGTGTCGCACCGTCTTGATGTTGTGCAAACGAATGGTGCCCTTGCTCTTCACTTCGACGCCATTGGCTGCGGCCGCTCGCGAAGCCGCGCCGCCTACGTGGAACGTGCGCATGGTCAGCTGTGTGCCCGGCTCGCCGATGGATTGCGCCGCAATGACGCCCACAGCCTCGCCGATGTTGATGCGATGTCCGCGACCGAGGTCGCGGCCATAGCACTGCGCGCAGACGCCATACCGCGTCGTGCAGGTGATCGGTGACCGCACCATGACCTGATCGACGCCCATCTTCTCGAGCAGCTTGACCAGCTTCTCGTCGATGAGCATGCCGGCTTCCACCAGCACCTCGCCGGAGGACGCCACCACGATGTCTTCGGAGACCACCCGGCCGAGCACGCGCTCGCCCAAGCCTTCCACCACGTCACCGCCTTCGACGATAGGCGTGATGGACAAGCCGTTGACCGTACCGCAGTCGATCTCGGTCACCACGAGATCCTGAGCGACATCGACCAGACGACGCGTCAGGTAGCCTGAGTTCGCGGTTTTCAACGCCGTATCGGCCAGACCCTTACGGGCGCCGTGCGTCGAGATGAAGTACTGCAGAACGTTCAAGCCTTCGCGGAAGTTTGCCGTGATCGGCGTCTCGATGATCGAGCCGTCCGGCTTCGCCATCAGGCCGCGCATACCGGCCAGCTGACGAATCTGCGCGGCAGAACCGCGCGCGCCCGAGTCGGCCATCATGAAGATCGAGTTGAAGGACTTCTGACGAACTTTGTTGCCCTTGGCGTCCGCGACCTCATCGGTGCCCAACTTTTCCATCATGGCCTTGGCCACCTGATCGTTGGTACGCGACCAGATGTCGACCACCTTGTTGTAGCGCTCGCCGTTGGTCACGAGACCTGAGGAATACTGCTCCTGGATTTCCTTCACTTCCTTGTCGGCAGCGGCCAGGATCTTGATCTTCTGTGACGGCACGACCATGTCGTCGACGCCGATGGAGACGCCCGCGCGCGTGGCGAAGCTGAATCCCATGTACATCAACTGGTCGGCGAACACGACCGTCTCCTTCAGACCGACCGTGCGATAGCACAAATTGATGGTCGCGGAGATGATCTTCTTCGTCATGTCCTGGTTGATTGCGTCGAAAGACAAACCGCGCGGCAGAATCTCCGACAGCAGCGAACGACCGACCGTGGTATCCACCACGCGGATGTTCTTGACGAGCTCACCCTCTGCATTGCGGATGTACTCGACCAGCCGGGTCTTGACCTTGGCCTGCAATTCCACGTTGCGGCTCTCGTAAGCACGATGTACTTCGGCCACGTCCGAGAAGAACATGCCTTCGCCTTTCGCACCCCAGCGTTCGCGTGTCATGTAGTACAAGCCGAGCACCACGTCCTGCGACGGCACGATGATCGGTTCGCCGTTCGCCGGCGACAGGATGTTGTTGGACGACATCATCAGGGCGCGCGCTTCGAGCTGTGCCTCGATGGACAGCGGTACATGCACGGCCATCTGATCGCCGTCGAAGTCAGCGTTGAAGGCGGTGCAGACCAGCGGATGCAACTGGATGGCCTTGCCTTCGATCAACACAGGCTCGAACGCCTGGATGCCGAGGCGGTGCAAGGTCGGGGCGCGGTTCAGCAGCACCGGATGTTCCCGAATGACCTCTTCGAGGATGTCCCACACCTCAGGACCTTCACGCTCGACCAGACGCTTCGCAGCCTTGATGGTCGAGGCTTCGCCGCGCAGTTGCAGCTTCGAGAAGATGAACGGCTTGAACAATTCCAGCGCCATTTTCTTCGGCAGACCGCACTGATGCAGACGCAGCGTCGGACCCACCACGATGACCGAACGGCCCGAGTAGTCGACGCGCTTGCCGAGCAGGTTCTGACGGAACCGGCCCTGCTTGC
>CAZZZU010000201.1:0-2735 GCA_964658805.1 uncultured Steroidobacteraceae bacterium
GAGCGTGCCGACCAGATCGAGGAGCAGAAGATCGACGACATCAACAACGTGATCATCGCCTCGAACAACGGCATCCCGATCTTCGTGAAGCAGGTGGCCCAGGTGGTCGAGCAGCACCGGCCCCGGCTGGGGATCGTCGGCCGGAGGCTCAAGGAGAAGGACGGCCGGCCGGTCAACATCCACTCCCCCAACGATGCGATCGCCCTGGGGTGCGGCCACCGGCGCGTGCCCATCACCGAGTTTCACGGGCGCGCCACCCGCAAAATTCACCCAGTAGACTTCCTGCTCGACACCCGCGGTGAGATGCGCAGGATTAGGCGGGGTGGCGTCCGAGTCTTCGAAATCTCCGCCGCGCACGAACAACAGCGCATCGTGACGCGGCACGAAGGCAATATCGGCGATGTCCTGCCCGTCGTCATCGCTGTAGGCGGTGAGCGCGCGGGCATTGTAAGCCGCCCCTTGGCGGGTCGCCAGCCACACATTGCGGCGTCCGCTCGCGTTGCTGACCCAAGCGAACCGATTGCCCTCCGGAGCCGCAACGAGGTCCGAGGGAAACGGCGCGCTCAGGATCTGCTCGATGCTGAATGCCGATGCATGCGGCGTGGCCGCGGCACCGATGCGGCAGATCGCCAGAAGCGGCAAGCACAGGGCGATGAGACGTAACGAATTGATCACGGCCAAATCATACCTTGAACACAGACAGCGTGAGCCGTCTCGGCGCAACTCGATGTGACGTTCTACACGTTCATCGCGAAGTTACGTTTGATTGGCGCTGCTGTTTGGCGCTCGACAATATTTTGAATCCGGCGCAACCGACGACATGCGGTTGGCGGACGGCTGCATTTATCATTTGCCGCGCATGGTTCAGCAGTGTTCCGTTGTGACAGTGCGGCCCGCTGGACCGCACTGAACCTGGCGCATCCATGCGCACTTCCTCAAGGATGTCCTTTAATCGTAGTTGTATTCAACCACCAGTTCGTTTCCAACATTCCATACACCCGGCGCGTTGCGGGCAATTTGTCCCGCTTGGTCTTTCTCATACCAGGAATCGACCGTTCCGGTGAGGGTTGCCTTATGGCCGGACACCGACACTCTGATGTCCTTGCCGGACACGGACCAGTTGCGCTTCAGCGCGCTTTCTATATCGGCCTTTTCAATGTCATCTTCCGAAGGCTTGACCGTAATGCTATTGGAAACTCCTGTGACCCCTAAGAGATTTTTAACGGCTGCCTGCGCATGATCCCTTTGGAAGTTCCATTCGACCTGTCCTTCCAATGTGACCCATCCTTGCTCAACCCGCACTTTCACTTTGTCGGCGGGGACTTCCCAATTCCACTTGAAAGCATTGATGACTTCGGTGGCAATGTCGTTATCGTCTTTCTTAGACCAGCTGCTGGGGTATTTCACCAGGATTTTTTCGACCACGGCTTTGACGCCCGCGACTTTCTTAACAGCATCTTCCGCTTCTGATTTCTTGGTGTATCCGTCCACGGTGCCGGACAGGGTGATCACACCATCTTTTGCGGAAACACCAATTTCTGCTTCGCGCAATAACGGTTGCCATTTAAGTTCAGCAATTACATCTTGCTGCAGTTCGGAATCTGTCTTCATAATTTCTCCTTGCTCATCTCACTTGCAATGACGCGTTTGCCGCAATGCGCACTCATGCATCATCGATGGTTCGGCCTACCTGAGGCCTGCAGCACCTTTGCACTATCAGCTCCGATTGTCTGTGCGGCAGGAGACTCACCAGCGGCCAAGGCTGGATAGGCAGGAAAGCGGGCGCTGGCTTCAACCCATGATCATTGGGCTAGCCAAAGCGCGTGAGCGACGTGAAGCGCTGCATGCCGGCAGCGCCGACGACGACGGTGGCACCCACCACCACCCACGCATGGGCGACGAGTTTGCCTTGTTGATCAAAGCCCGCACCTAAATGCAATGTCGATCCACACCCGCGCCGCGCGAGCATGACCTTGGCGGCAATGGCCTGCGGCAAACAAACCGCATTCCAAGGCACATTGCGCGCCGCGGCCTTCACCGCGTGTCGGACACGCAGCAGCAGCGGCGGGGGGTGCTCGCCTTCCTGTGGCAGCCACGCGAGGAAGCGGGCCAGCGTCTTGAATGGTATTGCGAGGATGAAGAAGCGTGCCAGCCCCAGCCACAACATGGCTTCTATCAGAAGCCAACGATCCGCTGCGCTCATTCGCAGCAGAGTCTCGAACTTACGTCGCGCACTCATGTCGCGGCGAGACTCGCATTCGCACCTGACGGCGTCAACACGGCGATGCGTTGAGTCCATCTTGCTGCTGCAACGCAGATTGTGAGATGAGCCATCATGAATCCTGAATTTGCGCTCGTTGCGGCCTGCTGTCGCTGGCCGCCTTCCCCGATGCGCAGCGCGGCGATTGCAACGGCTGCGGCGCAGCCAATAGATTGGCTGCGCTTCGCTCAAGTGGTCAAGCGCCACCGGGTGCCGGGTTTGGTCTGGAATGGATTGTCGCAAGCGGGTATCGAGCCGGCACCGGTCGTTGCGCGGACGCTCAAGGCCGCGGCCGAGCGCACGGCGCGTGCCGGCCTGTCTTACTGCGCGGAAGTTATTCGTCTGCAGCGGCTCGTTCGCGAGGCGGGCTGTGACTGCGCGTTCGTCAAAGGGTCTACGCTCGCCTTACTCGCGTATGGCAACTTCGGCATTCGGCATGCCAAGGACATCGACATGCTCGTGCCCGTGGCGGATT
>CAZZZU010000202.1:0-2717 GCA_964658805.1 uncultured Steroidobacteraceae bacterium
CGATTTGCGGCGTCAAGCGCGACTCGCCGCGCTTCAGCGCACGGATCGTCTCGAGCAGTTCATCTTCAGCGGCATCCTTGAGCAGATAGGCGTGCGCGCCCGCGCGCACGGCTTCAAACACCGTTTCGTCGTCATTCAGGGTCGTGAGGACCAGGATCTGCGTCCCGGGCAGTGCCCGCGTGATCAGGCGCGTCGCCGCGACGCCTCCTTGCCGCGGCATGTGCAGGTCCATCAGCACCACCTCCGGTCGCAGAGCGAGCGCCATACTGACCGCTTCGATGCCGTCGCACGCCTGACCGACCACTTCCATGTCCGGCTCCAGTGACAAGAGCACCGTCGTGCCGCGCCGGACCAGTGCCTGGTCCTCCGCGATCAAGACGCGAATCCGCGCGCTTGGGTCCGCGTCAATTGCCATGGGACAATCATGCGGCCCCTTACGCAACTTTAGGAAGTGATTTTAGTCACCATTGCCATGCATCCCCGGCACAGTCTGGTAGCCCGAATCATCTGGCTGGTCATCGCCCTGGCAGCCACCTTTGCCGTGGCCGCATCTCTCTGGGCCGGCGGGGTGGCCCGCGAAATCGTCGTCCAGCAGCATGTCCGGCGTCTTCAGCTGGAAACCGACCAATTGGGTTCCGACATGAGCCAGGCAATCAATGTCCGGCTGCAAGCCATCCGCGCCTTCGAAGGGACCGGGCCGCCGGCCAGGGTGTTCGAGCAGCTGCAGGCGCATTTCCCGGACCTAGGCTGGGTGGCAGCAGCCGACGCCGACGGCGCGATCGTGTCACGCAGCGCTTCGATTCCCGGCGCCCGCGCGCCGGCACGCTGGGTTGACGCAGGGCGGGAGGGCCTGTGGTTGGGTGTGATCGAAGGTCTGCCTGCGGACGCGTCTGCGCCGCTGCTGGGGGATTTCGCCGTACCGCTGCATGATGCAGCCGGCAATGTTACCGGCGTCATCGCCGCGCGCCTCAACTGGCAATGGGCCTCCAGCGACGTACAACGACTGAGCGAAACCTTGAACTCGCAGGGCTCGGCCGCGGTGCTGGTGCTGGCAGGCGGCACCATCGTCATCGGCCCCGAGGCGCGCCGCGAACGTCGTTGGGACGGCGTCCCGATCAAAGCCGCGCCGCCGCTGGAACCCACCGCGGCGCGCCGCGCCGATGCACCGCGCTTCGAACGTATGACCGACGGCGGGGTCGTGTTGGTGGCACGCGCAGCGGTGAGTCTCAAGGACGCCACGCGATCACCGGCGCTTTGGCAGGTGCAGCTCAGCGAGCCCCGGGAGCACGTATACACCCGTGCCAACGCGCTGGCGGAACGCATCGTCTGGATTTCCGCGCTGCTCGGTGGGCTCACCGCGTTGCTGGGCGCGCTGGGCGCGCGGCAGTTGACCAATCGCCTCAAAAACCTGGCGCAATCGGCCACGGCGGTCGGGCGCAATGAGATAGCCCGGATCGATGTGCCGCCGGGACGCGACGAGGTGGCGCAGCTGGCCGCCGCCTTTGCCAAAGTGCTGGACGATCTGCGTCAGGAACGCAGCGAACTCCTCGCCCTCAGCAGCGACCTCGAACGGCGGGTCGAACTGCGCACACGCGAGGTCGAGCGCCTGGCGGAGGAGTCTCGCTATGCGGCCATCGTACGCGAGCGCCTGAATATCGCGCGCGACCTGCACGATACGCTGGCGCATTCCATGATGGCGATGCTGAGTGAAGTACGGCTGCTCCGCAGACTGCAGACACACGACCCGGCTTCGTTGCCGGACGAACTCGCACGCGCCGAGGAGGTGGCGCATTCGGGCCTCAAAGAGGCGCGTAATGCGATCGCGCAGATGCGCGTCAGCTCGGTGCGCGACATTGGCCTCGGTGCCGCCCTCGCCAGACAGCTCGCGCGGTTCGCGGACCACACGGGTCTCGCTGTGGAATGGGAAGCGGACGATGCAGCCGCCCGTGCAGGGGACGAACGCGCCGAGGTGCTCTTTCGGATGTCCGAGGAGATTTTGCGCAATGTGGAGCGGCACGCGAACGCGTCCCGCGTGTGCGTGCAGCTGCGCAGTCCGCACGACACGGACGTCGAGCTCAGCATCGAAGATGATGGCGTTGGTTTCGATACCACAGTGCCGCATCCCGGCCATTTCGGCCTGACGGGCCTGCGTGAACAAGCGCAGCTCATTCGCGCCGATCTCGAGATACGCAGCGCGGCGGCCGCGGGAACCTGTATTCGGATTTACCTGCGCGTGACGCCGGAAGCGCTCTGAGGTCCGACCTGATGCTCTCAGGCCTTGCCGTTGCGCACCGCCAGATTGTTCACCACGCCTTTCACATTCCGCGCCTGCAGCGCAATGCTTTCCGCATTGGCTTTTTCCATTTCGGTGTCAACGCGGCCGTTCAGGTACACGGTGCCGTCGAGCGTCTGGATCTGAAAGACCCCGGGCGCGCCGAGCTCAGGATGGTCACCGAACAACTCGCGGACCTCGGCCGTGATCTCCTTGTCGCCGGGACAACCTGAGAAACCGCAATTGGAGAAGACGGCACAGCCTGAGAATCCCACGGTCGAAAGCGCGAGAACGGCCGCAAACCAGCGTGTTTGTATGTTTGGCATGGTGACGATGGACCTCAGGAAACCAGCAAAAGTTCCAGCATCCGCGCGTAAATCAAATGCAATGCATCGATCTCGGCGATGCGCACGCATTCATTCACCTTGTGAATGGTGGCGTTCGT
>CAZZZU010000203.1:0-2681 GCA_964658805.1 uncultured Steroidobacteraceae bacterium
AACTCGAGCAAGGTCTACGACGGTACCAACAACGACGGTCAGGAAGTGCTCGCTTACATGCCCGGGTACGTGCTCAACAACATCAACGCCAGCACGAACACTGCGCTCGACTTCTCCAATCCGCAGTACTCGCACCAGTTTTCAGTGGATGCGACGCCCGCGAGCGGCGACGTCTTCTACGGCAACAACTGGCACACTCTGCTGATCGGCGGCTTGGGCGCCGGCGGCAACGTCATCTATGCTTTGGATGTCACCGACCCCGGTACATTCAGCGAAGCCTCGGCAAATGCAGCCAATACAGTCATTGGCGAATGGAACAATTCGAACTTGAACTGTGTCAACGTCGGCAGCTGCGGCAACAATCTCGGCAATACCTACGGCACGCCGCAAATCCGCCGCTTCCACAACGGCCAATGGGGCGCCGTGTTCGGCAACGGCTTCGGCAGCACCAGCGGCGATGCCGGCATCTACGTCATGCTGTTCAAGACATCGAACGGCAAGCCAAGCTTCTATTACTTCAGCACCGGAAAATCCGGCTCCACCGATGGCATCGCCTACACCACTGCCGTGGACCTCGACGGCGATGCAGTCGTCGACTACGTCTATGCGGGGGATCTGCTCGGCAACGTGTGGCGCTTCGATCTGACCAGTAACGACCCAAACAGCTGGAGCGCAAACGCGCAGCCCCTGTTCACGACGCCGGGCAACCAGCCCATCACCACGCAAGTGATCAGCGTCGGTATCAACAGTGCCTACGGCGCGGCACCGCGCATGCTGATCGAGTTCGGTACCGGACGAGAGATACCCTTCACGCTAAACTCCCCGACGACCTACGCGACCAATCAGCAATCGCTGTACGGCATATGGGACTGGAACTTTGCCGCCTGGAATGCCAAAGGATCGCAGCAATGGGACAGTCTGCCGAATGGCAGCGTCAACGCGCCGTCCAGCGCGCTCACGGACACGAATCTGCAGCAGCAGACCATCACAGGTTCCTTCGACGCGTCCCTATCGACCGCGGGCAACGCCTTTCGGACCGTGAGCGCTAACGCCGTGTGCTATGCCGACGCCGGCGTCGCGTGCGCCGGCAGCGCGGCCAAATATGGATGGTACCTCAATTTGCCGGTGGCGCCGGCTGATCCCACGAATGCTAACAGTCCCAAGGTTGCCGAGCAGCTGTTGTTCACGCCCGCCCTGTTGTCCGGCGTGTTCACCGTCAACACGTCGATTCCGCCAACCTCCACGTTGCAGACGTGCTCGGCGACCGTTGCGACTTCTTGGTTCATGGGCTTGGATCCGGAAACCGGTGGTGCGATGCCGCAACCGTACCTGCTCGATTCGCATCACCATCCGATCGTCGCCACGACTATCAGTGGCACGGTCGGCGTGTCGGGCGAAGCCAACCTGGGCATCGGCTCACCGTCCGAGGTGATCGGCCCGAACCCGAGCGGTGTCTTGAATCAGCACTACATCATCCTGTCGCCCGACAAGAACACGGGTGGCTCAGGCATCGCACCGGCCAACCCGGGAGCGAATACCACCGTTCGCCGCATCACCTGGATACAGAAAAGGTAAGCCGTTATGCACCCACCTAATTTTCACGCGAATCGCGGCTTCACCTTGGTGGAGCTGATGATCACTGTCGGCATCGCCGCCATCCTGGCGTCGATCGCGATTCCGGCCTACACCTCGTACATTCAAAAAGGACGCCGCGCGGACGCCAAGTCCGCCTTGCTGAACATGGCGGCTATGCAGGAGCGTCTTTACAGCACGACGAATGCGTACAGCCAGGTCCCCACCGATTTTGGCTACGCCGGCGCAACGTTTGGCACGGGGGTGCTGGTGGGAAGCGGTTACTACACGGTGAACGTAACCTCCGTCACCGCGGCGACCGCCACCGTGCCCGCCGCTTACACGATTCAAGCAAACGCCGTGAACACGCAAACGAACGACACGGCATGCCAGATTTTTCAGATTAACTCGTTGGGACAACAAGTCGCCTACGACTCATCCAGCGCACTCAACACAGCAACCTGCTGGAAGTAAGATTCACGCAGCTCAGCCGATGGTCAACTCTCGGACGAAAAAAAAAGCCGCGCAATGCGCGGCTTTTCCTTCTCACTCTAAACCGACATTACCGGGCGCTGTACCCGCGCCCCTCGACACACGCCGACATCGCGCGGCTGTAATCGGCGCCGTTCTGTGCCGGCGTCCCAGCCTGCTCACCGGCCCACTTTTGGCAATCCGCCCGGTCCTGGGCCTGCTGTTCTGCCGACTGCCCGTTCTTTGGATACATGTAAACCTGCGCACTCCCGACAGCCGCGCCCGCATCGCCAGGACTAGTCCCTACAACGCCATCACTGCCCGACGCGCTGGCATCGGAGGTCGGCGGCGGGTCCGTTGCAACGTAGCCCTCATAGCCCGGGTTGTACGTGTAGTAGACATCGTTGGCGTAATAGTAAGGCACGCCACCCCACCAGTACGTCGCATAGGCCAGCGGCAAAACCGGCAGGAACCAGGAAAAACCGCCGCCATAGTAAGCGCGGGGCCAGAATCCGCCGCGCCAGTAACCGCCACGCCAGTACGAGCCGGTCGAGTACCCATGACCGTAGTAGCCGGGATAGCCATGACCGGCGTACCCGCGCCCGGCATAGCCACCTCGATAGCCTCCGGCATAACCG
>CAZZZU010000204.1:0-2250 GCA_964658805.1 uncultured Steroidobacteraceae bacterium
TGCCGGCAGGGAGTACCCCGATAAGCGGCCGCTCGAACGCTACGTCACCGAGTCCAAACGGCTGCTCGGCGTCCTCGAGCAACAGTTGACGACGCACACCTGGCTGGCGGGAGATGACTACAGCATCGCCGATATCGCCACGTTTCCCTGGATCAACGGCCTGATCGGTTACTACGGCGCCGCGGATCTGGTGGGCTTCGGGGATTTTCCGCACGTCAGGCGCGGCTTGGACACTTTTCTGGCCCGGCCCGCGGTCGCCCGCGGTTTGACCGTCCCTGAAAAGCCGTAACGCGTTCAGCGTGTGCTGCGCCGTTGCAAGCGCCGCTGCACGGCGGCGATCACTGCACGAATCTCTTCGATGCGCAGCGCGAAACTGATGAGTGCGAATACCAATCCGCTCACTGCGATCGTGCCGAATAAATAAATTCCCTTGAGCGTGACCGGCATCGTGGCCCAGTCCGCCAGGAGCCAACGGGTCGACGCCCAGCAGATCGCGCCCATGGCGACGCAGGCGAGCGCGAGTTTGGCAACCAGGATGAGCAGGCGGCGTGTCTCGAGACCCCGCAACTCCCGCGCCATGAGCATGTATAAAATCAGGAAATTGATGCTTGCAATACAGCCGGTCGACAACGCCAGCCCGCGATGTTCCCACCCCAGACGCACCGTGAAGATCCAGTTCAATACCAGGTTGAGCGCCACCGCAAACAAGCCGACGAGCATGGGTGTCTTGCGCCGCTCCAACGCATAAAAAGCATTGACCAGGATCTTGAGCGACGCGTACCCGGTGAGACCGATTGCATAGAAGCGCAAGGCACCGGCAGATTGGGCCGCATCATAAGCCGTGAACTTAAGGTGCTGGTACAGGAAAGACATGATGGGTTCGGCCAGCATGATCAGCCCCACGGTCGACGGGATGCTGAGCAGGAAAGCCAGGCGAATGCCGCGCGCGAGTTCCGTGCGTACCGCCGTCATCTCGCCGGCCACCACGAGGCGCGACAAGAGCGGCAAGGTCACGGTGCCAAGCGCCACGCCGAACAGCCCAAGCGGCAACTGCATGAGGCGAAACGCAATGTTCAGCCAGAACATGCGGCCGTCGCCCATGTGCGAGGCGAAGGTCGTGTTGACGAGCACGTTCACCTGCGTGGTACTGGCTGCCACCACTGCGGGACCCATCAACAACAAGATGGATTTCACGCCGGGGTCGCGCCAGGAAAAGTCCGGCCGAAACCGATAACCGATATGCGACAGCGCGGGAAGCTGCACCAATAACTGCAGCGCGCCGCCGAACACCGTGCCGATGGCCACGCCGAGCATCGCGCGCGGACCGAAATGCGGATCGATCCAGAACCCTAAGCCAACGCCGCCGATGATCGAGCCCAGGTTGAAAAAGCTCGATGCCATCGCCGGCATGCCAAACACGTTCTTGGCGTTGAGCATGCCCATCACCAGGGCCGCGAGCGACACGAGCAAAATGAACGGGAACATGATGCGGGTCATATCGGCCGTCAGCGCCGCCTTGTCGGGACCGAAGCCCGATGCCAGTGCAGCCACCAACTGCGTGGAGAAGACCATGCCGGCGATACAGATGAGCCCGAGCACCACCGCGGTCAGGGTCGCCACCTTGTTCGCCAGGCTCCACGCCGATGCATCGCCATCCCGCGCAATGCGTTTGCTGAACACGGTCACGAAGGCTGCGGACAACGCACCTTCCGCAAACAGATCGCGCAACAGATTGGGGATTCGAAAAGCGGCGGTGAAGGCGTCCAGCAATTTTGCCTCGAACAGCGCCGCGAAGATCTGCTCGCGCACCAGTCCGAGCAAGCGGCTGCAAAGCACGGCGAGCGTGATCAGGCCGGCGGCTTTGGTATTGAGGCGCTCCGTCGCGGGCGCAGGAGGCGCAGCGCTCAAGTTCAACCGGTGCCCAACATGGCGGCGACGGTGATCGCCATCACCGCGGTCGCGGCCCAGCCAAGCCTCGCCAATCGCGGTCTGACGACGAACTTGCCCATGACCGCGGGGCGCGAGGCAAGAATCATCATGATGGCCATGATGGGCACCGCGATGACCCCGTTGATGACGGCGCTCCACACCAGCGCGCGCACCGGGTCCAGACGCGTGAAGGTCAGCGCGACACCACCGAGCGTGGCCACCGCAATGATTCCATAGAAGCCCTGCGCCTCATGCAGTTTGCGATCGAGACCCGAGCGCCAATCGAAAGTCTCCGATACCGCATAGCCCGCGGAACCGGCC
>CAZZZU010000204.1:2260-2536 GCA_964658805.1 uncultured Steroidobacteraceae bacterium
CACCGGAACGGCCAGCAGGCCGGTGCCGACGATCCCTAGGCTGAAGAGCAAGAAAGTGGTCGGGCCGCCGATCGGCCGCAGCGCTTCCGCCGCCTGCGCCGAGGTCTGGATGTCGGTGATGCCCGCTGCGTGCAACGTGGCGCCGGTGCACAGGATGATGAAAAAAGCGATCAGGTTGGAGAAGCCCATCCCGATATACGTGTCCCAGCGAATGCGCCGCAGATGGCGTCGCGCGACGGCATCGCCATGCGGCAGTCGTGCGCTGCCGCCGTAACT
>CAZZZU010000205.1:0-2530 GCA_964658805.1 uncultured Steroidobacteraceae bacterium
GCTCGCGCCGCGTAAATTCCTCGAGCGCCAGTGCAAACTGTTGCTCGTCGAAATCGGGCCACAGGCATTCGAGGAAATGCAGCTCCGCGTAGGCGCATTCCCAGAGCAGAAAATCGCTGAGTCGCTTTTCTCCGCCGGTGCGGATCAGCAGATCCACCTCCGGCGCGGGTGCGATCGAATGATCGACGGCGCCCAGAAGTTGTTCGAAACGCCCCGGGTCGGCCAGCGGATCGGCACGCAGGCGTTTGCAAGCCTCGAGGAGACTGTACTGTGCTGAGTAGTCGACCGCGATCCGCAACCACATCCCCTGGCAATGCGCAGTGGCGCGTTCGCTTTCCTCAATAGCCTCACGCAACACGTCGGGCAGACGGTCGCGCCGGCCGATCACATTGATGCGTATCGAATGCCGCAAGCAGCGTTCGGTCTGCGTGAACAGGTGCCGTTTGAACAGCCCCAGCAATCCGGCTACCTCCGCCGCGGGCCGGTTCCAGTTCGCCGACGAAAACGCGTAGAGGGTCAGGATCTTTATGCCGCGACGCGCGGCGGCCTCAACCGTTACGTTTACGGCGCGCGCCCCGACCCGATGCCCGGCGCTGCGCGGCAGGCGTCGTTGCGTGGCCCAGCGGCCGTTGCCATCCATGATCACAGCTATATGCATGCGGCATGGCTCATCGGTTGCGGGTGGCCTTGATGACTGCTTCGACGTGGTCCAGGTAGCGGTTGAGTGCGGCCTTGCCCGCTTGCGTCAGGCGATACGCCGTGCGCGGCCGGCGACCGGCGAAGGACTTGCTGCAAGTGATGTACTGCGCCTCCTCGAGCTTGCGGGCGTGTGCACTCAAGTTACCGTCGCTCACCTCAAACAATGCCTTGAGTTCCACGAACGTCAGTTCCTCGCGTACCGCGAGCGCGCTCATGATCCCTAAGCGCACGCGTTCATAGACCAGACGGTCATTCGGCGACTCATCCGGCGAGCAGGACAGGGTAAGGGTCGCCAGCCGCGTTCGCTTGCGCGAAAAGCCGGCCGGCTGCGGATTAGACTTCGCGGCCATGGTACCGACGCCCGATGATGATGCCGAAGATAATGTGCAAACCGCCGAAACCTGCGCACAAGGCCATGATGTGCAGATTGCCCGGCAGGACGAACGTAATCAGGCCAAGCAATGAGAAGCACGCCCCCATCACACCGATGGTGCGCGTCGTGGTCGCACTGGCGGCAATCAACGCGCCGCCGTAGGAAATTAGCCAGGTGCCTGGAATATCGTGCAAATCACCCTGTCGCCAGAGGAGCGCGGTCATGACCAGCCCGACGAACAACGAAGGGAAAAGACAGACGGCAAAACGCCGCAGCGGCATGCCGATCAAATTGAGGCCTCGTAGCGAGGACTCTCGCACCACCAGCAAACTGCCGATGGCGCAGGCCAGAACGCCGGCGAACAGCCATATTTCGATCCAATAGCCGCGCAGCGAGCCCATATAAGAGAGGGCCGTTGCAAGGAAGCCTACCAACCCCAGGGCGATTCCTGCCGAGCCGGGCAGCGCCAGTAAAGCGGCGCCATCCATGGACGCGCGGATATACCGCAGGGTCGCGGCTGCGTGAGAATCAAGGCTGGAGACATTCTCTTTCATCACCGTCCGACCATAGCCAATTTGCCGTATGTCGGCAAGTACTCTGCGGAACAGAGCGGTCGATGTGTTCGACGGGCGTCCGGGATGCGAAGCAGTTCTCATCTTTTCAATTTTTCAAGCGCTTTGGTGCATCGCGACTGCGAGTGCGCGCGCAAGTGTGATCCAGGCCATTTCGAAAACACGGCGTTTGACTGAGGCTTGATTGCAGACAGAAAACACCACAGGGAGGTTGGCATTTGCCCGACGTTTCTTGGTAATCCTTTGACGCTCTCGGGAAGCATACGATGTCGATATCCAATCGAAAGCCTGCGGCGCTGGAAACGCTGTCAGTCGAACCGCCGGTCGCTCCCAGCATTCCGAAGAAGCAGAAGGTGGTGGCCTGGCTGGTCACCATGGACGATACGCTGTGGCCGCAGATCGGCGCGGATCTCAGCCAGGATCTGTCGCTGAAGCAATTGGACTCAATCGACGAACTGATCAACGCATCAGCGTCGGGCCAGAGCGCGCTGCTGCTTTGGGATGCGCGTGGTCATGCGGATCCCGCAGCGATACTTTCGCGCTTGAACCTGCACTCCGCCCGCTACGGTGTCGTGATACTCGACACGGAAGGCAGTGCCGGTGGCTGGACGTTGCCGTTGCAGCAACGGCGAATCGTCGCGCACGTCGCCGTGCCGCTCACGGGTGATGCTTTGAAATGCGCGCTCGACGCCGCAATCGAAGAAGTCAATGCACGCGCGGCGCTGCTGGGCGGCGAGTCCTTGCCGTCATCTAACCCGCCCGCGCCGGATTCCAAGAAGCGGTCCGTCACCATCGGAGTGAGCGTTGGCATTGCGATTGCCTGTCTCGCCGTCTACGCGCTGACACGCAACGCGGGAAAACCGACGCCCGGCGTAACGACGAGATC
>CAZZZU010000206.1:0-2465 GCA_964658805.1 uncultured Steroidobacteraceae bacterium
CCCAACGACGAGGCGCGGTCGCGTTGCATCTGCATTGCGATACTGCGTGTCAGGACAAGAGGCTTCCTGACATCCGTGAACGGCGCCGTGACGGTCACAGTGACCTGATGACTGGGCATGGGCCGCCGCCCGATCCAACGCCAGAATCGCTGCCAGCGGCTGGGTGCCCAGAAAAAGTGTTTACAGCGATCGCCGTCGTCCGGCGGCGTGGTCTCATCGTCGAAATGCCATCGATAGTCCAGTAGCTGGGTGGTGGCCGGCACCGCACTCAGCAGCGGACTCGCAAACTGAAACTGGTAATTCTCGAGATCCAGGAAGCGCGCATACGGATTGCATTCGATCTTTGCCTTGCCCTCATCCAGCGCAGCCTCGAGGTCGGCGAATGTCAGATTGGACCGCACCAACGAAAGCGCCAGTTGCGTATACGCCGCCGACGGCGCTATCTCGAGCTGCGCCAGCAGAGGAATCAACATCGCTTCGAGTCGCTTCTTTGCGTCGCCGCTGGCATTGTCGGCGGCGAGTTCGACGACATTGGTCCATACATCCGCAATGTAAAATTCCCGCTCTAGGATGAGCAGATCGGCCAACGGCTGCGTATTGAGATTGATCTGATTGCGTTCCATGAGCAGGACGCGTTGCGCGATGGACCTGGGCCGGCCGCCGATAATTGCCTGCTCGCGACTGGCTTGCGAGGTCTTCAGGTCGCGGGGCGTTGCGGGAATGACATCGTTGTTGTTGGGTCGTTCCGCAAGGAGCTTCGCAATGTCCTTGGTCAGGTCGTCACCCAATGCTTTGGGATCGCAGTCGGTACGAGCCAGTTGCGTCGCCGCGGTCACGCGTGCCTGGGCGCCTGCGACATCGGAGCGCATCAGCGCCTCTTCGGCCCCGCGCAGAAACTCGGCGATCACCAGCAGGGTGCGGATCGGCAGTGCCGCGCCGTTGCACTCCGCGCGCAGCGAGTTGACGCAATCCGCCACTGCGCCCAATTGCGAGAGCGCCAGGACGCCCTGCTGGGCTTCGGCGAGGATGGCGTCCTTGCGGGTGTTCACAAACGTCAGGGAATCGATCAGCAGGTACAGGCGCTGCGCTTCGGAGCGCAGCGCGCCGCGTAGCGCGGGGCCTATCGATCCGCAGGCATTCAGCTTTGCCCTGACCTTCGAGAGCTCATCGAAGCGATCCGCGCGCGCACGACGTAGCGGAAACGCATTGTTGAGGGCCACCGAGAGCGCGGCGCCGAATACCACCCAGAACAGCAACGTCCAGCGGCGCGAAGCTTCCGGAATCGCCCTGATGATTTTGAATTCTTTGGAGGCGACGACCGCACCATCGTCCGCGTCGGTGATTTGCAGGACACTTTGGTAACTCCCCACGCCGAGACAGGACGGCACCTGAACACGCACGGCTGCCGTGGCGCCGCCGTCAAGCATGACGGACGACGGATGGAATTGCGCCGCAGCGCCGGGCGTCGCCGCACACACGGCACCGCTTCCCGGCAAGGCCACGAAGTTGAGCGCCCGGGAGGGTGACCCCGCTGCGTTCGACACAGACAGAAAAAACGAGTCACTCCTGGTGGCGTCGAATGCCAGAATATCGTCCTTGAGGAACTCGCTGGACAGCGTGGGCGCCGGCCCCGGATCCGGCAGCAGCAAGGTTATCGTGGCGGAGGCAAGGCGCTCCACGCCCGTATCGAGATCTACCGAACCTACGTAGGTTCCGCGCGACTTCGCGTCGACGATCTCGAAGTCGACGGCACATGGCGTGTCGGCGATGCAGCCCAGGCGGGCGTCGCCCAATTGGCCCCGCACGGCGCCGTCCAGTTTTGGAAAGCGCAGCGTCGCGACGTAATTGCCCAGCTTCAACGGCTCGGCGCTGAGCGTCAGCTGCCCCCAGGAATGCCCGGGTGCGATGATCGTCAGTTGCCCCTTCGCGACGTCACGCGAAGTCTTGATCACCAGTGTCTGGGAGGCAGGCACCAGCGCAGCCTGAGTGCCCGCCGAGGGTGGCGAGGTCACGCTTGCAACCAACGCGCCGGCCTGCCCACTCAAGGCAAGCAACGCGCCTACCAGAATCCATTTCATGTCAGGGGTGAATCCGTTCATGGGGTGCGGCGGAGATCCTAACAAGAAACGGCACGCGCCGCAGGCGACGTCAGATCACGAATTCCACCCCGATCTCCATGACCTGCGCGCTGGGGATATTGAAGTAGGCCGCCGGCTGCTGGGCGTTCTGGTGCATGAATGCAAAGATCGACTTGCGCCATTGCATCATCCCGCTCTGCTTCGCCGTCGCAATGATCGTTTCGTGACCGGCGAAGTAGGTCACCTGCCCGAGCTGGCACGGCGCGATGAGATGCCGCACGAGAGCCGTTTGCAGGCCCCGCGGAACGTCAGGCTTTTCCATGAATCCGAACCGCAGCTGCACGCGCGAAATGCGCTCCGACAATGGCGTCACGGTGACCCGTTGGT
>CAZZZU010000207.1:0-2273 GCA_964658805.1 uncultured Steroidobacteraceae bacterium
CTCTTCTTCTTCGTCCCAGTCCTCGTCGTCCTCGTCGTCCTTTTCGGACTTCGATCCCGACCAGCCTTCCGGCTCTTCCGTGGTCTCGAGGTCGAGCTCGGCCCAATCGTCGACGTCTAATTCTTCCTTGTCGCCATCGAGGTGCTGAATCTCGATGGTCTCGTTGTCCTCGTCGACCTTCAAGACTTGGAAGGTTTCCTCGTTTTCCAGATCTTCATACCACTGTCCGACGGTCGGTTCGTACTCTCTGCCCACGGAATTCATCCTCTTCGATCTTTTGGCGCCTAAGGTCAGGCAGCCGAATATTATGGGAGGCTGCGCGCGTAAGTAAATGGCAATATGGAATCCTCATGACCGTCGCCGAGCGCAAAGCCGCCGCACGCCGTTTGACCGAGTCCCGACGGGTCGTGGTCAAGGTGGGTTCCGCGCTCTTGGTGGACGCGGAAAAAGGTCGTCTGAACCGCTCCTGGCTAGAATCCTTCTGCAGCGACGTCGCGCTGCTGCGCAAGCGTGGCCAGGAAGTGATCATCGTGTCGTCGGGCGCCATTGCCCTGGGACGGCGCCATCTGTCGCTCGGCGCGGGCAGGCTGCGATTGGAGGAGAGCCAGGCGGCGGCGGCCGTAGGGCAGATCCGCCTGGCACACGCTTACAAGGAACTGCTCGAGGCGCACGACGTGACCGTCGCACAGGTGCTGCTCACGTTGGGCGATACCGAGCAGCGGCGTCGCTATCTGAATGCGCGCGGTACGCTGAACACGCTGCTGAGTCTCGGCGCGGTGCCCGTGATCAACGAGAACGACACCGTGGCGACGGCGGAGATTCGCTATGGCGACAACGATCGCCTGGCGGCCCGAGTGGCGCAGATGGCGGCCGCGGACTGCCTGGTGTTGTTGTCGGATATCGACGGGCTCTACACGGCCGATCCGCGTCTCGAGCCGAAGGCGCACTTCATCGAACAGGTGCGCGACATCACGCCCGCCATCGAAGCCATGGCGGGGGGATCGGGAAGTGCGTTCGGCACCGGCGGCATGCAGACCAAGATTGCTGCGGCCAAGATTGCGGTGAACGCCGGCTGTCATTTATGCATCGCCAAGGGCGCGCAGCCGCGTCCGCTGAAACGCATCATCGAGGGTGAACGCTGTACCTGGTTCTTGCCGCACTCGACGCCGCTGGCGACGCGCAAACAGTGGATTGCCGGTACCTTGAAGCCGGCCGGCGCCATCGCGGTGGATGAGGGGGCAGTGCTGGCCTTGCTGGATGGCAAGAGCTTGCTGCCGGCCGGCGTCACGCGTGCGCTCGGTCGCTTCGACCGCGGCGACACGATCAGCATCGTGGGGCCGGACGGGGTCGAAGTGGCGCGTGGAATCTGCGCGTACTCGGACGCCGATACGGCGCACATCATGGGCCGCAAATCGGCCGAGATCGAACAGGTGCTCGGGTTCCGTGGCCGGGACGAAATAGTGCATCGTGACGATCTGGTGGTACTCAAGGTTTATCATCCGTCGTCATGAACGCCGCGGCACCGACCCACACTTTGTACGAGTTGATGCGCAGCATGGGACACGCCGCGCGCAGCGCCGCCCGGCAACTCGCCGGTGCCGGCACGGAGCAGAAGAATCAGGCGTTGCGTAGCGCCGCGGCCGCCTTGCGCAGCGCCGCCGCGGAACTCTTGCGCGCCAACGCAGCGGATCAGCGGGAGGCGGCGGCGCGGCAGGCATCAGCCGCCTTGCTCGATCGGCTCGAACTCGATGGGGTGCGCGTCGATGCCATGGCGCGTGGCCTCGAGGACATTGCGGATCTGGGCGACCCTGTGGGGCGACGCCTGGCCGGGTGGAACCGGCCGAATGGCTTGCGCATCGAGCGCGTCAGCGTGCCTCTGGGTGTCATCGGCATCATTTATGAAAGCCGTCCCAATGTGACGGCGGACGCAGGCGCGCTGTGCCTGAAGTCGGGCAACGCCGTCATCCTGCGCGGTGGATCGGAGAGCATGCGGTCAAGCAGCCGCATCCATCAGTGCCTGCTCGAGGGTCTGCAAGCAGCCGGCCTGCCGGAGGCTGCGATTCAACTGGTCACAACGCCGGACCGCGCCGCCGTGGGGCACATGCTGGCCGACATGCGTGAGTTTATCGACGTGCTCGTGCCGCGCGGCGGTAAGGAGTTGATTGCACGGGTGCAGCGTGAAGCGGTTGTGCCGGTGATCGGACATCTGGAAGGCATTTGTCACGTCTATGTCGATGCGGATGCCGATCTGCCCATGGCGCTGCGCATCGTCT
>CAZZZU010000208.1:0-2112 GCA_964658805.1 uncultured Steroidobacteraceae bacterium
TCTGCCTGCTCTTTAATTTCGGCAAATCGCGGCTGGAGATCAAACGCGTGGCCACATGCGGAGAGCGTGGGAGTATCCGGATTTCTGTGTGTGAGGCGTATTCAGTCTCACCCACCACTGGGTGAACGACTGTAAGCGACAGGTGATCGTGGCGGCAAGACCAGGATGCTTGCTGTCGGTTGTTCCTTGGTTCGATCAAAGCGCCTGTTCCTTCGTCCCGACCTGGCATCGTCTCGGCGTCGTAGGCGGGTGGTGTCAAATCCGCCGTCTTCGGCGGGACCGGAGCCACGCGCAGCCCCCGTTTGGGGACGAAGCATGGCGAGGACCCATGATTTGCCACGGCCCGCCCACGACGCCACGCTTGGTCCAGTCGTCGAGGCGCGCCGATCAGTCACGGCCATATCCACGCGGCGGCTGAACCGCGGCGATGGCCTCCAGATCAAGATCGATCATCTCCTGAAGCGCCTGTGCAGTGGGACTTTCGCACAAGCTTTCAGGCAGTGCCTCGAACCAGGCGGTGCATTCGGCCTGGACCGCGAGCAACTCGGCCAACGCGTCGTTCCAGCGCTTCGACCGGCTTCGCCGTGCCGCCGCCTTGGGCCGTTTGGCGGGGAGTGGCGGCCGAAGCGCCAGCGTTTTGGCGCGGTAGCGCGCTTGGCGCTCGGCGTTGCTCAGCGCGACGGGACCTTCGGGCAGGCGGCCACTGGGCACGGATTTCTCCGTTACGTAACGATGAAACAAGGGGGTCAGCCAACCGCGTTGAAGCGATCGTCGTAGAGGATCGCGAACTGGTTCATCGCCTCCTTCCAGTTGTGCGCGGCCTTACCCCAGTTAGCGGTGATGTTGCGCAGGGCCAGCCAGATGAGTTTGTTCGCCGCGTCGTCAGTCGGGAAATGGCCGCGGGTCTTGATGATCTTGCGCACCCGTGCGTTCACGCTCTCGATCGCGTTGGTGGTATAGATCACCCGCCTGATCTCGGGCGGGAAGGTAAAGAACGGGATCACCTGGTCCCACGCCCGACGCCAAGCGGCGACAACGGTCGGGAATTTCCGGCCCCATTCGCTATCGGCGAACGCATCCAGTGCCGCCAGGGCAGCTTCGGCGCTGACGGCCGCATAGATTGGGCGAAGTGCCGCGGCCAGCTGTTTGCGGTCCTTCCAACTGGCGTAATCCAGACTGTTGCGGATCAGGTGCACAATGCAGGTTTGCAACGTGGTCCGGGGAAAAACCACCGCCAGCGCCGCCGGCATCCCCGTCAACCCATCGGTCACCGCGATCAGGATGTCGCTGACGCCGCGGGCCTTCAGATCGTTGAACACCTTCATCCAGAACTTGGCACCCTCGGTGGTCTCGATCCAAAGCCCCAGTATCTCGCGCGAGCCGTCGCGACGGACCCCCAGGGCCAAGTATACCGCTTTATTGCGCACCACGTTGTCTTCCCGGACCTTCACCCGCAATGCATCGAAGAACACCACCGGATACACTGTCTCCAGCGGCCGGGCCTGCCAGGCCGTGACCTCCGCCAGCACGCCGTCGGTCACCGTGCTGATCAGGTCGGGGCTCACCTCAGTGCCGTAGCTTTCAGCCAGATAGCCTTGGATCTCGCGCACCGTCAGGCCGCGTGCATATAACGCCACGATGCTGTCGTCGAACGCGGTGAACCGGCGCGCATGCTTGGGCACCAGCAAAGGCTCGAAGCTGCCATCACGGTCGCGCGGTGTCTCGATCCGCAGCCGGCCATCGCCCGTCAGCACCGTCTTGGCGGTGACGCCGTTGCGCTGGTTGCTCGCGGACGCCGGCCGCTCCGCGCCCGGCGCGTAGCCGAGGTGGTGCGTCAGTTCGGCGTTCAGTGACGCCTCGATCAGCGCCTGCTTGAACGCGATCCCCGCCGCGTTGATCGCCTCTCCGGTCATCGGACCGGTCAGGAATTGGGCGACCAGCTCTTTCGGGATCGACGGCAGTCTGGCTACATCACGGTCCAGCTTTTTGGCTCGGCTTGGCATAATACGCCTCCTTGGCGTTGGTTATGCCTCGCACACAGAATTACGGACAGGCTCCAGCCGGACGGCACGAGTTGCTTCAGTCGCAACAGGCAGGCGTCCTCGAAGTCGT
>CAZZZU010000209.1:0-2067 GCA_964658805.1 uncultured Steroidobacteraceae bacterium
CAGAGAGCCAGCGCGAGCGACTTGAGCAAGAGACGGAAGGAAAGCGACATTTCGGGAACTCCTGGGCGCATGGCGAGTCTTGAAACGACCTGCGTTGCCGACACACAATCATGCCAGCTTCTGCGCTCAGTGTGTTGCTCGATTTTCGTTTAGCCCGAAATGCACTCACGCAGCGTGGCCGCGGCGCTCTCCGGTGTAATGTCGCGTTGCGGTCCGCCGAGCAGCTCAAATCCGACCATGAATTTGCGCACCGTAGCCGAGCGCAGCAGCGGTGGATAGAAGTGCGCATGCAGCTGCCACTCCGGATGTGCCTCGCCGTCGCAGGGCGCGGCGTGGAAGCCCATCGAGTACGGAAACGGCGTATCGAAAACCCGGTTGTAACCCGCGGTAACGCTCTTGAGCATCGCCGCCAGGCCATCGCGGCCGGCCTCATCGAGACCTCGCAGCGTAGCCACGGCTGCCCGCGGAAGCACCATCAACTCAAACGGCCAGACCGCCCAGAACGGCACCAGCGCAACCCAGCTTTCATTCTGTGCGACGATGCGCTCCCCTTGCTTGAGCTCCAGTTCCAGATAACTGCTCAGCAGCGACACGCCATGCGCGTCCATATACTCCCGCTGCGCGGCAAGCTCCATCGTGGGCTCGTTCGGAATATGTTCCGTAGCCCAGATCTGGCCATGCGGATGCGGGTTGCTGGCACCCATCATAGCGCCGCGATTCTCAAAAATCTGTACGTAGCGAATCTCTTCGCGCGCCCCCAACTCGGCTTCCTGTGCAGCCCACACATCCACCACGCGCCGGATGGACTCCTCGCTCATCGTCGCCAGCGTAAGGTCGTGGCGAGGGTCGAAGCACAGCACGCGACAGACGCCGTTCTCGGTGCTCGCACGCAGCAACCCGGCATTCTCAAGGTCGAAGCTCGCTGCCGGCACATCGCTCTTCAACGCGGCGTAATCGTTATCAAAAACAAAAGTGTCCGCATACTTCGGCGTGACGTGCCCTCCGGCGCGAGTGTTGCCGGGGCACAGGTAGCATGCAGGATCGTAGGTCAACGCAGCGACGGCACTCTTCTCTTCCGTCTGCCCCTGCCATGGCCGCTGCGTGCGCTGCGGCGAAACAATCACCCACTCCCGCCGCAGCGGATTCCATCGCCGATGCGGCGCCTGCGAGAAAACATCCAGCATCACGCGACCTCCCTTTGGACTGAACGATTGCGTGCGACGGCACCGTCAACAGCCTCGCAGAGATAAGTGTCAGCGGCGATACTGAACTGTTGGCTGTAAGCCTCGCGGAGCGCCGCGCTGAATGACTCCGCGTTCTCCGTCTTGACCAGGTTCACGGTGCAGCCGCCGAACCCGCCGCCGGTAAGCCGTGCGCCATAACAGCCGTCCAGATGGATCGCCGTGTCGACCAGAAAATCGATCTCTTCCACGCTGCATTCGAAGTCGTCGCGTTCACTCGCATGTGCCCGCGTCATCACTTCGCCCAGCCGCTCGGGATCGCCCGCAAGCATTGCTTCCTTGGCTTCGCGCACACGCCCGTTTTCACTGATGATGTGACGACAGCGCCGAAAACTTTCAGGCGACATCGCGCCTTCACACTCTGCAAGCTGCCCAAGCGTCGCATCGCCCAGGTCCCGCAGGGCGGGGAATTGTGCCAGCAGAACCGTCTGCCCGGCCTCAAGCTCACGCCGCCGCAAACCATAGTCCCCACCGGCAATTGAATGCTTCACACCCGAGTTCGCAATCACGACGCAGCATGCAGCCAGGCCGCCGGCATTCATCGGCAGTAGTTCGAACGTAAGGTCGCGCGTGTTGAGCAGCAGGGCATGTCCCGCCTCCGCATTGGTGACGACGAACTGATCCATGATGCCGCAGGGCGAGTCGACATAATCATTCTCGGCGCGCTGGCAGAGTGTAGCGATCTCGGCACCCGGCAGCGTCGCCCCGGCATGCCACAGCAACGCAACCGCAGTTGCTACCTCCACGGACGCCGAAGAACTAAGTCCCGATCCCAGCGGAATATTCCCGCCCAGCCTCAGCGTGAATGGCGGCGGCTCAATGCCAA
>CAZZZU010000210.1:0-2066 GCA_964658805.1 uncultured Steroidobacteraceae bacterium
GCATCCGACACCATGAAGAAGGGCACCGCGAACTCATCCAGGCGCACGATGCAGTGGCTCGAAACGACCAGCACCGCATCGGGTTTCAACTCCTTGACTGCCTGGCGCGTTCGGCGGGCGAACTCACGCTGCGCCGTCCCGGTAAGGTAGAGCGGATAGCGGGGCGGTTTGCCACCCAGAACCAGACGCAGCGCCCCATTTAAAAGACTGCGTTTCGGTTGCAACTTTGCGAGGACGGAGACCTGATCGATCTCCTTCTCGAGCGCGAGTCGCATGTTGTACGGCGTGCCGCTCCAGGAGCGCGGATCGTACGGATCTTCCAGAGTAACGAGCAACAAATGTCGCAGCGGTTTCACTGCGCGGCAGTGTAGCAGGCCCCTGCGCGAGCCATCGCCCGCGCGCTTCAAGCTTATTGAACGACGACGCGCACCGTTGCAGACGACGTAGTGCTGGCACTGCGGCAGGTTACCGTGTAATCGAAGCTACCCGCGGTGGTCATCTTGACGGTGCGATTGCCGTTGACCGCAACGCTGCCCGACCAAGCATTGGTCGCCGCGCAAGTGTTGGCATCACGCGCCTGCCAGTTGAGGGACATCGACTGCCCGACGCTCAAGGTGGCGGGCGTCGCCTGCAATGTCACCTGCGCAGGGTCGGCTTGGTAGTTCGACAGACGCGAGCCGTTGGAGGCGAAGCTGTATTGCAAGGACACCTGGTTGCCCGTGCCCGAGACCGTGGGCAGCGGCAGGCCGCTGCCGGCCCACTTCTTGATGGCAACGGAGACATTGGTGAATACCAGATTGACGTTGCTGTCGGCATTGGCAGGACCGATGGGCGCACGCGTCACGGATGCAGCGGTGTCGGTCAAGCTGATGTTCTCAAAAGTAAGATTGCTGTAGGGGCCACCGGGAAAACGCCAGCCCGGGAACAGATTGTTGATGAAATTCGAATCATACGAGGCCTGGACATTGGAGATCGTCAGGTTATTCGACCGCAATACGTCGAGCACACCATCCGGTCGCGCCGATTTATACGTATCGACGTAACAATCATTGCAGCCGATCTTGAGGGAATTTGCATAGCCGCTGGTCGAATCCGAGCCGCCTTTGTCCCGCGCCGTGCCGAGACGAATGCCCAGATCGTTGATGTTCCGCAGCTGCAGATTGGTGTTGGCGAGCGACTGGTCGCCGGCAAAGTTATAGTTTAGATAGAACAGATGCGGCGGGGCGAACCACTTGCCAATGCCGCCGACGTTATTACCCTGCGCGTCCTGCAGGTCGCCATAGCGACGCGACGTGATGTTCTCGAACAGCACATCCTGCGAATTGCCGAGCCAGCCCATATAGGTGCCATCGAGATCGATGTTCGAAAACGTCAGATCGTGCGGCACAGCCACGTACTTCGAGGTGCGCGGCGTGCTTGAGGTAACGGATTGGTTGCTCTTGAAGTTCGCCGTCAGCGAGAAGGCCACCGGAATGAATTTCTCCACACCCGCGGTCGGGGGAACATACAGTTTCAGACCGGTAATCGTGACGTCCGAAGTGTCGCCGCTCAGGTAGAACACCGCCATGGGGACGATACCGCCTGCCCAGATTGACGTGACGTTGTTGAACTTGACACCACGGTTGGCCGCCAGCCAGCCGGTGATGCCGAAGTTGTTGAAAGCACCGGCGGGTTGCACGTGACCACCCGCTGCCGTAAAGACACCGTTGCTCATGTAGCCGCCCACATCGGGATCCATCGGCAAACCACCGTCATATTCCACGTTCCAATCCGTCAACGTGATTTTGCTCGAGTTGGCCAGAACGAAGGCCGGCACCATGACGTTGTCGATGGTCATCTTGCCGTTGCTGGTGAACTGCACGCTCGTGCCGTTATCGATGAACAAGCTGCGCTGATATTCCCTGCCGATCTTCAACGTAACCGGGCAATCCACCACCAGGGTAAATGCATTGTTGCTGGCTGCTTTCAACGCCTTGGCAAAACCCGCCGTATCGTCGCTGCTGCCCGTGCAGGCCACATAAGCACCTACGGATTTTGTATTGGCGGGCGGCGTGGACGAGGGCGCG
>CAZZZU010000211.1:0-1998 GCA_964658805.1 uncultured Steroidobacteraceae bacterium
GATTGATGGCAGATGGATGCCTGATAGTAACATATTGAGCGAGAATCAGCAGTAAATCGTCGTAGCAGGGACGGCTCGGGGCCGGAGTTCCTACCTTTTGGTTTCCGAAGTGCGTAGTTGCCGAAATGATATTTGACGGCATAATGCCCTAAGTATTGGGGTGGTTTCAAATGAAGGGGTCTGTTCAACACAGCGCGGTCGATCTCGTCGAAACATTCCGGCTTGAGGAATTCTTGCCCTATCGGTTGGCTGTTGCGGCTGATGGCGTATCGCGCATGATTGCGCGACAGCATCTCGACCTGTCCGGCCTCGCCATGCCGGAATGGCGGTTGCTCGCGGTGGTCGGACGCCAGGGGGTAATGTCGCCGACCGAAGCGGCGGATCGTACCGCCATGGACAAAGTCAAGGTCAGCCGGGCGGCCTGTCGGTAGCACACGATATGTCCGGTTTAGGTAGCACACGATCTGTCCGGTGATACTGGGTGCTTTGGGGACCTGGGATGCGCTGGACGGAAGCCCGACAGGGTGTGCGTATGATCAAGTTCCGGAGCGTGCTTGACCGCTATGAGGCAAGCGAATTCAACCAGATCGAAGCCGCCGAACTGCTTGGGGTCAGCGAGCGGACCTTCCGCCGCTGGTGCCACCGCTATGAAGAAGAGGGTGATGCCGGGCTTTTGGATCGGCGGCTTGGCGGGGTATCAGCCAAGCGCGTTCCGGCCAGCCGCGCGGCGGAGGTCGAAGCCCTGTATCGCACGCGCTACAACAGGTTTACCGCCCGGCATTTCCATGAGCACCTGGTCCGCGATCACCAGTTCACCTGGGGCTACACCTGGACGAAGGCATTCCTGCAATCGAAGGGCCTGCTGATGCGTGCGAAGACACGCGGCGCGCACCGCCGCAAGCGTCCGCGCCGTCCGCTGCCCGGGATGATGCTGCATCAAGACGGCTCGCGCCATGTGTGGGTCGCGGGCCTTGACGCGTTGGACCTGATCGTGACGATGGACGACGCCACGAACACGATCTACTCGGCGTTCCTGCTGGCCGAGGAAGGCACCGATTCGACCTTCAAGGCATTACTCGAAGTATTCGGCAGGCATGGCTTGCCATTGAGCCTCTATACTGACAGAGGCACTCATTACTTCTATACGCCAGAGACTGGCGGCAAAGTCGACCGCAAGTCACCGACGCAGGTTGGCCGCGCACTGGCGCATCTGGGGGTCGAACATATCGCCGCCTATTCGCCCCAAGCGCGCGGCCGGTCCGAGCGTTTGTTCGACACGCTTCAGGACCGGCTGGTGAACGAACTAGCACTGGCCCGGATCGCCACCGTCGCCGCGGCCAACGCGTTCATCCACGATATCTATATTCCAGCGCACAATCTCCGCTTTGCCGTGAAGGCGGAACAGGACGGCTCGGCTTTTGTCGCCATCCCCGGCGTCGATCTGAAGGAGATCCTGTGTGTGCGGGAGGATCGCGAGGTCGGCAACGACAACACGGTGGCGTTCAACCGGATGCGGCTGCAAATCCCGCCCAGTCCGCTGCGCGCGCATTTCGTGCGTGCGCGCGTGAAGGTGCATCAATATCCCGACGGGACGCTGGCGATCTTTCACGGCCGCCGCTGCCTTGGCCGCTATGACAGCGCGGGTTTGCCGC
Organism: uncultured Steroidobacteraceae bacterium; assembly: GCA_964658805.1. Lineage (GTDB taxonomy): Bacteria > Pseudomonadota > Gammaproteobacteria > Steroidobacterales > Steroidobacteraceae > Bog-1198. Next base: position 1,653 of record CAZZZU010000211.1, read on the forward strand.
AAACTCCGGCGTCGGTGGTGCCAGCATGAGGAAAGTCAGCAAGCGGCCTGTGGATTTATGGATAACCCAAGCGGGTTACCCACAATTCCACAGGCGCCACATCAGCGAAAGCAAGGAGATGCCCATATGTGCTGGTAGAGCAAGCGGTCTCTCAACCGATGCGTAGATCGGCGTTCTGAAATTCCGCCAGAACGGCCCCGACCCCGATCCGGCATGATGCAGGGAACAGGATCGGAACAAGCGGACAATTGATGTGCTACATAAACAGGACAAGTTAATTAGCTAGTGTCCGACCATAAACGCTAACAGCATCAGATTCCACGCTGATTTGCAGATTCTGCGAGTC
>CAZZZU010000212.1:0-1797 GCA_964658805.1 uncultured Steroidobacteraceae bacterium
GTAACACTGGCAAAACCCCGGGCACAGACGCATTTTTCGTTTGGTGCGAGGCGGCGGGGTCCGATGTAAGCTATGTATGAAGCCGCCCGCCGCCCTCGACGTTTTGACGCCCGTCCAGCTGAAAGAGCTGGTGGTTGTCCTGTTTGCGAAGGTGGCCGACCTGGAACGAATGAATGTCGAACTGCGTGAAGAGATCGCTCGACTGAAGGGACTGAAAGGCCGTCCGGACATCAAACCCAGCGGCATGGAGAAGGCCACCGAACCGGTCAATCCGGTCCAGCGTGAGAAACGCCGGGGCCGCGGCAAGATCCGTCCCTGTGTTGTCGTTGAGGATCGGATCATCAAGGCCACAGCCCCGGCCGGATCGCGCTTCAAGGGCTACGAAACCTATCAGGTGCAGGAGCTTGTCGTCTCGGTGCAGGCGGTCCGCTATCGCTGCGAGCGATGGGTCACGCCGGACGGTCAGACGATCGTCGCTCCGCTGCCCGAGGGAACCAAGGGACATTTCGGCCCGAACCTGCGCCGCTTTGTGTTGATGCAGTATCACCAGGGCCAGACCACGCTGCCTCGTCTGACGGCACTGCTCCATTCGATTGGCGTTGGGATCTCCGAACGCGAGATCCAACGGCTGCTGATTGAGAAGCAGGATGGTTTCCTCGACGAGAACCGCGCGGTGCTGCGCGCGGGCCTGGAAACCTCGCCCTGGGTGTCGGTTGATGACACCGGCGCGCGGCACAAAGCAAAGAACGGGTTTTGCACGCAGATCGGCAACGACCGCTTCACCTGGTTCGGCACACGATCCTCGAAGAGCCGGCTGAACTTCCTGGACCTGCTGCGTGCTGGACATACCGACTACGTATTGAACGAGGCGGCTTTCACCTATTTGCGCAGCCGCGGGCTGGCTGGTCCCCTGATCGCCCGTCTGGCCGCGGCCGGCGTGACCAGTTTCGCCGATGAGGCCGAGTGGGATGCGCATCTGGACCAGCTTGGCATCACCGCGCCCGAGACGGCTGGCGTGGCGGTCATCCAGGACCCCAGGCAGATCGTCACCGAAGGGGCACAATGGGGCAGCATCCACGCACATGGCTTTCTGCGCGATGCCGTGTTGCTGAGCGATGATGCCGGGCAATTTGCTGTCGGACGTCATGCCCTGTGCTGGGTGCATGCGGAACGGTTGGTGCATAAGTTGGACACCTTCACGGATCAGCAACGTGCCGCTCAGCAGCGCGTGCGCGGCCTGATCTGGAACTTCTATGCCGATCTGAAGCTCTACCGAACCAATCCAAGCAAAGAACGCCGGCTCACACTACGGGCGCGGTTCGATCGTATCTTCCGCCGCCGCACTGGCTTTGTCACGCTGGATCGGCTTCTGAAGCGGCTGTGGGCCAACAAGGCCGAACTGCTCATGGTGCTGGAGCGGCCGGAAATCCCGCTGCACACCAATGGTTCGGAGAACGACATCCGCTGCCAGGTGACCCGCCGCAAGCTCAGTGCGGGAACCCGCAGCGATGCCGGACGCGATTGCCGGGATGCCTTCCTTGGGCTGGCCAAAACATGTGCCAAGCACGGTGTGGCGTTCTGGGACTACCTAGGAAGCCGGCTCAGCGTGCCCGGCCAGCTTGTTGTGCCACCGCTACCGGACCTGGTCCGCCGCCCCGGGCAGCCGGCCTGACACAGGCCGCTGCCCGGCGTTATGCCGGTGTTACCTAAAAACGGTCTAGCTCTTTGTTTTATCGCATGATTCACACGCTCTGAACGTACCGCTCAGCGTGATCATGCTCTAGTTACCCAAGGACT
>CAZZZU010000213.1:0-1778 GCA_964658805.1 uncultured Steroidobacteraceae bacterium
GCGATGACCGCCGGCTTGACGTTGTCGCCGAGCGGCACCTTGCGCATGTGGACCTTGAGGATCTGTTCACGGCCGCGCACGTCAGGCAGCGGTACGACCACCTGGCGGTCGAAGCGGCCCGGGCGCAACAGAGCCGGGTCAAGCACGTCCGGGCGGTTGGTCGCAGCGATCACGATGATGCCCTCGTTGCCCTCGAACCCGTCCATCTCGACCAACAGCTGGTTCAGGGTTTGCTCACGCTCGTCGTGACCACCGCCCAAACCCGCACCGCGATGGCGGCCGACCGCATCGATTTCATCGATGAAGATGATGCAGGGCGCGTGCTTCTTGGCCTGCTCGAACATGTCGCGCACGCGTGACGCGCCGACACCGACGAACATTTCCACGAAATCCGAACCAGAGATGGTGAAGAACGGAACTTTGGCTTCACCCGCAATCGCGCGCGCCAGCAAGGTCTTGCCCGTGCCAGGGGAGCCCACCATCAACACACCTTTGGGGATCTTGCCGCCAAGTTTCTGGAACTTGCCGGGATCCTTCAGGAAATCGACGATTTCGACCACTTCCTGCTTTGCTTCCTCGACGCCGGCAACGTCCGCAAACGTGATATTGACCTGATCTTCGCCCAGCAGCCGAGCCCGGCTCTTGCCGAAGGACATCGCGCCGCGTCCACCGGAAGCACCCTGCATCTGGCGCATGAAGTAGGCCCAGAAGCCAATCAGTATCAGGATCGGGAATGCCGAAATCAGCAACTGCAGCAACACCGACTGCTGCTTCGGCGGTTCGCCGCGGAATTTGACGCCCTGGGTGGATAACTGGCCGATCAAGGCCGTATTGCTGGTTTCGGGGTTATAGGTCAGGAACTGGTCGCCCGAGCGGCGTTTACCTTCGATGACCTCCCCTTTGAGCACTACCGAGTCCACATTGTTGCTCTTCACTTCGGAGAGGAACGTGGAATAGTCGATCGTGGCAGGCTGACTGGCCCGCATGCCGAACTGGCTGAAAATCGCGAGCAGAATGACTGCGAGCGCAACCCAAAGAAGAATTTGCTTGGTCAGATCGTTCAAGTATCACCTACGGTCGTAATCACACTACTGACTTCCATCCGAACTTACACCATCCCAAACTGCCGCGCCAACAGATAGATCTCTGAACTTCGGGACCGTGACGCCTTTGGCTTTCTGGTCGCCACCTTGCCGTACCGTCCCCGCACATCCCTGATCATCTGATCGAAACCGGCACCTTGAAACAGTTTAATGAGGGCATCGCCACCCGGCGCCAATACCCGCTCCGCGAATTCCAGAGCCAACTCCGCCAGGTACATCGAGCGGGGCTGGTCCACGGCGTCTATTCCAGCCATGTTTGGGGCCATGTCCGACAATACAAGGTCGACCTTTTCCGACCCCACCCGCTCCAGGACCTGCGCCAATACTGCCTCGTCGCGAAAGTCGCCCAGCACGAACTCTACGCCTGCAATCGCATCCATCGGTAAAATATCAGTCGCCACGATGCGACTCGTTCCCCCGATGGCGCGGGCCGCAAACTGACTCCAACCGCCGGGCGCAGCGCCCAGATCGACGCAGCGCATTCCCGAGCGCAGCAGCCGATCGGCCGCATTGATCTCTTCCAGCTTGTAGACTGCGCGTGAGCGCCAGCCTTCTTTTTGGGCACGCTTGACGTATTCGTCATTGGCATGCTCTTGGAGCCATCGGGCACTGCTTTTCGAACGTTTCGGCATGTGGGCTGAATTATAATGAGCATGCGATGGCGCTCACCGAGAA
>CAZZZU010000214.1:0-1690 GCA_964658805.1 uncultured Steroidobacteraceae bacterium
CGGACCGAAATCCAAACTCCTAGCTCATCACAGTCTGGCTTGCGCGGTTGCGGCGACGCCGGGTGTGCAGTCATCCCGAATGTCCGGCATGGAACAAGGCGGTCTCATAACAATCGTGCTGAAAATCTCCCATTCGTTCGACGCAGCGGCGAGAACGGGTAAAAGAAACGGTTGATATTGCCCAGACTGCCATTATTCCGCCCCCGTCCGAACCTCGGCTAAGGGTCCGTCAGGAAATAAGTGCGTCGTTTAGGCTATTGCGGGGTCGTATTGTATAGTTCCATTCGCCATGGAACTCGTCGCGTGTGATGTTGATCTCGGCCATTTCTCCATCTGTCACCACGATCCCTTTCGTGTAGGTGTTGCTGTCCAGTTCACACCGCACGCTCAGTCCGGTGTCAGTGGTGGTGGCGCTGATCAAATCGACAATCACGCGATAGCTGACCAACGGTTTGGCACGCCAGTTCATGGTGATGAACGAGAACAGCCGGTGCTCGATTTTATTCCACTTGCTGGTCCCTGGAGGCAGGTGATGGACCCGGATATCGATGCAGAGTTCGTCGGCGAGGCGTTGCAATTCGCGTTTCCATAGCCGCACGCGCGAGCCGTTGCTGCCGCCGCCATCGGCGGTAATCGTCAGGTGATGTGCGTTGGGGTAGCGCCTGGAACCGACACTGTGCCACCAACCGCGGATCGTTTGCACGGCGAATTGCGCCGTGTCGTGGTCGATGCCGACGCTGACCCAGCCAGCATTGGCGGCCAGATCGTAGATGCCGTATGGCACCGCGCGGCCAAGCTGCTTGATCAGAAAGTCATGCACGCGCACGGCTTCGGGATCGCCTTGGCCGCGCCACTCCCGGCCGCCGTTCTTGAAGTCGCCCACAAGCTCCTTCTTTTTCGTATCCACCGAGATCACCGGCTGCTGCTCGGCCAATGCTTGGCTGACACGCGCGTTCATGTGGGTGAATTGCGCATCGCGGTCCGGATGGCTGTCGCCCTCACGGGTCTTGCGGTTGGCTTGCAGACTGAATTTTTCTGCCTTGAGCAATTCACCCACGACGGTGTGGCTGATTTTATGCCCGATCGCGCATAATTCGACGGCCAGGCGGCGCAGGCTTTTGCAGGTCCAACGCAAGGGCGACATGGGGTCGCCACGCTCACTTGGGCTTACCAGCGCAAGCAAATCCGCCAACAGCGACGGGTCCGTCGCGGTCAGGGCTTTGCGCCCGCCGCCCACGCGACGAGTGCGATCGGCAGGCACCGCCGAGACGTCAGACAGTTCTGCCAAGCCTCGGCCGATCGTGCTGGGCGCGATGCCGGTCGCCCGGGCCACGGCGGCGATACCGCCATACCCGGCGGACATCGCCTCGGCGGCAGCAAACGAGCGACGTCCGCGTTCGTCAAGATGCGCTGAAAGCGCAACAAAGCGGTCATGAATGGCACTGGTGTCGATCATCCCGGCACGCTACGAAGTCGCTCCGTGACCTGGGAATCCCCCCACCTAACTCTCAGCCAAACCCGATTCGGCTATTTCCTGACGGGCCCTAAGACGCCGCCGGGAAATAGCAGGTGGGCCTTGCGGCCGATCTCCTGCCCGAGGTCGATCGGGGAGCCGGGCGCAGGATCCTCGTAAGGCGCTGGCTCATGCACGATCAGCCATAAGCGGCGCAGACATTGCCGGCCCGCGGTA
>CAZZZU010000215.1:0-1580 GCA_964658805.1 uncultured Steroidobacteraceae bacterium
CGGCCGACCGGCTGATCGCGCCACTTCAGCGGCAGCCCAAGGTCATACATGGCGTGGCCGGTTTCGTGCACCGCCCCCAGGAGCCCCGAGAACGGGTCGCTCGGGTCGAAGCGGGTCGTGACGCGAATGTCGCCTGGCACGCCTTCGGTGAAGGGGTGCTCGCTCTCGTCCAGGCGGCCGCGATCGAACGGAAAACCAAGCGCCCTCAGCACCTCGACCGACAGCGAACGTTGGCGCGCGACGTTGAACTTGCCGGTGAGCGGAACCGGCGCAGCGTTGGCCTGCACCTCGATGGCAGCGTTGATGAGGCCAGGGAGCTTGCGCCCCAGAGCCTTGAAGATGGTGTCGATGTCAGCGGTCGAAATGCCGGGCGTGAAGCCGTCCACCAGTGCGTCATACGGCGCCATACCGCGAGCCTGGCCGAGCAGTGCGGCCTTGTCGCGCACCAGGTGGACCACCTCTTCCAGGTGCGGCGCAAACAATTTGAAGTCGTTGGCCTTCTTGGCTTCGACCCAATACACCTCGGCTCGCGCGGTGGCCTTCGCGAGCCGCGCGATCAGCGACGGCGGGGTTGCGATGGCATGGTCGCGCTGGCGACGCATCTCGTGCAGGTTCGCAAGCGGCCAATCATCGAGTTGCGAGGCGGCGGCTTCAGCACGCTCGAGCAGTCGCGCCACCTTGGGCGTGGTCAGTAGCGCGTGATGCTCGGTCTCGAGCGCCGCGAGCTGTTCGCCGCGCACGTCCGCGCTGCCGCGCGGCATCATGACGGCTGCATCCCACCGCAGCAGCGACAACGCCCCACGAAACGCATGCAGGCGGCGAAATTCTTGTTCAAGTTGTTCGTACGGCGAGGCAGCCATGGGACCCTTCGGACACCCGTCGGCTGATGCCGGGGCAGGCGCGAAATTAAACTTTAGCGCCTGATCTTAGCAGAATGCACCCGCAAAGACCCGGCCGGCGCGCGCGCTACCGGTGCGCAAAAGCTAACAAATTCAATATTTTACCGAAGCGCCAGAGAGCCGGATTGATGGAACGGCAGGTTGTGCACGAAGGGCAGATCGACACTCGCCGCGCCGTCCAGTTGGTAGTCGATCGAGTCAGCATGCGCACCGAGACGGTTACCGATCTTGAGCAACACCAGCGCCAGGTTGGCCGTGATCGTCATGTCGAACTGTTGCTCGCCATTCGCGGGAACCACGAACGCACGATCACTGCTACCGCTGGCGATCGCCTCCCCGGCGACGCTGACATCGGCGTGAAGACTGCGCACCGGCAAGGGCCTGGCGTTGGGATTCGACACGTTGAAGCGTACCGCCAGCGTTTGAGAAAACACGTTTCCCTTGCGCAGGGTGACGTTGACCACGGTGACCGTGGGACGTTCGTAATGCGGACGAAAGAGTGAACATCCGCTGCACAGCAGCACCCCGACAAACAGCCAAACCTGATACTTCGGCCGCAACATTCCCGCCGAAAGCCATGGCAACATACGCGGATGATACCGACTTTCACTGCGCAGGCCGGTGCCGTGCTTGCTTTCGGCGCGATGACGGCGGTCTCTGTGGGTGCCGCCGCGCCGGGCG